>DAIQOT010000086.1:0-14345 GCA_036787695.1 Solirubrobacterales bacterium | reverse complement strand
CGCAGACGATCGTCATGCCGGGCTGGGTGACGCCGAGCTCCGGCCCGATCACGTGGACGATCCCCTGGCGGTCGGAGCCGAGGCTGTACAGCTTGATCCCGAACTCCTCGCAGTTGCGTTCCAGGGTCTCGACCTGGACGCGCGAGAGCTGGTCGGCGATCAGCCGGGCGGCCATCGTGCCGTCGGTCGGCGTGTTGTGGTCGGCGGTCGCGAGCGTCTTGTCGACGCGGCGGACCGTGCGGCCGGCCAGGCGGAGGCCGTCGAAGGCCTGCGGCGAGGTGACCTCGTGGACCAGGTGCAGGTCGATGTAGATCAGCCCCTCGCTGACCTCATGCTGCTCCCAGATCTTTTCGAACATGTTCTTGGGCACTGCTAGCTCCTCCTCAGTCCAGCGGCTATCACCGCGATGAAGCGGGCCGGGTCGGTTCCTTCGTTCTCGAAGTGGTGCGGGAGGTCGGCGTCGAAGGTGACGCTGTCGCCCTCTTGAAGCTCGGTGCGGCGGCCCTCGAGGACCAGCGCCAGCTCGCCGGCGAGGACGATCGCGGTCTCGCGGCTGCCCGGCTCGTGCATCGGCGGGTCGGAGGCGCCGCCGGTGGTGGCGCCGGGGTCGAGCACGTGCAGGGAGACGTCGGCGCGCTGGCCGGGCAGCGGCGGAGTGAGCTCCTCGATCAGGTGCCCGCCGTGGCGCGAGCTGCGGCGCTCGGCGGCGCGGGAGATCGCCACGTGCTGGCCCTCGTCGAGGCGCAGAAGCTGGGACAGCGTCAGTTCGAGGCCGGAGGCGATCTTCGCCGCGACCGCGAGCGTCGGCGAGGTCTCCCCCCGCTCGACCTGCGAGAGCATCTGCGCCGAGACCTTCGAGCGGTCCGCCAGGTCGCGCAGCGACAGCGACATCGCCTCGCGCAGCGCGCGGATGCGAGGGCCTACGGGCGGAACTGATGGAGCGGTCATCGTCGCCATGGCTCGTAAGTTATCACGGACGATTGTAAATCAGCGCTCTGAGGTCGGCCGCCACTTCATCCGCTTCCCCCAACAGCTGATCTTCGGTGATTCGAACCACTTGAAATCCACGCGCTCCGAGCCTCCGATCCCTCCTGCGGTCCTTGCGGAAGGCTCGCTTCGTGCCGTGGGACTTGAAGCCGTCGAGCTCCCCGATGAGCTTCGGCTCGGGCCAGAGGCAATCGACCTGGAAGCGGTCGTCGTCGAGCGAGATCCAGGCGTTCAGGCGTGGCCGAGGGATCCGATGGGCATCGAGGAAGGGCAGGAAGGCTTCCTCAAGGTCGCTGCGGATGCGCCCGCCGGGGTCTTCGGCCAACCTTTCGAGACAGGTTCGGACGATCGGCGTGCCTTTGTGGTGTGGGTGGCGTTCGAGGAGGGCCGGGAGCGAGATCGGGCCGTAGATCCCGAGGTATTCCATCTCGCGGAGGGCGCTCTCCGCCGGTGCGGGGCCTTTAGCCGCGGCGAGGTCGAGGATTGCTCGGGCCGCGGAGGTCGTCGGGATGCCGGCGAGGACCGTTCGCTCGTCGTCGGGAAGCACCGAGAAGTGGCGGTGGATGGAGCGTTGCGAGCGCGTCTTCCGCGGCACCGTCACGTGCGTCTCCCCCGCTCCCGATCCCCAGATCCCCCAAAGCCCCGCCGCGGATTGATGACTGAGAACGGTCCCCGGCCCTGAAGCCAGCACCGCCCCCATCCACCGCCCCTGCCTCGTGATCGCCGTATGCCCCACCGCGTACACCCCTCGGTGAATGACATGGAGTCTCCCGGCCTGAATCCGTCGTTTGATCGCCCCCGGCTCAAAGCCGAGGGCGATCAACTGCCCCCGCTCCACGATCCCGTGCTGTCCCCGGGCCAACTCCGCGACGGCGACATCGAGCGTCTGCGTTTGGGGCCGAATAGCGGCCTGAAATGCAGACGGTCCGGGCATGGGACCGAGGCTGACGGGGAAATGCGCACGCGTGGTGCGCGGTTTGGGGAATCTTTGTTACGGGCCGGTGCGCTCGATGGCGGCTTCGGCGGTTGCGGCCTCGGCCTCGCGGGTCGCGGCGCCTTCGAGGGAGTTGGACAGCGCTCGCAGGTAGGCGCGGGCGCTGGCCTCGATGATGTCGGTGGCGACGCCGGAGCCGGAGGCCAGGGTGCCGTTGGTGCGGACCTGGCAGGTGACCTCGCCGAGGGCGTCGTCGCCGCCGGAGACCGCCTCGACCGTGTATTTGGCGAGCTCGCTGTCGACTCCGGTGGCCGCTTTGATCGCGCGGAAGACGGCGTCGATCGGGCCGTCGCCGGTCGACTCGCCGAGGACCAGCTCGCCCGAGGGCAGAGTGACGCCGACCTTCGCCATCGGCTCCTTCTCGCTCGAGGCGGTGACCTCGAAGGAGGCCAGCTCGTGGGCGTCGGCGCGGTCGCGCATTTCGTCGGAGACGATCGCTTCCAGGTCCAGAGAGGTCACCTGCTTCTTGCGGTCGGCGAGTTCCTTGAACGCTTTGAAGGCCGAGTTGAGGGCGGCGCCCTCGACCTTGTAGCCCAGCTGTTCCAGCGCGTCTTTCAGCGCGTGGCGGCCGGACAGCTTGCCGAGCACGATCGAGTTCGACTCGAAGCCGACCTCGGTCGCGTCCATGATCTCGAAGGTCGAGCGCTCCTTCAGCACCCCGTCCTGGTGGATCCCGGACTCGTGGGCGAAGGCGTTGCGGCCGACGATCGCCTTGTTCGGCTGCACCGGATAGCCGGTCATGCGGCTGACCAGGCGGCTGGTGCGGGCGATCTCGCGAGTGTTGATGCCGGTGGTGAACCCGTGGACGTCCTCGCGGACCTTGATCAGCATCGCGATCTCCTCCAGCGAGCAGTTGCCGGCGCGCTCGCCGAGCCCGTTGACCGCGCACTCGACCTGGCGGCAGCCGGCGATGACGCCCGCGTAGGAGTTGGCGACGGCCAGCCCGAGGTCGTCGTGACAGTGGACCGAGGTGGTGACCTTATGCAGGTCCGGCACCAGCTCGTAGAAGGTCTTCCACATCGCCGCGTACTCCTCCGGCGTCGCGTAGCCGACCGTGTCGGGGACGTTGATCACGGTCGCCCCGGCGTCGAGCGCGATCTGCAGCACTTCGGCGGTGTACTCGAAGTCCGAGCGGCTGGCGTCCATCGGCGAGAACTCGACGTCCTCGCAGTAGGCCTTCGCCATCGTCACCGCCGCCTTGGCCTGTCCCTTGACGTCCTCGCGGTCGGTGTCCATCTGGTACTTGATGTGGATGTCGGAGGTCGAGATGAAGGTGTGGATCCGCGGGCGTTCGGCGAATTTGACGGCGCCCCAGGCGGCGTCGATGTCCCCCTTGTGAGTGCGGGCCAGGCCGCAGATGATCGGCCCTTCGACCGTCTGCGCGATCCCCTTGACCGCCTCGAAGTCCCCCGGCGAGGCGATCGGGAAGCCGGCCTCGATCACGTCGACGCCGAGGCGCGCGAGCTGCTGGGCGATCTCCAGCTTCTCGACCGCGTTCAGCGAGATCCCCGGCGACTGCTCCCCGTCGCGCAGGGTGGTGTCGAAGATGTGGACGCGGTTGGCGTCGGGCGAGGCGGCTACTTCGGTGTCGTTCGGTCCCATGGGACCCTCCTTCTCTCTAACTCTGGAATTGCCTTTTGTCTCTCGCGGCTATCGCGCCGCCCAGCGCTATTCCCCCCGAGGGGGGAGGAGAAGGAGAAGCGCGAGGGTGTTGCGCGGGAAGGCCATTTCCACGGCTGAGGGTAGCGCATCCGCCGGCCGGTGTTCTAGCCTGCCGCGCAGGTGGCGCAGGGGAAACCGATCAACTGGCTGGCCCTGTTCGCGATCGGGATCGCGACGGTGACGATCGCCAACGACTTCTCCGCGATCAACGTCGCGCTGCCGACGATGGAGAGCGACTTCCATACCAACATCAACACGATCCAGTGGGTCGTCAACGCCTACGCGCTGACCTTCGGGGTGATGATCGTGACCGGCGGGCGGCTCGCCGACATGTTCGGGCGGCGCAACGCCTTCTTCCTCGGCGCGGCGATCTTCGCCCTCTTCTCCGTCGCGGGCGGCGTGGCGCCGACGGAGACCTTCCTGATCATCACCCGGGCCCTGATGGGGGTCGGGGCGGCGCTGATGCTGCCGGCGATCATCGGCATGACCTACGCGATCCTGCCGGAAGAGAAGGCGGGGCTGGCGGGCGGCGTGATCATGGGCGCGGCGGGGCTCGGCAACGCGATCGGGCCGCTGATCGGCGGCGTCTTCACCGACCTCCTCACCTGGCGCTGGATCTTCTTCCTCAACGTGCCGATCGCGGCGTTCGCCGTCGGGGTGATCTGGTGGAGCGTCCACCTCGACGAACCCGAGGACGCCGATCACGCGATCGACTATCCGGGGATCGCGGCGATCTCGATCGGGCTCGTCAGCCTGCTGGTCGCCCTCGATCAGGTCGACGACTGGGGCTGGGGCGACCCGCGGGTGATCGGGCTCTTCGTCATCGCGGTGATCGGCGTGGTCGGCTTCGTGCCGCTCGAGCGCCGCGCCGGCCGCCACGCCCTGATCCCGGCCGCGATCATCGCCAACCGCGACTTCGCCGCCTCCTGCGTGGCGATCCTCTGCATGTCGGCGACCTTCTTCGCCTCGTTGCTCTACCTGCCCCAGTTCATGGAGTCCCAGCTCGGCTTCTCACCGCTCGAATCGGGGTTGGGGATGGTCCCGGCGCTGGCGACCTTCGCGCTCGTCTCGTTCGTCGCCGGCCCGCTCTACGAGCGGGTCGGGGCGAAGCGGCTGGCGACCTTCGGCGCCACCTGCATGTGCGCCGCGGCGCTGCTCTTCTCGCTGGTCGGCGCCGACTCGTCCTATGGGGCGCTGGTGCCGGGGATGATCGTGCTCGGCATTGGGATCGGCAGCTTCTACGCGACCGCGACGACCGCCGGGGTGACCTCGGTCGACGAATCGCAGGCGAGCCTCGCCGGCGGCATCGTCTACATGTTCCAGATCGCCGGCGGCTCGATCGGGCTGGGACTGACGACGACGATCTTCTCCAGCTTCAACCCGCCGTTCATCGACGGCTTCCAGGCGGGCTTCCGGCTGGACGCCGGGATCGCCCTGGTCGGGGTCGTGATCAGCCTGCTGTTCGTCGGCGGCGCGCTGGTACGGAAGCGGGCGACCGCGCCGGCTTAGTCGGAGCCGCGCGGAGGCGCCGCTATTCGATGATGTTCTTGCCGGGGCCGCCGACCAGGGTGTTGTGCCCGGTCCCGCCCTGGAGGATGTCGTTGCCGGGGCCACCGATCAGGGTGTCGTCGCCGGAGCCGCCGATCAAGACGTCGTTGCCGCCGCGGCCGTTCAGTTCGTCGTTGCCCGGGCCGCCGATCAGCTTGTCCGCCGCCGCGCCGCCGACCAGGACGTCGTCGCCTTCGCCGCCGCGGATCGTCGCCGGGACCGGCACCAGGCGACCGATCACGACCGAATCGTCACCAACCCCGGTGTTGACTTCGAAGCCCGCGATCGGGGCCGCTTCGCAGAGCAGGTCTTCCGGGGTCTTTTCCGGGTGCGAGCAGACCGGGCTGGCGACTTCGAGCGGCGTCGCCGAGTCGATTTCGTAGGAGCGCCCGTCGGCCGACAGTTCGATCGTGATCCGGTCGTCGCCGGGGCTGCCGGCGAGCACGAGGTTGATCGATTTTTCCGGCGGCCCGACTTCGGTCCGCGGGCCCTCGACCGCCGAGGCGGAACCGACGGCGAAGACCGCGACCGCGAGGACGGCGGCGAGGACGAGGAGGCTGAAGCGCTTCATCGCCCTACTTAACAATCTCTTGACGCCGAGTTGCGGTCGGAGTCGTCAGTTGGGACGGGGCTCGCGGCTAGAGGTCGACCGAGCGGCCGACGGAGAAGCCGTCGAGGCCGAGGATCTTCTCGAGCGCCTCGGGGCGCACGGCGGCGTCGGTGGTCAGCGCCATGACCGCGCCGGCCCCTCCCCCGTGCTCGGCGCCGACCGCGGCGGAGACGATGTTCACGCCCTCCTCGCCGAAGGCGGTGCCGACGCGGCCGATCATCCCCGGCTGGTCGGCGTAGCGGAAGACGGTGATGTGCTCGGCGAAAGGCAGGTAGAAGCTCTCGCCCCAGGCCGAGACCAGGTAGGGCTCGTTCTTGGGACCGACGCCGGTGCCCGAGACCTCGACCGCGTCGGCGCCCGACCCGATCCGGACGGTGACGAGCTCGGTGAAGTTGGTCGCGATCGAGTCCTTGGTCTCGATCAGCTCGATCCCCCGCTCCTCGGCCATCTGCGGCGCGTTGACGAGGTTGACCGGCGTCTCGGTGTTGCCGGAGAGGATCCCGGCGAGGACGGCGATCCCGAGCAGGCGGGTGTCGTAGGAGGCGAGGCGGCCGCGGAACTCGGCGGTGACGCTGTCGACGGAGCCTTGGTTCAGCCCCTGGGCGAGCCGTCCCAGTTTTTCGCAGAGCGGGACGAAGGGCGCCAGCGCCTCCATCTCCTCCGGGCGCACGGCGGCGATGTTGACCGCGTTGGTGACGACGCCGCCGGTCAACGCCTCGGTGACCTGCTCGGCGGTGACGACGCCGGCGCGGTCCTGGGCCTCGGCGGTCGAGGCGCCCAGGTGCGGGGTGACGACGACGTCTGAGCGCTGGAAGATCGGGTGCTCGGTGAAGGGCTCCGAGGGGAAGACGTCGAGCGCGGCGCCGGCGAGCTTGCCCGACTCGAGGCCGGCGAGAAGGTCGTCGAGCACGATCAGCTCGCCGCGGGCGCAGTTGACGATCCGGGCGCCGTCCTTCATCGCGGCGATCGCCTCGGCGTCGATCAGCCCTTCGGTCTCCGGCGTGCGCGGCGTGTGGAGCGTGATCAGGTCGGCGCGGCCGAGCAGGTCGTTCAGGTCGTCGACGCCCTCGACGCCGAGATCGCGGAAGCGCTCGGCGGAGACGAACTTGTCGTAGGCGATGACCTCCATGTCGAAGCTCCGCGCCCGTTTGGCGACGAGCTGGCCGATGCGGCCGAAGCCGATCACGCCGAGGGTCTTGCCGTAGAGCTCGGCGCCCTTGAATTTGGCCCGGTCCCAGCGGCCGGCGACGAGCGTCGCCTGCGCCTGCGGGATGTTGCGGAACATCGCCAGCGACAGTGCCAAGGTGTGCTCGGCGGCGGCGACCGAGTTCGACTCGGGCGCGTTGGCGACGATGATCCCGCGGCGCGTCGCGGCCGGGATGTCGACGTTGTCGACGCCGGTGCCGGCGCGGCCGATCACCTTCATGTTGGTCGCCAGGTCGATCAGCTCCGGCGTCATCTTGGTGGCGCTGCGGATCAGGATCGCGTCGTACTCGGGGAGCTTGGCGCGGAACTCCTCGTCGGACATGTCGAGGCCGAGGTCCACGTCGAATTTCGAGCGCAGCAGGTCGACGCCGGTGTCGGCGATCTTCTCTTTGACCAGGACCTTCATCGGCGCGGGAACCTAGCTCGCGGCGCGGACGCCGTCGACGTTCTCGACTACCCAGTCGATGCACTTGGTCAGAGCCTCGACGTCGTCCGGCTCGACCGCCGGGAACATCCCGATCCGCAACTGGTTGCGGCCGAGCTTGCGGTACGGCTCGGTGTCGACGATGCCGTTGGCGCGCAGCGCCTTGGCGATCGCCGCGGCGTCGATCGTGGCGTCGAAGTCGATCGTGCCGACGACGTAGGAGCGCTTCTCCTCGTCGGCGACGAACGGGGTCGCGAACTCGGTCCCCTCGGCCCATGAGTAGAGGCGCGACGAGGAGTCCTTCGTGCGGGTGACGCACCAGTCGAGGCCGCCGTTGCCGAGCATCCACTGGATCTGGTCGTCGAGCAGAATCAGGGTGGCGAGCGCGGGCGTGTTGTAGGTCTGCTGCTTGCGCGAGTTGTCGAGCGCGACCGCGAGCGAGAGGAATTCCGGCTGCCAGCGGTCGGCGGCGCCGTCGAGCTCCTCGATCCGGGCGATCGCCGCCGGGCTCAGCGCGGCGAGCCAGAGGCCGCCGTCGGAGGCGAAGCCCTTCTGCGGGGCGAAGTAGTAGACGTCGGCCTGTGAGGCGTCGAGCGGCAGGCCGCCGGCGCCCGAGGTGGCGTCGATCGCGATCAGCGCGTCGCCCGCGTCGACGGGGCGCACGACCGGGACCATCACGCCGGTCGAAGTCTCGTTGTGGGCCCAGCCGATCAGGTCGACGGCGGCGTCGCCGCGCGGCGCGGGCGCGCTCCCGGGCTCGGCCTCGACCAGGATCGGGTCGCCGAGGAAAGGCGCGACCTTGGCCGACTTGGAGAACTTCTGGGAGAACTCGCCGTAGGTGAGGTGGAGCGAGCGCTCGCGGATCAGCCAGGCGCAGGCCGACTCCCAGAAGGCGGTCGTGCCGCCGTTGCCGAGCGCGACCTCGTAGCCGTCGGGGAGGCCGAGAAGCTCGGTGAGGCCCTCGCGGATGCGCTGGACGAGGTCGCGGACCGGCGCCTGCCGGTGCGAGGTCCCCATCAGGTCCGACTGCTCGGCGAGCTTCGCCAGCGCCTCCGGGCGCACCTTCGACGGCCCGCAGCCGAAACGTCCGTCCCCCGGCTTCAGGTCCGCCGGGATCGCGACGATGGTGTCAGCGGTGGTCATCGAGGCGACAGGTTATTCACCCGGGCCCGTAGACCGCGGCCGGGCCCCGGGTTAGGCTCGGCGAGTCGTCCACACACCAGTCAAAAGTCGCTGCTCTCAGGCAACTTCAGACATTTAGGGGGAGTGATGTACCCAGTCAGCTACGAAGCCGACTACAAGTCGGAGCAGAACCGCGCCACCACGTTCTTCCGGATCATCCTCGCGATCCCGTGGCTCATCGTCGCCTACGTCTACGAGATCGCGGCGACCTTCACCCTCTTCTTCGCCTGGGTCGCGATCGTGATCACCGGCCGCTACCCGGAAGGGCTCTACAAGCTGAACTCGGGCTTCGTCAGGTACTACGTCCGCACCAACGCCTGGGTGTTCCTGCAGACCGACGAGTGGCCCCCGTTCGGGATCGGCGACGACCCCGCCTATCCGGTCCGCGTCAACGTCGCCCCGCGGGCCCAGCAGCAGAGCCGGCTCACCGCGTTCTTCCGGATCATCCTGGCGATCCCGATGCTGATCGTCGCCTACGCGGTCAACTACGCGCACCTGCTGATCGGCGTGATCGCCTGGCTGACGATCGTCTTCCGCGGCTACCTGCCGGCGCAGCTGAACACGGCGATGACCTTCTGCAACGGCTTCTACGCCCGCACCTACGGGTACCTGGCGCTGCTGACCGACGACTACCCGCCGATCGGCGAGGAGAAGGCGAAGGGCGCGGGCAACTACCCGGCCGCCGCTCCGCCGGAGCCGCCGATGCCGCCCGCCGCGCCGGCCGTCTGATCAACGACAACCACGAGGGAGGCAGGACATGAGTGAGCAGGGGAACGACAACGTGGAGCGCGGCGCGGGCTGGGCCTGCGCCAGCCTCGATGACCTCGGCGAGGGGCCGGGCTTTCGCAAGATCCGCGGGCCGCTCGGGGTCACCGCCTTCGGCGTCAACGCGATCGTGCTGCCCGCGGGCTACGCGACCGGCAGCCACTTCCACGACGAGCAGGAGGAGCTCTACTTCGTCCACTCCGGCCGCGTGTCGATCGAGTTCGGCGACGGCACCTCGCAGGAGCTGGGCGCGGGCGGCCTAGCCTGGGTCGACGCCCCGACCCAACGCCGCCTCCGCAACCTCAGCGACACCGAGGAGGCGGTCTACGTGATCGTCGGCGGGAAAGAAGGCTACGTCGGGAGGGACGGGCGTCTCGCCGAGGGCGAGACGCACCGCTAGCGGACCGAGGTTCCGTCAGGCCGCTAGGCGGAGAACGCCCCACCGGGCGGGTGGCACCGTAGGGGGGACCATCCCGAGGAAGCTTTAGCTACCGGAGGGATGGTGGGTCCCCTGCCGCGACAGGACCCGCCCGTCGGAGCGCTTAGAAGCCCTGGTCGATCCAGGGCATCATGTCGCGGAGCTCTTTGCCGACCGTCTCGATTTCGTGGTCGGTGCCCGCTTTGCGCAGCTCGTCGAACTTCTTGCTGCCGGCCTTGTTCTCGTCGATGAACTCTTTGGCGAACTCGCCCGACTGGATCTCGCCGAGGATTTCCTTCATCGCCGCGCGGGAGGCCTCGCCGATCACGCGCTTGCCGCGGGTCAGGTCGCCGTACTCGGCGGTGTTGGAGATCGAGTACTCCATCCCGCGGATCCCCTTCTCGTACATCAGGTCGGCGATCAGCTTCAGCTCGTGGAGGCACTCGAAGTAGGCGAGGCGCGGGTCGTAGCCGGCCTCGACCAGGGTCTCGAAGCCCGCCTTGACGAGCTCCGAGGCGCCGCCGCAGAGGACCGCCTGCTCGCCGAAGAGGTCGGACTCGCACTCTTCTTTGAAGGTCGTCTCGATCCCCGCGGCGCGGCCGCCGCCGATCCCGGAGGCGTAGGCGAGGACGACGTCGTGGGCGGTCCCGGAAGCGTCCTGGTGGACCGACATCAGGCACGGCACGCCGTTGCCTTCCTCGTACTGGCGGCGGACCAGGTGGCCCGGGCCCTTCGGCGCGACCATGCCGACGTCGACGCCCTCGGGGGCGTCGATCTCACCGAAGTGGATCGCGAAGCCGTGGGCGAAGAGCAGCAGGTTGCCCGGCTCGATCCCGGCGCTGATCTGGTCGCGCCAGAGCTCACCCTGCTTCTCGTCCGGGAGCAGGATCATCACCACGTCGCCTTTGGCGGCGGCGTCGGGGATGTCGAGGACCTCGAGGCCGGCCTCCTGGGCCTTGGCGACGCTGGAGGAATCGGGGCGCAGCCCGACGACTACCGAGACGCCGGAGTCCTTGAGGTTGAGAGCGTGGGCGTGGCCCTGGGAGCCGTAGCCGAGGATCGCGACCGTCTTGCCCTGGAGCTTGGAGAGGTCAGCGTCTTTGTCGTAGAAGATGTCGTCGGTTCGCATGGCGAGCAGGCTAGCGGAGCGCGCGTCTCATCAACTTTCCTGATGGGGTGCGCGGCAGGGCGGCGGCGAGCTCCACCCGCTTCGGCACCTTGTAGCCGGCGAGCGTCTCGGCACAGTGGTGGCGCAGCTCGTCCGGGGTGACCTCGGCGCCCGGGGCGAGGACGACGACCGCGGTCACCGCCTGCTGCCACTCGGGGTCCTCGCGGCCGACCACCGCCGCCTCGACCACCGCCGGGTGCGCGATCAGCACCGCCTCGACCTCGGAGGGGATCACGTTCTCCCCCCCGGTGACGATCATGTCGTCGATCCGGTCGAGGACGTAGAGGAAACCCTCGTCGTCGATCCGGCCGAGGTCGCCGGTGTGGAGCCAGCCCGACTCGTCGGAGCGGCCGGGGGCGACGGTCGGTCCCTGGACGAGGATCTCGCCGCCGCGGATGCGGATGTGGTTGAAGAGCAGGGGGCGACCGGCCGAGCCGAGCTTGCGCTCGGCGTCCTCGGGGGCGAGCGTCGCCACCTGCGAGCAGGTCTCGGTCAGGCCATAGGTCTGGACCACCTTGGCGCCGCGCCCGAGCGCCTCGGCGAGCACCGTTTTCGGCACCGGGCCGCCGCCGACGAGGATCGCCCGCGGGCCGGAGAGGTCGGCGTCGGCCTCGAGCAGGCGCTGTAGCTGGGTCGTCACCAGGGAGACGACGCTGATCGGTTCGTCGGCGAGGGCCGCGGCGACGCGCTCGGTGTCGAAGCCGTCGTGGAGGACCGCGGTCGTCCCGTAGATCGCGCTGCGCATGACGATGCTGAGCCCGGCGATGTGGGCGAGCGGCAGGCAGCAGAGCCAGCGGTCCGACGGGTCGACGCCGATGTTGAAGCCGCCGCCGACCGCGCTCCAGAGGAAGTTGCCGTAGGTGAGGCCGATCGGCTTCGGCGCCCCGGTCGAGCCGGAGCTGAGGACGTAGGCGCAGATGTCGTCGGTGTCGTGCTCGCCGAGCATCGGCAGGTCGGCCTCGGTGGTGGTCAGCAGGCCGGGGTCGTCGAGGTCGATCATCGGCTCGACCACCTCGACGATGCGGGCGTGCTCGGCCTCGGTCAGGCGCGGGCTCAGCGGCAGGAGCGCGGCGCCGACCTTCATCAGCGCGTGGGCGAGGACGACCTGCTCGCGGCGCGGGTGCATGGTCAGCGCGGCGGTCGAGCCGCGGCGCACGCCGGCGGCGGCGAGGCGGCGGGCGATCCAGTTCGCCTCGGCGTCGAGCTCGGCGTAGGTCACCTCGACCTCTTCGGTGATCAGGGCGGTCCGCTCGGGGCAGCTCTGGGCCCGTTGAGCGAGCCAGTCGTCAATTCTCATATCGTCTCCATCATGCACAACCGTGACCGGGAGGCCCGGTGATCTGGGTCCAGGCGGCGCGGCCGCGAACTTTGCCGGCGGCGATCGCCCCGGTGCTGGTGGGGACGGCGGCGGCCTGGCAGTACGCGGGGCACCTGCCGCGGGTGCTCGCCTTCGTGGCGGCGTTGATCGGCTCGATCTTCATCCAGATCGGGACCAACCTCGCCAACGACTACTCCGACGCGCGCCGTGGCGCCGACACCGCCGACCGGCTCGGGCCGGTGCGGGTCACCTCGGCGGGCCTCGTCACGCCGCAGCGGGTGCTGACCGCGACCTGGGTCGCCTTCGCCGTCGCCGTCGCCTGCGGGATATACCTGGCGATCGTCGCGGGCTGGGTGATCCTCCTCGTCGGCGCCGCCTCGATCGCCGCGGGCGTCCTCTACACCGGCGGCCCGCGCCCCTACGGCTACGCGGGCCTCGGCGAGGTCTTCGTCTTCCTCTTCTTCGGCCTCGTCGCGGTCAACGGGAGCTTCTACGTTCAGCTCGAAGAACTGGCGACGCTGCCGCTCGGGCTCTCGATCGCCGTCGGCTGCCTCGCCACCGCGATCCTCGTCGTCAACAACGTCCGTGACCTGGAGACCGACCGGCGCGCCGGCAAGAACACCTCGGCGGTGCGGATGGGCCGCGCCAACGCGGTCAACATGTACCGGATCCTGGTCGGCGCGGCGTTCGTGCTGCTGCCGTTCACGATCTGGGCGGGCGAATGCCAGTGGTGGCCGTTGCTCGGCCTGCTCGCGATCCCGCTGGCGATCAAACCGCTGCGGGCGATGGAAACGCGGACCGACGGCCCGGCGCTGAACAAAGCCCTCGCGGCGACCGGCGGGCTGCTCGCGGTCTACAGTCTGCTGGTGACTGTCGGCCTCCTCATCTCGGTCTGAGACGGGCGCCGTGCGCCTCTCCGCGGTCGAGGTCATCCCCTACGCGCTCCCCTTCAAGGAGCCCTACGTCACCGCGCGCGGGTCGCTGACCCGGCGGGAGATGGTCCTGCTGCGGCTCAGGGACGAGGACGGCGTCGAGGGCCTCGGCGAAGCGGTGCCGCTGTCGCTGCGCGGGGGCGTGACGATCGAGACGGTGGTGCGCGAGCTCGAGGCCTGGGGGCGCGAGACCTCGGGGCCCGAAGTGCTGGTCGGCCCGGAGGAGTACGCGGCGCTCTCCCTCCCCGCCCGCTGCGCGCTGACGACGGCGCTCCTCGACCGCGAGCGAAAGCGCGGCGCGACGACTTCGGAGCGCCATCCGGTGCGGTGCAACGCGACGCTCGTCACCGGGGCGCCGAAGGACGTCGCCGCGGAAGCCGAACGGTGGGCCGCGGACGGATTCGGGACCTTCAAGCTGAAGGTCGGCGCGGGCGAGGACGTCGAGCAGGTGCGGGCCGTGCGGGAGGCGCTCGGGGACGAGGCGAAGATCCGCCTCGACGCGAATGCTTCCTGGTCGCTGGACGGGGCGACCGAGATCCTGAGCGCGGTCGAGCCGCTCGGGATCGAGCTGGTCGAGCAGCCGGTCGAGACGATCGAGGAAGCGGCGGAGCTGGCGCGGCGGGTCTCGATCCCGCTGGCGGGCGACGAGAGCATCGTCACGGTCGAGGACGCGGCACGCGCCGTCGCGGCGGGCGGGTTCTCGGTCACCGGGGTGAAGATTTCGAAGGTCGGCGGGATCCAGCCGGGGCTGCGGATCAACTCGGTCCTCCCCGCCTACATCGCCAGCGCCCTCGACGGCCCGGTCGGGATCGCCGCGGGACGCCGGCTGGCCCAGGAGGTCGACGCGACCCGCGCGGCCGACGCGAGGCTCGCCCACGGCCTCGCCACCCAGCGACTCTTCGCCTCGACCATCGCCGCCACCGAGTGCGAGCTGCGGGGCGACCTCCTGCACGCCGCGCCGGGCCCCGGGCTCGGCATCACGATCGACGAGGATTCGCTGCGGCACCACCGACTGTGATCGTGCTGTGGAACCTTTCCGTCGCATAGGGACGGTTTCGCTCCACACCCCTCCTTGATGGACCCCACCAACCACAACACCGCGCTCGCCTCGGCCTTCGCCGAGGAGCTGGC
>DAIQOT010000284.1:0-4444 GCA_036787695.1 Solirubrobacterales bacterium | reverse complement strand
CGTGGGTTTCTGCGAACTCATTTTCCAGCGCGACTCCAGAAGGGGCCGAACGGTGACGGAAGAGCGGAGATCGTGCCGAAGCCCGCACCTTCTCGGCGAACCCCTCACGTCCCGGGCGTCTCGTGGCGGCCACAGCCTGCCCGGGTCGCCACGAGACGCCCGGGACGCACCTCGGACGGCCGCGCGCGGTGTCCTGACCCGCGAACTCTTCTCCCGGCGACCGTACGTCGTTCCAGGTCTCACCAACCTGCGCCGAAGAACTCGATGATCGCTGCGAGCACGCCTTCCTCAGCGCCTTCGCGACCATGGCGCCAGAGGCCGACGACCGCGGCGATGACCGCTCCGCCGACTAGGATCAGGGCGCTGCCGAGTAGAGCCTCTTCGTGCACGTAGGCGTCGACGCCGAGCGCCCAGATCGCCAGGGCGGCGAGACAGCAGAGGACGAGGAAGATCCGCAGGCGCATGGCCGGGATCCTAAGCGTGCTTTGGCCGGCCGGCCAGGGTCAGGTAGGTTTTCCGACATGGGGAAGGCTTGCGTCATCGGGGCGGGGAGCTCGGGGATCGCGGCGGCGCAGGTGCTGCAGGCGCGCGGGATCGATTTCGACTGCTTCGAGAAGGGGTCGAAGGTCGGCGGCAACTGGCGCTACGAAAACGACAATGGGATGTCGTCGGCGTATCGGTCGCTGCACATCAACACCTCGCGCCGGGTGATGGCGTTCAAATCGTTGCCGATGCCGGAGGGCTATCCGGACTACCCGGACCACTTCCAGATGGCCGCCTACTTCGACGAAGTCGTCGACCGCTTCCGGTTGAGAGAGCGGATCGAGTTCGGCACCGAGGTGCTGAGCGTCGTCCCGGTCGACGGGGGCGCGGGGGAGTGGGACGTGACGATCAAAGGTCCCGGTGGGGAGGAGACCCGCCGCTATGGCGCCGTCCTCGTCGCCAACGGCCACCACTGGGACGCTCGCTGGCCCGAACCCGCCTTCGCCGGCGCCGACGAGTTCGCCGGGGAGCAGATCCACGCGCACGAATACCGCGAGTCAGACGTCGCCAAGGGCAAGCGCGTCCTCGTTCTCGGGATCGGCAACTCGGCCGTCGACATCGCGGTCGAGAGCTCGCGGATCGCCGACGCGACTTTTCTCGCGACCCGCCGCGGCGCCTGGGTCATCCCCAAGTACCTGAACGGCAAGCCGGTCGACGAGATCGCCAACTCGGTCACCGGCCTCGCCCCGATCCCGGTGATGCGGGCGGTGCTGCAGCGCTCGCTGAAGGTCGCGGTCGGCAGTCCCACCGACTACGGGCTGCCGAAGCCCGACCACAAGCTGCTCGAGGCGCACCCGACCGTCTCCTCCGAGTTCCTCCCGCGCCTCGGCCACGGCGACATCGCCGCGAAGCCGAACATCGACCGCTTCACCGGCGGCCGCGGCGTCCGCTTCGTCGACGGGACCGAAGAGGAGGTCGACCTGGTCGTCTACTGCACCGGCTACAAGATCACCTTCCCGTTCTTCGACCCCGAGGTCCTGTCGGCACCGGAGAACGTGCTGCCGCTCTACCGCCGGGTCGTCCCGGTCGATCGCCCCGGCCTCTACTTGATCGGCCTGGTGCAGCCGCTCGGCCCGATCATGCCGCTGGCCGAGGCGCAGTGCGAATGGGTCGCCGACCTGATCTCAGGCCGCGCGGCGCTGCCGCCGGTGGCGACGATGGAGCGGGAGGTCGCGAGCGAGGAAGAGAAGCAGCGCAAGCGGTTCGTCGCCTCTAAGCGTCATACCGTCGAGGTCGACTTTTACCCGTATCTCCGCGAGATCCGGCGCGAGCGTAAACGGGCCGCGGCGCCGGCCTGACGACGCGGGTCCGGCCGCCTGGCGGGCAGTCGGGCAGCGGCAGCGCCGCGCCGCCACCGTGGGGTCCGCGGCGGGGGCCGCGCGGCAGTTTCGGCGGCATCTTCTTGCGCCTGTTCCCACTGTCGTCCTCGCTCTCGGTCCAGCCCTTCGAGGTGTCCTGCTTGCCCGCCCAGAAGACGAGCCAGATCGACCCGATCACGGGGATCTTCAGCACCACGATGAGAAAGAAGACCGTCCAGAACCCACCCATCCGCAGAGTGTAGGAAATTCGGGCGGAGGGTTCGAGTCAGGAATCCCGTTCCGCCGCCTCGGCGGCGAGCCCGCTTCCCCAGGCGATCAGCGCTTCGGTTTCCGCCTCCTGCAGACCCTGCGCCGGATCGGTGGGGACGAGGAGGGTCGGCTCGCTCCGCTCGCGGGCCCAGCGGTAGCAACTGTCGTCGAGGTTGTCGTCGAGCCAGGCCATCGCCCGGCCGCGGCAGTACTCGTCGAGCGGGCCGAGCTTCCAGTGCGCCGAGCCGAAGCGGGCGGCGCCGTCGAAGGTGAGGTGGGGGAGCTCCGCCATCCCCAGCATCTGGGGCAGGTAGAAGTTCGCTTTGTCCTCCCAGCCGGTCGCCCAGATCAGGTCGAAGTGCTCGGCCAGGCGACCGAGCCGCTCGCCGGCGCGCAGCGAGATGCAGTGGAGCGAGCCGTCGACCAGCTCGAGGCGCGCCTCCGAGGGAGGCGGCGCCTCGTCATAGCCGAATAGCGAGATGACTCCGTCGACGTCGACCGCGAGCAGCGGGCGCATCATCGGAGCGGGGGGACTACTACCAGCGGTAGTGGGCGAAGGCCTTGTTGGCCTGCGCCATGCGGTAGATGTCGTCCTTGCGCTTCCAGGCGCTGCCCTGCTGCTGGTTCGCGTCGAGGATCTCACCGGCCAGACGATCGGCCATCGAGTACTCGCGGCGGGCGCGGGCGTACTGGACGAGCCAGCGGACGGCGAGGGTGCGGGCGCGACGCGCGGGCACCTCGACCGGGACCTGGTAGGTCGCGCCGCCGACCCGGCGGGAGCGGACCTCGAGGACCGGGGTCAGCGATTTGATCGCCGACTCGAGGACCTCGACCGGATCCTCGCCGCTGCGCTCGCCGACGATGGCGAGGGCGTCGTAGACGATCCGCTCGGAAAGGCTCTTCTTGCCGTCCGACATGACCTTGTTGACCAGCTGCTGAACAAGGCGGTTGCGGTAACGGGCGTCCGGCTCGATCGGCCGGATCGTCGCTGCAGATCGGCGCGGCATTAGGAGGCTTTCACTCCGTAGCGCGAACGAGCCTGCTTACGGTCGCTGACGCCGGCGGCGTCGAGCGTCCCCCGGACGACCTTGTAACGGACGCCCGGCAGGTCCTTGACTCGACCACCGCGGATCAGCACGACCGAGTGCTCCTGGAGGTTGTGACCCTCGCCCGGGATGTAGGTGGTGACCTCCATCCCATTGGTCAGCCGGACACGCGCGATCTTGCGCAGAGCCGAGTTCGGCTTCTTCGGCGTGACGGTTGCGACGCGGGTGCAGACGCCGCGACGCTGCGGGGCAGCTACGCGCTTCTTGCGACCCTGGCCCGACTTGAGGCCCGGCGTCGTGGTCTTCTTCTTCGGGCGCTTGCGGCCCTTCCTGACAAGTTGATTCGTATTAGGCACGGCCGCGCAATATAGAGCAAGCCGGACATAAGCATCGCCCCGGCTGCCGCGAGCTCCGCCGAGAACCCCTTTTCGAGCACCGCCGAGGCGCTCGCGAAGCGCGACGACAGCGCGCCGACATCTTGGCCGTGGGGGAGGTCGATCAGCAGGATGACCGCGACCGACGCGGCGCCGGCGAGGATCGCGCCGAGCGCCGCCAGCCGCGCCGCGCGCCCGCCCCGCCATATAAGGACCAGCCCGAGCGCCACCGCGATCGCGCCCACCGGCACCAACACATATGAGTGCGCGTGGCCGGCGGTCTGCAGGTCGACGGTCGGGGGCGGCGCCGACTCGAGCCCGCCGGGCAGCTTCACCTGTTCGCCGATCTGCACCCCGTGGTAGTCGATGAACTGGGAGACGACGAGGAGCGCGCCGCTCGCCGCCAGCACCAGGCCGATCGCCCGCCGCGGCGTCAGCACCGTCGCGCCGGCGGTCGCCGCCCGCGCCGCGCCGCGCCCGAGTGCCCGCAGCCCCGCCTCGCCGGCCGCGAGCCCGCGGAAGAACCACATAAGGAGGGGGCGGAGGGCCCGGAAGAGCCAGGCCGAGGCCACGCTTATCCACCGGGCAACGAAGCGCGCTACTCTCAATGAAAGGCCCGTGACGCGAGGCCCGAGCGCTGCTATCATCGCGCGTCGCTCAGGTCGTTTTGCCGTAGTTCGCTTCGCCGGGCCCTCTGGGGCCTTTTTTTGCGCCGATCCCCGAGCAGCGTCGGATCGTCGCCGTTTCACGCTGAGCGACCCCGCATCACCCGCACCACCAAGACTTCACTCGAAACCAAGACTTCAACTCCCACTGAACGGAACCATGGCACGCAGCTTTCCACTGGAGAAGACCCGAAACATCGGGATCATGGCGCACATCGACGCCGGTAAGACGACGACGACCGAGCGCA
>DAIQOT010000011.1:0-36195 GCA_036787695.1 Solirubrobacterales bacterium | reverse complement strand
ACCAGCTGCTCGAAGTCGACGCTCGGCTCCCAGCCGAGATCCTCACGCGCTTTGGTCGGATCGGCGATCAACAGGTCGACCTCCGCCGGGCGCATGAACTTCGGGTCTTCGCGCACGTACTGGGCCGGGTCGAGGCCGAGGTGGGCGAAGGAGATGTCGACGAGTTCGCCGACCGAGTGGGTTTCGCCGGTGCCGACGACGAAGTCCTCGGGCTCATCGCGTTGCAGCATCCGCCACATCGCATCGACGAAGTCCGGCGCGTAGCCCCAGTCCCGACGCGCGTCGAGGTTGCCAAGGGCCAGCTCGTCGGCGAGGCCGAGTTTGATCGCCGCCGCGGTGTGGGTGATCTTGCGGGTGACGAACTCGAGGCTGCGGCGCGGGCTCTCGTGGTTGAAGAGGATCCCCGAGCTGGCAAAGAGGCCGTAGCTCTCGCGGTAGTTGACGGTGATGAAGTGGGCGTAGACCTTCGCCACTCCGTAAGGGCTGCGCGGGTAGAACGGCGTCAGCTCGTTCTGCGGCGTCTCTCGCACTTTGCCGAACATCTCCGATGAAGAAGCCTGGTAGAAGCGCGCCTCGGGCCGGGCTTCGCGCATCGCCTCGAGCAGCCGGGTGACGCCGACGCCGGTGAACTCGGCGGTCAGGGTCGGCTGGTTCCAGGAGGCGCCGACGAAGGACATCGCGGCGAGGTTGTAGATCTCATCCGGCTCGCAGGCGCGGATGATGTCGCTCATCGAGCGCTGGTCGAGCAGGTCGCCGGTGTGCAGGTTGACCCGGTCGCGAAAGCCCTCCAGCCGGTGGTGGTTCTCGCTCGAGAGCCGGCGCACCATGCCGTGCACCTCGTAACCCTTGTCGAGCAGCAGTTCGGCCAGGTAGCTGCCGTCCTGGCCCGTGATTCCGGTGATCAACGCGGTTTTCGCCATCGGCCAAGCCTAGCGAGCCGCACCGCCGCCGCGATACCAGTCCACATAGTTGCCGCATGCCTGGCGGATCGGCACGACTCGCTCGGGCGACACCTTGGTTGCGACGACTTTGTAGATCGACGTGTAGGGGACCGGAAGCGCGAGCAGTGGATGCGGGACCTTGAATTCGAGCAACACCGGTTCACCTGCCTTCACGTCGACCTTGCCAAGCGGGTAGCGCGAGCCACCGCGATCGAGGTTGCCACCGAGCGTCGTGTCGATTCCCGGGCCGCTCACCTTCACGTTTACGCGACTGACGTAAGGAGCGGTGAGCTCCCATTCCCCCGGACCTAGATGGAGTTCGACCGCGGCCGTGCTGTTCGGCGGCAGAAAGGCGGGCGCTTCGGTCACCACCGGAGCCGGGCGCACCGCGGCGACGCCACCTCCCGCGAGCACCTTCCGACCCGCCGGACTGCTGCAGTCGAGCACCGCGCCGGGTTCTTCGCCCTCGGCGAGGATCGACCTTTCGCGCACCGTCCCGGTCCGCTTCCAGAGTTGGTAGCTCGGCGTCTCCTTGACCAGCTTCATCTGCGGCGGCGGCTGGCTGCCGGCGGCGTCCCGAGTCGTGATCACGTAGTCGAATTCGTTCAGCTTGTTCGCCGGCACGGTGTCGAAATCAGCCGCTGCGCCTTCCGCGAACTTCTTCTGCGGGCGGGTTTCGACTTCAGGGATGCCTCCGGAAAGCGGCTCCTCAACCGGGACCCCGGGCAGCTCTTGGTGGATGAAATCGTCGTCACCGAGGAAGAGGGTCGGTTGATCGTTCAGGAGGGGGCTTAGTTCGGCCAGCTGTTCGGCGTGGTAAGTCGGACCGACCGGGCTGTAGCGGAGGGCGCGTACCGAGGAGACGCCGACGACGAGAACGATGAAGACGGCTCCGACCAACGCCGCTCCCCAGCGCAGGCGATGATCCCGCAGCGGGCGCAGGTGGTCAGGGACCAGATCCAGCAGCGGCAATAGAGCGCAGGCGAGCAACAGCGGCGACGCGATCACCAGCGCCTTGGCAACCACGTAAGGAGACTGCGTGTGCATCGAGACGCGCCAGATCACCATCGACCCGAGCGCCGCCAATGGCAGCAGCCAGCGGCCGCCACGAATCAGCCGGTAGGCGCCGAAGAGGACCAACGCGATGACGATCCCGATCCAGAGCTTGTCGATGAAGGCCGAGGACTGGGGCAACCGGTAGTCCATGCTGTGCCAGACGCCGAATCCCTCCCAGCCGGGCAGCGGCCCAACCAGGTTGGCAAGCACGTCCTTCGGCACGATGATGCCGTTGGCGCCCGAGTTCGCGGAGATGAAGTTGTGGATCCGGCCGACCTGCGGCAAGAGGGCGAGGATCAGCACGCCGACACCGATCCCGACAGCGGGAAGAGCGGTGCGCGCTTCGTCGACGATCCCGTCAGTGCCGCGCCGGTAGATCCGCTGACCCGTCACCACGACCAGCCAGATCGCACCGATCACCACCGGCCACGCGAGCCCGGTCTCGGAGTACACCGAGACCATGCCCCCGATCAGCAACGCGAACGGAACCCAACGGCCTCGGCCGAGCTGCGGACCGGCGCCGGCGAAGAAGGCGACGGTGGCGAGGACGAGCCCGGTCTCGGTCAGCTCCTTGAACGAGCCCTGGCCGTAGTAGGCGGCGACCAGGTAGGGCATCGCCACAACACCTGCGGCGACCCACTTCTTCCACCAGGCGGCATCGCGCCGCAACAGCGCCAGCACGGTCCAACCGTTCAGTACCGGGAGCGCCATAGTCAGGCCCGCGAAGGAGTGGTCGACGTTGACGCCAAGCCCGCGGGCGAGGGTCCCTGCGATCGCGTGGGGGCCGAACGGATAGAGGTTGTAGTAGTTCGGCTTGAGGTTTTCGACCGCTTGCGAGAGGTACGTTTCGGCGAACTGCATGTGCGCCTGCATGTCGTTGTCGATCGTCACGCCGAGAATCCCCGAATGTCCCGCGGCGAGAAACGGCACCAGCGCCATCGCCAGGGTCGGGACCGCCGCCGTGACTCCGCTGATCGGTGGGCGGTGGGCAGGCGACGACATGCACCAGACGATCGCCGCGACGCTGAGTAGACAGAGGAGGATCGCCATCGTCGTCGCCCGGCCGGGAAGGTCGATCGCCGGGGTGGCGATCAGCATCAGCAACGAAAGGCCGACCGCCGGAGCCATCCAATTCCATTCACGCGCCCCGCAGAGTCTCAGCGCCGCCTGCCCGACGAAGAGGGCACAGACGCAGAGGACAGCGGCGCTGATCAGGGTGGCGGCCATAGGTGGAGCGGCTCAGCCGGCCGCCGGGTCGCGACGGTAACGGAGCCGTGGACGGATCGTCAGTGCGACCAACAAGGCCAGGACGATGAGGAGGCAAACGATCGTGATCGCGAGCCCGACCGCCGCGGGGCCGCCCGCGTCCGCCCGCACCGTGACCCGCGCCCTTCGCGAGCCGTCCGCGGGAGGCGACACGACCAGCATTCCTTCTAACGTGCGACCGATCACCTTGATGCCTTCTACCTTGGCGACGAAGGGACCGCCCGCCACGTTCGTCGCGACGGGGGCGTGGCCGGGAGGTAGACGAAGCTCGGCAACGAGACGGGTCTGACCCGGAGAGGGCGTCGGCAAGGTGACGGTACGGGCGGCCGGGACTTCCACCAGCGGCAGCGAGTGATCGGCGTAGCTGTGCCGGTCGTACCAGGTAAATGGCGGCGTGGTCGGCCCGTTCGCGTAGGCGAGGTCGGAAGCATGCGTCTTGGCGGTGAATCCCTTGCCGTCTACGCGTTCCGAGGTAAACATCTGAGCTGCCGCCTGCCCCACCCCGACGAGCACGAGAGCGACGGCGAGGCCGATCACAAGCTTGTATTTCGCGCCGGTCAACTCGCGCGCCAATCGTAAGCTGACCGCCAGCTGCAAAGCGATGGCGAGAGCCAACCAACCGGCGAGCCGATACGGGTATTGGATCAGGATGAATGGTGAACCGAGGGTGTTCCACCAGCCTTCGGGCATCGTCATCAACACGACGACCCCGGCGATCGTGGCGAGCAGGATCGCCCACAGCGACCAGAACCAGGCGCCGACGCGGCGCGCGACAGGCCAGACCAGGGCAACGATGACGACGCTGAGGACCAACGCGGCGAGTGGGGCGGCGATCGTGAGGCCGGCGGTGTTCGACTGGCTCGGCGTCTGCCGTAGCGGGTCGAAGATGACGCCGAGCTTGTCGTAGTAGCTCGTCACCTGCCACGCCATGCCCGCTACCGGCGAGCCGGCCAAGGTGTCGCCGCTATGGCTCAGGTCGAGGAGCAGGTACCAGGCGTTGATTCCGATCGAGACGAGGGCGAGGCCCGCGGTGGCGGCGAGAGCGCGGAACGAGGGACGCTGAGATCGCGAAGCCAGCAGGACCACCACCGCGACGGGACCGACGACCACGACCGTCCACAGCAGGGTGATGTTGTGGCTTCCGGTGAGAAAGACGGTGGCGATCACGAAGGCGAGCACCGGGAACGGCCGCCATGGACCGGTCAGGAGTCGGACACCGGCCGCGACGAACATCGGCACGGCCGAGAGGGCAACGATCTCCGGCCACGCTCCGCGGGCGTAGAGGTCGGTCAGGTAGTAGGCGGCGGTGACGAAAACGAAGGCCGGCAAGTGAGCCTGCCAACGCCCCAAGCCGAGGAGTCGGCCGAGCCACCAAAGGCCACCGTAGGCGAGCGCCACCGCCGCTGCGATCGAAGCGACGAAGACGAGGTACGTGTGGCCGCCGATGATCGCGCTGGCGGCTCCGGCGGTGGCGTAGAGAGTGCCACCGTAGAAGGTGTAGAACGGTTCGAAGATGCCGCTCGCCTGCTGCATGTAGAACGTCGGATGGCCGTGGGCGGAGATCGCCTGGCTCTGTTGCCAGACCAGCCAAAGGTGGTTGTAGTAGTCGGGGCCGAAGCCCCAGGGCGTGAATAGGGCAGGCGAGAGGACGAAGAGGCAGACGAGCGCCCCCACCGCAAGGTGGACCGCCGGCGCATCTCGGTACGACCAGATCCGGGTCCCGAGGGGGCCCTTCACGGACTAGACGTCACCCCAGCCCATACCGCGGTCGGCGGGGACGATGCGGCGCAGGGTGTAGACGTCGGAGTCGAGGTCGGCGCGGTGATCGGGGAGGTCGCGCCAGGGGTCCCATTTGGCGCTCAGCAGGCGGCCGGTGATGCCGTCGGAGGCATCCGATCCGAGCCATACCGCCAGTTCGGCGCCGAGCTCGAGCGGCGTGCCGCCGCTTTTCTGCTGCTCCAGCGAGCGCCGGTAGAAATCCTCTCCGACCGCCTCCGGGCCGGCCTCGAGGACCTCGTCGAGGAGGCGCGTGTTGAGCGCGCCGGGGGCGACCGCGTTGACGTCGATCTTGTCCTCGGCGAGCTCGAGGGCGAGCGTCTCGGCGAAGCGGACGATCGCCGCCTTCGAGGCGGCGTAGGAACTGAGGCCGGGAAGCGGCGAAGTGGCGCCGCCGCCGGAAAGCTGGACGATCTTGCCGCCGCCGAGCGCGCGCAGGTGCCCGATCAACGCCCGCACCGGCAGGATCGAGCCGAAGACGTTGACCGCTATCGCCCGCGTCCACTCCTCCCAGTCGACCGTCTCGATCGGTCCCTTCGGGCCGTAGACGCCGGCGTTGTTGACCAGGATCGAGAGCCGTGGGAAGCGCTCGGTCGCCGCCGCGACCAGCTCCTCGACCTGGGCCGCGTCGGCGACGTCAGCGGCCATCGCGTGCACGCGGTCGGCGTCGCCGGCGCGCTCGGCCAGCTCCTCTCGAGCGCTCTCCAGCAGCTCGGCGTTGCGGGCGCAGATGAAGACCTGGGCGCCCGCGTCGAGGTAGTGCCGCGCGATCTCCAGCCCGAGGCCTTGGTTGGCCCCGGTGATCAGCGCCGCCTTGCCGTCCAACACGCCGTCGAACTCGCCGCCGGTCATCGCGGCCTCACACCCACTCGTACGTAGGTCGCTTTCGGATCGGTGCCGACGGTGCCGGCGAGGAAGCCCGCGGCGTCGACGACCAAGCTGCCGCGCATCGCGGCGAGGATCTCGGCGGCGCTCGGCTCGCGGTACTCGGGCCAAGCGGTGGAGACGACCAGCGCGTCGGCGTCGCTCGCCGCCTCGAGGGCGCTCGCGGCCATCTCGATCCCGAGCGCGAGGTCGGCCTCCGGGAGCGCCGCGACGGCCGGGTCATGGGCGCTCACCTCGGCCCCCTCGGCGCGGAGCCAACGGCAGAGCTCGAGCGAGGAGGAGCGACGCAGCGTGTCGGTGCCGGGTTTGTAGGCGAGGCCCCAGACGCCGACCCGCTTGCCGGCCAGCCCCCCGTCGGCGGCGGTGAAGTCACTGAGCACGCGCCGTGCCCACTGACGGTGCGCGTCGTTGGAATCGGCGACCCCGCCGACCAGGTTCGCGGGCAGGTCCTTCTCGCCGGCGATCCGCCGCAGCGTGGTGATGTCGCGGGCGAGGGTGCCGCCGGCGAAGGCATCGCCGGGACCGAGGTAGGAGCGCGGGCCGATCCGCACGTCGCTCTTCAGCCCGCGCGAGACCTCGGCGGCGTCGGCGCCGACCGCCTCGGAGATCGTCGCGATCTCGTTGATGTAGGCGACCGAGGTGGCGAGGAAGCCGTTCAGCGCGTGCTTGGTCATCTCCGCCGACTCGACCCCCATCCACTCGATCGTCTCGGAGAACGGTTCGAGGAGCGGCGCGAGCGCCTCGCGGCCCGCCTCGGAGCGGACCCCGGCGACGAAGCGCTCGGCCTTGCGAAAGCTGTCGAGCGCCTTGCCGAGGCGCAGGTTCTCCGGCACCGCGGCGAACTCGAGGTCCTCCCGCCCGGCCCCCGCGGCAAAGGATTCGAAGCCGGCGACCGTGCCCACCGGCAACTGCGAGGAGGTGACGACGAGCGTCCCCCGGTCGAGCCGCGGCAGGACCTCCCGCACGTGGTCGACGACGAAATCGACGTCGACCCGGTCCTCCTCGTCGACCGGCGTGTCGAAGGCGATCCAGAGCACGCCGAAACCGGCGAGTGCCGAGGCGTCGGGCATCGAGAAGCGCAGCTTCCCCGCCTCGACGTCGGCCGCCATCAACTCGGCGAGCCCCGGCTCGCCCACCGGCGGCCGCCCCGCGTCCAACTCGGCGACGACCGCTGGGTCGGGGTCGAGCCCGACCACGTCGAAGCCGCCCTCGGCGAGACAGGCCGCGGTCACCGAGCCGAGGTGCCAAAGGCCGAGGACGCCCACGCGCGTGCTGGTATCTCCCCCGCCCGGGCGATCGATCATCGGCCGCATCCTAGAGAGATCAACCCTGCCCCCGCAGGAAGGTATCGGCCTCGGCGAGGGCGGCCGGGGTGCCGATCTCGTAGAAGCGCTCGGTCGCTTCGTAGCCGCAGAGGTCTCCCGCCGCGGCCAGCTCGTGGTAGAGGCCGGAGAGGTCGGTCTCGGTCCTCGGGACGAGGTCGAGCGCGGCCGCCTCGAGACCGCCGAGGCCGTAGTCGATCCAGTGCATCTCCGGCGTCGGGGCGCGCTTGTCGTAGGCGACGACGCGGCCGTCGGCGTAGAGGGCGTTGGAGGTGTCCCAGCGACCCTCGTTGCGCAGGACGACCATCAGGCCGGGGGCGCCGCTCTCCTCCCAGAGCCGTGCCGCTTCCGCGTAGTCGACCCGCAGGTAGGTGTCGCCGTAAAGGATCAGGAAGCGCTCGCCGAGCAGCGGCGCGGCACGACGGATCGCGCCGAGGGTGCCGTCGAGCTCCGGCGCGTCATAGCTGTAGGCGATCTCGATGCCGAAGCGCTCCGCTCCGATCCCGGCCTCGATCAGCTCGCCGAGGTAGCCGACGCAGAGCACGACGCGCTCTACCCCGTAGCTCGCCAGCAGGCGCAGTTGGTGGAGGAGGAAGGGCTCACCCGCCACCTCGAGCAGCGGCTTCGGCGTGTCGCGGACCGTCTCGCCGAGGCGCGTCCCCAGCCCCCCCGCGAGGAGGCAGACCGGCAACGGGCCGGATGCCCCCCAGGCGGTCAAGCCTCGTCGTCGTCGGCCCAGCCGACCCGGGACTCGAGGATGTACTTCGGCCGGTGCCGCACCTCGTCGTAGATGCGACCGACGTACTCGCCCATGATCCCCAGCGAGAGCAACTGGATCCCACTGAAGAAGCAGACCAGGAAGACGATCGTCGGGTTGCCGATCGGGAACGCGGTGCCGGTGATCTTCAGGACCAGGTAGACGAGCCCGAGCAGGAAGGCGAACATCGACAGCAATATGCCGCCGACCGAGATCATCTGCAGCGGGTAACGCGAGAAGCCGATCACGCCGTTGAGGCCGATCAGCAGCGAACCGGTGAGTTGGCTGTACTTGCTCGTCCCACCCGCTCGCGGGTCACGGTCGTAGAGGATGCTGGTCTGCGGGAAGCCGACCAGGCTGACCAGTCCGCGGAGGAAGCCGTGGCTCTCTTCGAGCGCCAGCACGTGGTTGACGACGCGCCGGCTCATCAAGCGGAAATCCCCGGTATTGGGCGGTATTTCAACCTCGGCGATACGACGGATAACCTTGTACCCGAGCCAAGAGACGAAGCGCTTCGGTAGCGTCTCGCCGACCCGCGTGCGGCGCTGGGCGTAGACGACGTCGAAGCCCTCATGCCAACGGGTCACCATCTCCTCGATCAGCTCCGGCGGGTCCTGCAGGTCGCAGTCGATCACCACGACGGCGTCGCCGACCGCGGCTTCCATCCCCGCCAGGGTGGCCATGGGCTGGCCGAATCGACGCGAGAAGCGGAGCATCTTGACCCGTGCGTCTTTCTCGTTCAGCTCCTTGATCCGGTCTTCGGTTCGATCGGTGCAGGGGTCGACCGAGAAGATCAGCTCCCACTTGAGACCGATTCCTTCAAGGATGCCGGACAGGCGCTCGTAGACCCGCCCGATGTTCTCCTCCTCGTTGAAGGTCGGGATCACGATGCTGAGCGTCTGGCGCGCGTCGTCAGGCACCGACCGCCTCCGCGGGCCGCCGCATCACGGTGATGCCGCGAACGCCGAAGGGGATCCGCACCCGCCGGCGCAGGAGGCTGCGCTCGACCCGGCAGGTCAACGCGCCGAAGGAAGAGTTCTGGGTGTTCTCGATATCTTCCGCGACTTTGCGCTCGAGCGCCTCACCCTCGAGGTGGTCGTGGCGCATTCGATTGCGCTTCTTCACAGCCCAGAAGGCCGGGTAGAGGACCGAGCCGAGGTGCGCGTCTTCGAGCACTTCCAGCCTAGCCTCGCGCGCCTTGCCCGCCAGCTCGCCGTTGGCGTAACGGCGCTCGTGGCCGAGGAACCGGTCGTAGTAGTCGTAGGTATCGGGGCCGGCGGGGATCACGGCGACGGCGAGCCCGCCCGGCTTGAGGATCCGGAAGACCTCGCGCAGCGCACCACGGTCGTCGGGGACGTGCTCGAGCAGGTTGGCGCTGACCACCGCGTCGACCGAGGCGTCGGCGAGCGGCAGGTCGCAGACGTCGGCACGCAGGAGCCAGGCCTCGGGGAGCAGCTCGTGCGCCTTGGCGAGACCGGGGGCGACGAGGTCGACCCCGATCAGCCGACGCCCCGGGTAGGCGTCGCGCAGATCCTCGAGTAGGTAACCGGTCGAGCAGCCGAGGTCGATGATCGAGCCGCCCTCCGGCGCCGGGCCGAGCCGTTCGAGCATCGCGCCGCGGGTCCAGACGTCGATGAAGTGGTCGCGGCTCGACTCCTCGTGCAGGTCCTCGAGCTCGTCGGACCAATTGACCGCGGCGTCGTCGTCGACGTAGGAGAGGAACGGCGCGACGGTGCCATCGCCGAGCTTCCAGCCGTGGTCAAAGCTGGGTGCGGCCGCCAGGCCCGCGGGAGCGCGCAGGGTGTCGCTCGGGCCGCTCACTGCGGCACCGCCTGCCGCATCGCGGCATAGTCGCTCATCGCGTAGGCGGCCTCGACCTGGGTCCAGGCGTAGAGGGCGTCGTCAAGGTTGCCGTTCAGCCGGCGACCGTCGGCGGCGTCGATCGCGGCGGCGAAGTGCTCCCACTCCGACGCCCAGGAGGTGTCCTCGGCGGGGTAGGCGATCTCCTCCAGATCGGGAGGGCCGAGCTCGGGACTCATCCGGTAGATCTTCAAGGTCTGCGAGCCGTAGGAGCGGACCAGGCCATCGACTTGGATCTTCGACGTGCGGCAATAGATCTCCAGCGAGAAGAGGTTCTTCCACTCGGTCCAGGTGACGTGCAGCATCGCCCAAGGAGCGGTGCGGCCGTGCTGGTCGCCGAGGATCAGCGCCGCGTTGTCCTCCGCCGGGGTGTCCCAAAAATGCGTGCGCAGTAGCGCCGAGTGGAGCGGCAGCGGGCCCGCCATCCAGTGCGTCAGGTCGAGCAGGTGCATCCCTTGATCGATCAACTCGCCGCCGCCGGAGCGGACCGGGTCGGCGCGCCACTCCTTGTCGTAGCCGATCCGGCCGCCGTGGCCGTAGCGGCCGCGCAGGTGCATCAGCTCGCCGTGGGCGCCGCTGTGGACCTCCTCGGCGGCGCGGGCGATGCCGGGGTGGAAGCGATGATTGAAGCCGACCTTGACCTGGCGCCCGTTGCGATCCGCGGCCTCTTGCAGGCGGCGGATCTGCACCGTGCCGACCCCTGCCGGCTTCTCGACCAGTACGTGGGCGCCGGCATCGAGCGCCGCCTCACCCAGCTCCGCCAGGCGGTCATGGGAGGCCGCGACGACGACCACGTCGGGCGCTTCGGCAAGCAGCGAGTCGAGGGTGTCGTGCGGCGTCGCCCCGTGCGCCTCGGCAAGCCGGCGCGCCGCCTCGGGGACGACGTCGAAGGTGCCGACGACCACATCCTCCGCGCCGAGCGCCTCCGCCCGCTTCGCCCCGATCAGACCGCAGCCCGCGATCCCCACCCGCAAGGGCCCTCGGCTCACGCGTACTCCGTGCCGATCGCGCCGCTGAACTCGAAATCGAAGGCCAACTCCTGCGCGCCCGCGGCGGCCATCGCCTGGCGGGTGTCCTGCGGAGCGCGGGCGTAGACGAGCAGGAAGCCGCCGCCGCCGGCGCCGACCAGCTTGCCGCCGAGCGCGCCCGAGCGGCGGGCAAGCGTGTAGAGCTCGTCGATGTGCTCGCTCGCCATCCCGGGCGAGCGCCGACGCTTGTTTTCCCAGTGCTCGTGCATCAGTTCGGCGTAGCTGTCGAGGTCACCGGCGACCAGCAGGTCGCGGCTCCGGTACCCCATCTCCTTGGTCGCGTGGAGGTTCTCCAGCATCTCGGCGTCGCCCTCCTTGGAGCGTTTGTCCTGGTCGCCGAGGGTGACCGTGGCGCTGCGCGTCTCGCCGGTGTAGAAGAGCAGCAGGTGGTCGCGCAGCAGACGCAGGGTGCGGTCCTCCAACTCGAGCGACTCGACGTCGACGCTGCCGTCCTGGTTGAAGGTGTACGCGCAGATGCCGCCGTGCGCGGCGACGTACTGGTCCTGCTTGCCGACCGGCTCTTTCAAGACGTCGATCTCGATCTCGCAGGCCGCCTCGGCCAGCGCGCCGGGGGCGATCGAGGTGCGCCGCGCGTGCGCCAGCCCCTTCATCAGACAGACGGTGAAGGCGCCGGACGAGCCCATCCCGGTGCCCGCCGGGACGTCGGCGACGGTGGCGATCTCGAGCGGGTTGCCCTTCCACTGACGGAGCAGGGTCTCGCGCAGGATCGGGTGGCGGATCTCCTCGATCGTGTCGACCTCCTCGGTCTCCGAGTACTTCATCCGGTAGCGCCGCTGGAAGACCGTGTGGGTGAGCATGTAGACGTACTTGTCGATCGCCCCGGAGACGAGGAAGCCACCGTGCTCTTTGTAGTAGGACGGCAGGTCGGTGCCGCCGCCGCCGAGCGAGATGCGCAGCGGGGCACGACTGAAGATGACGCTCACGAGGCGCTCCCTTCCGGTTGCAGGACGATCGCGGGGTTGGCCTCGAACCACTCGAGGGTCCGCTCGATCGCCTGGGGAATGGTCAGAGTCGGGGCCCAGCCAAGACCGCGGATCTTGGTGCAGTCGAGCTGGATCAGCGGCGAGTCACCCTTCCAGCCGCGTTTGCCGCCGGTGTGTTCGATCTCCGGCGCGAGACCCATGTGGGTGACGATCCGCGCGATGGAGTCGTCGACGACGACGGTCTCGTCGGTGCCGAGGTTGTAGACAGACGTCTCGCCTGGAGTGTCTTCGTGGCCGCCGACCGCGGTCATGATCGCCTCGATGCAGTCACCGACGTAGAGGTAGGACTTCTCCTGGCGACCGTCGCCGAGCACGCGCAGCCGAGTCGGGTCGGCGCGCAGGGCGCGGTAGAAGTCGAAGACGTGGCCGTGCGTGTAGCGCTCGCCGAGGATCGATACGAAACGGAAGATCACGCCGGTGAACTCGTAGCCGTGGGCGTAGGCGCCGATCATCCCCTCCCCCGCCAGCTTCGAGGCGGCGTAGAGCGAAGTCTGCAACGGGAAGGGAGCGTCCTCGGGAGTCGGGAACACCTCCGGCTCGCCGTAGACCGAGCCGGTCGAGGAGAAGCCGATCTTGGTGACACCCTCGGCCCGCATCGCCTCCAGCACGTTCGAGGTCGCGATCGTGTTCTGCTCGAGGTCGCGCTGCGGGTGTTCGAGTCCGTGACGCACGTCGGCGTTCGCCTGCAGGTGGAAGACCCAATCGCAACCCGAGACCGCCGCGCGCATCAACTCGGCGTCGAGCACGTCGCCGTCGAACAATTTGGTTCCCGGCCGCTCGAGCAGGCCGGCGACGAACTCGCGGCGGCCGGTGCGGAAGTCGTCGACGACATTGACCTCGACCCCGTCGGCGCTGAGCCGATCGGCGAGGGTGCTGCCGATGAACCCCCCGCCGCCCGTGACGCAGGCCCGTTTCACCGGTTCTCCACCCCTACCCCCCGGCCCCTCACGCTCAGAGCGTGAAGCCGGCGGAGACCGCGTCGCGGTGGAACATCTGCACGGTCTCCAGCGAGTACTGGTCGAGGTCGTGCCCGAGCAAGGGGAGCTTCTTCAGCAGGTCGTGCGTGACCGTGATGATGTGGCAGCCGACCTGGTCGGCCTGGACCACGTTGAGGATCTCCCGCGGCGAGGCCCAGATGAGCTCCGACTTCGGCGCCGCCTTCATCACCTCGACCGCGTTGGCCATGATCGGCACCGGGTCGACGCCCGCGTCGGCGATCCGGCCGGCGAAGACCGACTGGTAGGACGGCGCGCCGTCCTTGACCGCGGCCGTGATCAGCTCGACCTGGGCGGTGGTGAACATCGCCGTGACGTTGACCTGGACCCCGTCCTCGGAGAGCTCGCGGACCAGCGGCGCCATCGACTCGCCGGTGGTCGTCGTGATCGGGATCTTGACGTAGACGTTGTCGCCCCAGCCGGCGATCAGGCGCGCCTGGCGGCGCATCTCGTCGGCGTCGTCGGCGAAGACCTCGAAGGAGATCGGGTGCGTGGTGATCCGCTCCAGCAGGCGCTGGGCAAAGTCGGCGTAGTCGGTGAGTCCGGCCTTCCACATCAGCGTCGGGTTGGTGGTGAACCCGGCGATGTTGGGGTCCTCGGCAAGGGCGAGGATGCCATCGAGGTCGGCCCCGTCGGCGAAAATGCGCGTTTGGATATCCCTGAGCATGGTTGCGAACCCTAACGATGCCTCTACCCGTTAAGGATGGCGGCTACCGCAGCGGGCAGATCCACTGCCCTCCGGTCTGAGGTGAAGGCGCCGAGCCGCTTGTGAGAACTGCCTGGATATTCGACTAACACGGTCCGGGCGCCCGCGTTGCGGCCCGCGCCGATATCGGCGTCGGTGTCACCGATCATCCAGGAATTTGCGAGGTCGATCGACAGCTCCGCGGCGGCCTCCAGCAGCATTCCCGGCGCCGGCTTGCGGCACTCGCAGGGCCCACGGAGCCCCTCGACGATCCCCTGCGGATGATGCAGGCAGAGCTTGAAATCGTCGAAGCGCACGCCCTCGGCGGCAAGCAGGTCGAGCACCCGATCCTGCGTTGCGACCAGCTCCTCGAGGCTCACCTTCCCCTTCGCCGCGGCAGGCTGGTTGGAGACGCCCACAAGCAGGTAATCGGCCGCTGCGAGCTGCCGCAGCGCCGGGCCCACCCCGGGCAGGAGGCGCACCTGGTCGGGGTGTAGCGGCGACTCGAGAAGGCCGCTTTCGGGGTCGGGCTCGCCCGCGTTGAGGACGCCGTCGCGATCGAGAAAAGCGGCCCGCGGCCCGGTCACTTCGGCGCGTCGGCCGCCTCGAGCTTTTCCCAGTGCCCGGCCTGGACCGCGAGGTCCGGCTGGCAGATGAGCGCGTGCCAGACGACCGCCTGGAAGGACTCGACCAGCGGCGTCTTCAGCGCCGCGGGCGCGTCGATCTGGACGACCACGTCGGCGAGATCGGCAAGCGTGCCGCCGGGCACGCCGCAGACGCCGAAGAGCTTGGCGCCGCGCTCCTTGCCGAGCTCCATCGCGTTGACCAGGTTGACCGAGGTGTTGTGCTCGCGCGACCCGCCGCCGACCGAGAAGACGAAGAGCGCGTCCTTCTCGTTCAGGCGCGAGGTTTCGAGCCAGGCGGAATACGCCGTGTCCCAACCGTCGTCATTGGTCCGGGCGGTCAGCTCGGAGACGTTGTCGGAGGGCGCGTAGCTCTCGATCCCGGCCAGTTTGCGGAAGTCGTTGACTGCGTGGGAGGCGTGACCGGCGCCGCCCCCGACGCCGAGCAGGAAGAGCCTGCCGCCGCCCTCTCGTACTGCGACGAGGTCCCGAGCCATCGCTTCGACGCGATCGAGCGGGATCTGATTTGCAAGGTCGGCGGTGGCGGCGAAATAGGCAGCCGCGTGATCGGTGGCGCTCATCGGCCTACCTTATTGAGACGACCGTCGCTTCGACCGCGCCTACCTGTGCGCCGTGGTGGGAAATTGCCCGTTGGCCCAGATCCCGTTACTCGGGTTGCGCCACAGCTCCCACATGTAGCCGTCGGCGCCCCAGTATTCGATCCAGGCTTCACCGGTAGACGGGTCGCCGAGCATCGTCGGGCTGGTCCCCGGCGCCACCGCCTCGGCGTTGGGGATTTTCGTGTCGGCCCATTCACCGACCGTCGGGTTGCGGAACAGCTCCCACATGTAGCCGTCGGCGCCCTGGTAGTAGATCCACATCGCGTTCGTCGTCGAGTTGCGCCCGGTCACCGGGGTCGTCCCGGCCGCCGCCGGCTCGAGGGCGGGGACTTTGTTGTTGGCCCAGATCCCGGTGGTCGGATTGCGGTAGAGCTCCCAGATGTAGCCTTCCGCGCCGCGATAGTAGATCCACGCTTGTCCGGCTGACGGGTCGCCGAGGATCGTCGGGCTGGACCCCGGCGACGCGGTCTGGGCATTCGGGATCCTGGTGTTGGCCCATTCGCCCACCGTCGGGTTTCGGAACAGCTCCCAGATATGACCGTCGACGCCCTCGTAGTAGATCCACATCGCGTTCGTCGTCGAGTTGCGCCCGATGACCGGGCTCGACCCGGCCAGCGCCGGCTCCACGGCGGGGACTTTGTTGTTGGCCCAGAGGCCGTTGATCGGATTGCGGTAGAGCTCCCAGATGTTGCCGTCGGAGCCGCGGTAGTAGATCCACGCTTCACCGGCCGAGGGATCGCCGAGGTTCGTTGGGCTGGACCCCGGCGACGCCGCCTGGGCGTTCGGGATCTTGGTGTTCGACCAGGATCCGGTGGTCGGGTTGCGGTACAGCTCCCAGATGTAGCCGTCGGCACCGACGTAGTAGATCCACTGGGCGTTCGTCGTGGCGTTACGGCCGATGACCGGGCTCGAGCCCGCCGCGGCGGGCTCGGTGGCGGGGACTTTGGTGTTGGCCCAACTGCCGGTCGTCGGGTCTCGGTAGAGCTCCCAGAGATAGCCGTCCGAGTTTCGATAGTAGATCCAGAATTGGTTCGTGGTCGGATTGCGCATCGACACCGGGTGCGAATCTTCGAAGGGAGCGGTGAAACGAGCGCCGACCGACACGCCCATCGCTTCGTCAGCTTCGATCACCTCGTTGTAGTACGCCTTGTGGCCTCCGCACGCGGGTTCTTTTTCGGCGCCCGAGATCAACCCGACCGCAGTGTTGCCTCCCCAGACTGGGCCGCCGCTGTCTCCGGGTTCCGTGCACCACGAGGCGCCGCTGGCTTCGGTCAGGTGGTACACCACCCCTTCGGGATAGCCGATCGTCTTGTCCAGGGCGGTGACGACGCCGCAGCTCGTTCCGCTTTTCCAACCCGAGTGGCAGACGGACTCGCCGAGATAGCTGGCGCTTTCGGTCGTGATCGGGACAGTTTCCCCGGTCCCCCAGGTGGTCACTTGTGAGGTCCAGCCCGCTTCCCAGTACGAGTTGGCGACCTTTATTTTCGAGTAGTCGCTCCCCGGAAATACGCCTTGTTCGACTTCGCCGAGGTACTGCGAGGTGCCGTCCGACTCGCGGGCAAGCCAGGCAGCGGCGGCACGGTAGCAATGGCCCGCCGTGAGCACGTAGTGACTGCCGTTCTGGAGGCTCGTCGCATTGAATCCCGCCGTACAGGAGACGGCTCCGGTGGTGCGTTCGATGTAGACACCACCGCGGATCGGTGCGTCGCAGCTGCGTTCGGCGACGTTGCAGGAAGCTGGGCTCACGTCGAAGCTCGCCTGGTTGGAGCTACGGGTTTCCACCGCGACGGTCGCAGCGGCCGCGATCTGCGCGACTTCCTCCTTCGCTTCGCTGCCGATGCTCGCCGCCTCGACGATGAGCACCGAGTTCGTCCGCGGTTCGAGCGAGGTCTGGGCGACATCTTCCTGGATCAACATGTCGAGCCGACCATCGAGGCGGCTCTGTTCCGTCGCGAGTTCGTCCCAGCTGTTCTGCACTGTCGGCGTGCGGACCGCTCCGTCACCGATACCGGCGCTTTCGAGCGCCGATTCGACCGGGGCCTGAGCAGCTTCGGGGAGCTGAGGCAGGACGAATTCGCCGCTTTGGTTGTCGAACCAGAGTCCCGCGAAGGCGCTCCCCTGTGCCGCTTCGAGCCTTTCCGTCAGTCCCGCTCCCCGGCTCTGCCGAGCCAAGTTTCGTTCCGCGGTGCCTTCGGAGACCCCGAAATGGCGCGCGTACTCGTGGACCTGCGGCGACGAGAGGTCAGTGCCGGGGGCCGAGGTGGATTCTTGGGAAGGCACACCGGCCGCGCTCGCGGCGCCGGCGACGACGAGCCCGATCGCAAACGCGGCCAGAGCAGTCGCTCCGAATCGGCTCAGCCGCCAGCTTCTGTCCTTCGTGCGACGCCAGACACTTCCGCGGTCCATCTCGTTTCTCCCCTTCGGTCTGAGATCCCTGATTGATGGAACGCTCGCAAAAGCGAGCCGTTAAATTGTTAAATAATTACTGTTCATATGTACGCCGACTGGATTCGGCGCGAAGTCAGGCTCCCGGGGTCGGGGCGGCGCGGGCGCGGCGCAACGGGCCCTCCGGGCCGACCAGGTCGCGCAGCTCTTTCGGCACCATGCCGACGGCAAGGCCGACACCGAGGAAGACGATCGCCGCGAGGATCGCCGCCGGGATGTCGCCGATCGGCAGCAGCATGGCCGCGCCGCTCGCCGCCGCCGCGATGGCGACTCGGATGAGGAAGCTGGTTTTCACCGTCACCCGCCCGACCGAGACGTGCAGCCGCCAGTAGATGAGGCCGGCAAGGACGATGTCGGCGGAGACGCTGGCGATCGCGCCGCCCTTCGCGCCGAGCGGCGGCACCAGGATCGTGGCGAAGATCGCGACCGCGGCGAGGCCGAGTGCGTTGGTGAAGATCAGCTGCCGCTGGCGTCCCAACGCCACCAGCGCCACCGTCCAGATCTGGTAGAGCGCGATGAAGAGCAGCGCGACGACCTGGATCCGAAGCACGTTGCCGGCCGGTTCGAATTCCTTGCCGCCGATCGCCCGCATCACCGGGTCGGCGGCGCGGATCGTCACCAGGATGATCAGCATCCCGGCGATCACGGCGCCCTCGCTCAACCCTTCGATCGCGTAGCGCAGGCGCGCTCTGTTTTCGTGGGCGGCCGCGGTCATCACCGGCAGGGCGACGCTGGCGACCAGGATCGGTAGGGCGATCAGCGCTTCCATCGCCCGCAGCGAACCGCCGAAGTAGCCGACCTCCTTGGGGGTCGAGATCAGCGACATGAGGACGATCACGAGGCGGAAGTAGATCTGGCCGAGGACCAGCGCGGCGGCGATCGGCAGGGCGGTCCTCATCAACGCCCGCTGTCGGGAACGGTCCCAGCGCGGACGCACGACACCGGCGCGCCCGACCAACAGCGGGACCATGACGAGGACGGTGAGGCCGACGAGGATCTGAAGGGCGAGGAAGGCATCGAGCTTGGCGCCGGCGAGGACCAAGAGCAGCACGCCGATCAGGACGATGAAAGCGCGGAGCATTTCGACGAACGCGATCCCGGCGTTGCGCAGGTCCACGGTCAACGGCACCAGCATCGAGTTGCCGATCGCGACGAGCATGATCCCGGCCCCCGCGAGCGCCGTACCCACGACCATCTCGCGCGGATAGCCCGCCACCAGCGCGAAGCCGACGAGGACGATCCACGCGATGGCCGCGACGATCAGCCGCTGCCCGACCACGTTCTCCAACAGGGTGCGACGTTCGTCGCGGGGACACATGGTCAGGTCTTTGGAGGCGCTGACATTGAGACCCTGGTCGACGATCGCCAACGCGATCCCGACCAGCGACATCACGGTTACGTAACGACCTGACTCTTCCACTCCCAGGTGTCGCAATAGTAACGTCGCCGTCGCCAGGGCGAAGACGAGGGCCGCCAGGTTCGCGCCGAGCCGTAAGGCACTGCCATGGATGACTTTTTTCCCCGCTCCGGCAGAGCGGAGGACGTCATCGTCGGCTTGGCTCACGCAGTTGGTAATCGCCGCGACTCAGGACTTTCTCCAACCAGACGTACAACACGATGAAGAGGTAGCGACTGCCCATCTCTTTCATCTTCAGCTTCGCCTCGCCGGAGGTGCGGTTGGTCCAGGAGGTGGGGACGACGGCGAAGCTGTGACCGCGGACGACGGCCTTCAGCGGCAGCTCGACGGTCAGGTTGAAGTGCTTGGAGAGGAGCGGCTGGACCGTTTCGATGACCTCGCGCTTGTACGCCTTGAAGGCGTTGGTGGTGTCGTTGTAGCGGTGGCGGAAGAGGACGCGGATGAACTGGTTGGCGAGCCGGTTGATGAAGAGCTTCAGCGGCGGGTAGTCGTAGACGTGGGCGCCGGGCATGAAGCGCGAGCCGAAGGCGCAGTCCCAGCCCTCTTCGAGCAGCCCGACGTAGCGGACGAGGTCGCGCGGGTCATCGGAGGCGTCGGCCATCACGATCGCCACCGCGTCGCCCTGGAAGACGTCGAGGCCCGCGCGGATCGCGTTGCCGAAGCCGCGTTCGTAGTGGGATTTGTGGACTCGCACGCGCGGATTGGCGGCGCCGATCGCCGCGATCACCGCTTCGGTCGAGTCGGTCGAGTCGTCGTTGACGACGACGATCTCGTAGTCGATCTCCGCCCCCTCGAGGGTGGTGACCAAGCCTTCGACCGTCGGCCCGACCGAGCCCTCCTCGTTCTGGGCGGGCATGACGACCGAGATCCTCATGCGGGCGCGGCCGTCCAGCGCTCGAGGTTCTGCTCGTACATCTCCTGCAGGATCTCCTCGACGCCGTAGCGCAGCTTGAACTCCGGGTAGTCGGCCTGGAACGGCGCGAGGTCGGAGATCCACCAGCGGTGGTCGCCGATCCGCGGCGCCTCGCCCATCTCCCAGGCGAGCGTCCGGCCGGAGACCTTCTCGCAGACCTCGATCGCCTCGAGCATCGAGCAGTTGGAGAACCGCCCGCCGCCGATGTTGTAGACCGCGTGCGGCTTCGGGTTCTTGCGGAAGGCGTCGAACGCGGCGATCAGGTCGGCGCTGTGGATGTTGTCCCGCACCTGTTTTCCCTCGTAGCCGAAGATCGTGTACGGCGTGCCGGTGACGGTGCACTTCATCAGGTAGGCGAGGAAGCCGTGCAGCTTGGCGCCGGCGTGCTGCGGGCCGGTCAGGCAGCCGCCGCGGAAGCACACGGTGGGCATGTCGAAGTAGTACCCGTACTCCTGCACCAGCAGGTCGGCGGCCGCCTTCGACACCCCGAACAGCGAGTGGGTCGACACGTCGATCGACATGCTCGTGTCGATCCCCTTGTAGTACGGATGGTCCTCGGGCAGCTCGAGCCGCTTCTCCAGCGACAGCAGCGGCAGCCGGTTCGGGGTGTCGCCGTACACCTTGTTGGTCGAGGTGAAGATGAAGGGCGCGTCGATCGCGTGGGCGCGCGCCGCCTCGAGCAGGTTCAGCGTGCCGTTGGCGTTGACGCCGAAGTCGGTCTGCGGCTCGCTCGCGGCCCAGTCGTGGGACGGCTGCGCGGCGGTGTGGATGACCAGCTCGATCGACCCCGCGTGCTCGGAGAAGATCCGCATGATCTCTGCCGCGTCGCGGATGTCGACGTTCTCCCACTTGAAGCTCTTGTGCTCGGCGACCAGCCGCTGGGTGACGTGCGAGGTCGACGATTCGGGGCCGAAGAACCGGGCTCGCATGTCGTTCTCGATCCCGACCACGTCGAAGCCCTCGCCGATGAAGTGGTCGACGGCCTCGGAGCCGATCAGGCCGCCGGCGCCGGTGATGATCGCTACGGGCACGGTGCTACTCCTTCCCCCTGCTGGAGGTGTCGATTTCGAGCGCGGCGGCGATCCGGTCCTCGTCGGAGGCGACCCACTCGTAGATGTCGGCGAGCACGTCTTCGGCGCTCCGCCGGGGCCGCCACTCGTCCAGATCGAACAACCTCGCGCAGTCGGAAAGATAGATGGGGACGTCCCCCTGGCGGGTCTCGGCGACCGGGGCGATCGCCACCTCGTTGCCGGTCAGCCGCTGGCAGATGCCGGTCGTCTCGCGCAGCGAGAGGCTGCACTCGTAGCCGCCGCCGGCGTTCACGGTGCGGCCGTCCCACTTGTCGGGATCGAGCAGCTGCCGCTCGACCAGGTCGACCAGGTCCTCGACGTGGAGGAGATCGCGTACTTGCTTGCCATGCCCTCCGAACCCGATGTAGGAGAGCGGGTTGCGGAAGTAGTGGGCGAGCATCCAGTGGGTGAATACCCCCTGATCGACCTTTCCCATCTGCCAGGGACCGGCGATCACGCCGAAACGGTCGATCACCGCGGGCACGCCGAGCGAGGCGCGGTACTCCTCGACCAGCAGCTCCGCGGCGAGCTTGGTCGCCCCGTAGAGCGTCCGCGCGCCCTCCAGCGGGAAGTCCTCGGAGATCCCGGCCGGCGACACGCCGCGGACGTCCTGCTCGGCGGCGAGCTCGAACCGCGTCGCCGTCTCCTCCAGCTTCAGGTCCACCTGCGGCGCCACCGGATACACCCGGCTGGTCGAGAGGAAGACGAAGAACGCCCCGTCGCGCCGCGCCAGCTCGAGGCAGTTGTAGGCGCCGGTGAGGTTCGTGTGGACGAGGTATCCGGTGTCGCCGTCGACGCCGCTCATCACCGACGGCTCGGCCGAGCACTCGATGATCGCGTCGAACTTCGGCAGCGCCATCAGCCCCTCCGGCTCCCGCACGTCCCCCTTGACGAACTCGACCCCGGCCTCCTCCAGCCGCGGCAGGTTCAGCGCCGAACCCTTCCGATAGAGGTTGTCGAGCGCCGTCACCTCCCAGTCGGGATGCCGACCGGCGAGCAGGATCGCGAGGTTCGAGCCGACGAAGCCCGCCCCGCCGGTGATCAGAAGCCGTTTCACGGCGCCCGAGGCTATCGATCCGCTGCCGCGTAAACGGCGCTAGTCATCGGTCAGGTCCTCGATGCTCGCCAACGACACCGCCCGCGTCTGCGAGAACAGGACGAAGAGGCTGACGAAGTTGCCGAGCGCGACGAGGGAGACGATCAACGAGCCGAGGGCGATATAGCTGGTCCAGCCGGGGATCGAGGAGTCGGTGAAGTACTTGAGGACGACGACCACGGCGGCGAGGACGATGCCGACGACGCCGAAGAGCGCGAAAGCGGCGAGGGCGCGGATCGCGATCCGGTCGGTGAACGGCATCAGCATCCGCAGGCCGTGCATCGCCAGCTTGCCGTAGGTCATTTTCGACTCGCCTTTGTAGCGGCGGCCGCGTTCGCAGGGGACGAACTCGACCGGCATGTCGAGGGCGAGGATCGACGACGAGTAGGCGAGGTCGAAGGTCGGATGCAGCAGCGCCCTTTTCGCCACCCGTCCCGGCAGCACGGCGTAGTTGCCGGTCCGCACCGTGGTCCCGGTCAGTCCCCGGAAGAGCACCCGGAAGAGGCGGTAGAAGACCTTGAAGGCGAGCGGCTCGTGACGTTTGGTCCGCAGCGCCAGCACCACCCGCGAGTCGGTCGGCGTCTCACCGTGCAGCGCGCCGAGCAGGCGCGGCAGGTCCTCGGGCCGGTCCTCACCGTCGGCGTCCATCGTCACCACCGCGTCCTCGTCGGCGATCCGCGGCAGCATCTTGCGCAGCGCGTAGACGATGCCGCGCTGGTGGCCGAGGTTGAAGGGCGGCTGCAGCACGGTCACGTCGCCGAGCTCCCCGAGCGGGGCGACGTTCGGATCCTGCCCCGCGGTGTCGTCCATGACGACGAAGCGCACCGGCCCGGTGCTGGGAGGGTCGCCGGCGAGCACCTCGAGCACCCGGTCGCGCAGGATCAGGAACGACGCCGTGTCGCGGTAGACCGGGGTGACGATCCAGGTGGTCACAGGCTCCCCTTGTAAGGCCCTTCCCGCCGCAGAAGTTCGTATTCGCCCCACTTGCCGATCGGCTTGAAGCCCTGTTCCAGGTATTCGGTCAAGATGCCTTCCTTTTCACCCCAACCCGCCTGCAGCCCAGGGTTGTGGAGCAGGCACAGTTGCTTGTCGCCGCGGGTGTCTTCGATCACTTTTTCCTGGTGTTCGGTGTCGAAGAGCGTCTCCCAGCCGGTCGCCGTGTAGGACGGCGGTTCCTGTTCGGACCAGAGGTAGAAGCTGTCCATCCCCGGCTCCATCACGGTCGCCGAGCAGTCGCGGTCGATCGCGTGGACGACCCCCTGGTAGATCGCGACTTCTTCTTCGGACCCGAGGTGGATCTTCGACGACCCGGGCAGGTTGAGCGAGAAGCCGGCGTTGTAGTTGCCGCGCGCCAGCGTGATCTGTTCCTTGAGGTAGACGTTGACCGTGAACCAGCCGAGCACGACGACGGCCACCGTCGCCAGCCCGACCAGTGCGATTCGGTCGGTCGACAGCTCGGTCGCGGTGAACAGCCCGCGCATCCCGTTGCCGACGCAGAGCGCGCCGACCGGGACCAGCAGCAGGGCCGACAGCTGGATCTGGCTCCCCGCCACCGGATAGCCGTGCAAGGACTGCAGGACGGCGAGCAGCGGCAGCAGCAGGCGGGCGAAGGACGGTGCCCGTTCCTCGGGCGCCAGCGGGATCAGCGCGACCCAGCAGAAGGGCAGCATGCTGATCGGGAAGCCTTCCAGCGTGTTGGCGTTGAACGGCAGGCTCTGGCCGGGGACCGCGTAGATCATCGTGACCCCGACGACGATCGCGAAGACCGCCCAGATCGCCCGCCAGGTACCGCTCGGGGCGCCGGTCGTCCGGTAGCGCGCCGCGAACCAATAGGTGGCGGCGGCGCCGAGGCCGACGAAGTCGAACGCGTACATCCGCTTCGAGAGGCCGAAGGGGATGCTGAACGCGTCGGCCTGGCGCAGCGGCTGTTTGATCACCCCGTCGATCAGCCCGTGGATGCTGGTCCCGGCGCCGAGGACCGCGACGCAGGAGATGATCGCGAGCACGAGGAAGCCGCCGACCAGCCAGCGCAGGTCCGAGGTGACGCGCCGGCCGGCGGGCCGGGCGTGCAGGAGGAAGACCACGGCGAGGGCGCTGACCGCGACGTGGAAGGCGTAGTGCCGCGCCCAGCTCATGTCGAACTTGCCGTACATCAGCAGCACCGGGATCAGCACGAAGAGCGCCTCGATCGCGTAGCGCAGCCACTTCCGCTGCCACAGCACCGGGTAGCTGACCACGCAGGCGAGGATCGTCGAGATGATCGCGAAGGCGCCGACGTTGACCTTGACCAGGAAGAGCGCCGCCACCGCGGCGCCGAGCAAGGCCAGGACGTAGGGCGATTCGCGCTCGCGGACGAAGGTCGAGATCAGGACGATCGTCGAGAGCAGCAGGGCGATGATGCCGACCGGGTGCATCGGCTCGTTGGTGAGGACGAAGAGCGGCGCGAAGCCGAGGATCTGGGTCGCCAACCCGATCACGATGCTGCCCGTCATCCGCCACAGCGAGAGGCCGAGGAGCAGGCCCGAGAGGACCCAGACGACCTCGGTCACGGTGCGGCCGTTGTCGTGGTTGACGGAGAGGCCGAAGACCTGGAAGACCCCGTCCCAGAACTCGTAATAGAAGGGCCCGTACTGGGTGAAGACGCGGTCGTAGAGTTCGCCGTGGTTGACGAAGCCCTTCAGCGCGGTGAGCATGTAGCCCTCGTCGTCGTAGTTCGCGAACCCGGTGAACATCCGGGGATGGGCGATCAGCGCGGTGGCGATCGTCACCGCGACGAAGCCGATCACGGCGATGACGATGCGCAGGCGGCGGTCAGCGCCGAGCGCTGCCGCGCGCGCGGCGAGGGCCTCCAAGTTCAAGGCGCGCACGTTACCGAACGGTCCGCCTGCCACGATGCGACGCGAGGACCTTCGAACGTTCCGGTTCATGAGCCCCACGCCACCATCCCCCAGCGAGCTCGCGGTCCAGATCTGGCGGATCGAGCTGAGCGCCGAGGACGGCCGGGCGCAGGCGCGCGCGGCGCTCGGCCGGATCCTCGCCGAGGCGCTCGGCGAGGCCGAGGCGCCGGCGCTCGAGCCGGGCGAGAACGGCAAGCCGCGGCTCGCGGTCGACCCGGGCCGGCTCGCCTTCAACCTCTCCCACTCGGGCGCCCTGGCGCTGGTCGCGCTCTCCCCGGGCGGGGTAGACGTCGGCGTCGACGTCGAGCGGGTCAAGGAGCGGCGTGACCTCGCCCGGCTCGCGGCGCGGTGGCTGCCCGAGGCCGACGCCCGCGCCGTCGCCGCGGTCCCGCCCGCCGAGCAGGCGTCGGTCTTCTACCCCGCCTGGACCCGCCACGAGGCGCGCGTCAAGTGCACCGGGGTCGGGCTCGCCGGGGAGCCGCCGGGGCCCGAGGTGACGGCGGTGCGGGTCGAGATCGACGCCGGCTACGCCGCCGCGGTCGCGATCGGCGATGGGAGCTCCGCCCCGCCCCGGCCGCGGGTCGTGCTCAGGGGCGCGGTTTGCCGCCGGTGATCTGGACGAACGCGCGCCAGGCCGGCTTCGGGATGAAATGCGTCGAGTTGCTCTTGAAGAAGCCGACCGAGTCACAGAACGCGCACGATTCCGGCAGGTCTTTCCAGGAGAACCAGTCAACCTGTTTGAGGTCAAGCCGGGCGCGGTTCGCGAGCAGGAATTTGTAGGCGGCTTTCAGTTCTTCGACCTGCCCCGTGACGCCGTGCTCGAAGGCGTCGATGTGGAAGTCGTTCTGCGAGCCCCAGCCCATCTCGGTGATGTAGAGCGGCACGCGGTCGTGCGCTTTGACCGTCACTTCGTGCATTTCTTCGACGATTTCTTCGAGCTCTTCGGAGTCGATCGCGTACGGGTGCAGGGCGACGCCGTCGAAGTAGCTCTTGATCCCCGGGACTTTGTAGAGCCCTTCGAGGAACTGCGCCGCGGGCATGCCGCGTTTGGCGCCCGCCGTCGGCCGGCCGAAGAGGCCGGTGAGGATCACTTTCGCGCCCGGCTCGGTCTTTTTGATCAACGGGGCCGAGAGTTTCAGCAGCTTCGCGTATTCGAACGGGCTGACCGGATAGGCGAAGTAGAAGTAGTTGGCCTCGTTCCAGATTTCCCAGGTCTTGATCGGCACCGGCCTGGCGATCGGCTTCAGCTGCGCGCCGGGAAGTTCGTAGTCCGGCCCTTCCTTCTCTTTCTTCTTTTCGGCGCGGATCTTCGCGGGGGAGTGTTCGACCCAGAACTGGCCGCCGGGCCCGTAGCGTTCGACCACCGCGCGCAGGAAGGTCACGTAGGCCTTGCGCTGGCGCGCGTTCTGGATCGGCAGCGTCGTTTCCTTTTTCGCCACCCACTTCGGCGTGGCGATGATGAAAGGCAGCACCGAGAGGCCCTGGCGCGCCGCTTCTTCGACCACCGGGTCGAAGGCCGCCCAGTTGTAGGGACCGCGCCGGGTCGGCTGGACGCCGGGCCAGATCAGCGGCGAGCGGATCACTTCGATCCCACCGGCCTTCATGTATTCGGCGTCTTTTTCGGTCACCGCCGTCTGCGGCACGATGCCGAAGAAGCCCGTGCCCTTCGCCGGCTTCCTCGGGGTGGGAGAAGTGGCGGCGGAGGCGGGGGTCGTCGCCCCCTGCGAAGTGAGGAGGTAAATGCCACCGCCGACGGCGAGAACGAGAAGTGCTGCTGCGAGCAGGCGCCTCAAAGGAGTCGGGAGAGTAGCGAACTTCGCCTAAGCGCCGGCTAAGCGGCGAAGGCCGCAACGACTCGCGCGTCGAGAGTCGTGCCGGACTCCTCGAGGATGATCCCGATCGCCGCCGCGGGCGAGTTGGCCTCGCGGTAAGGGCGGCATGAGGTGAGCGCGTCGAAGGTGTCGGCGACGGCGATGATCCGCGCCCCGAGCGGGATCTCGGCTCCGCGCAGGCGGTCGGGGTAGCCGCTGCCGTCGAGCCGCTCGTGGTGGTGGCGGACGATCGCGGTCAGCGCCGGATCGCCGAGCGAGGCGACCAGGCGGGCGCCGAAGCCGGCGTGCCGCTGGACCTCCTCGTACTCGCAGTTGGTCAGCTTGGCGGGCTTCTCGAGGATTTCCGGCGAGACGATGATCTTGCCGACGTCGTGGACGCGGGCGGCCCACTCGAGGCGTTCGAGCTCGAAACCGGCGAGGCCGAGGCGGTCGCCGATCGTGAGGCTGCACTCCGCCACCCGCCGACCGTGACCGGCCGCGCCAGGGACGCGGGTCTCGAGGGCAGTGACAAGTCCTCGCAACCGCGCGTCCCAGGCCGGGCCTGGTATGGGGACGCCAGGGGGAGTCGTCCCCATTTGGATCGCTTCTGGGCTGTAGAGCGTCTCCAACATTTCCCGTTGTGCTTGCCCCCGGCCGTTCAGAGCGGCGGCACTCACAGGACCAATATCGCTCCCACTACCTAATTTTACTATCGAACGTTTGGCGTCCTTTTGTATGAATGCCGTTTGGCCGGCGAGCCGGCTCAGGCTTGGAAGGTGCGCCTGTAGGCGGTCGGCGTCGTCGCGGTGGCGCGGCGGAAGTGGGAGCGGAGCGAGGCCGCGTCGCCGAATCCCGCCTCACGGGCGACCTCCTCGACCGGCAGGTCGGACTCCTCGAGCAGGCGGCGGGCGGCGAGGACGCGGCGGCCTAGGAGCCATTGCAGCGGCGTCGTCCCGGTCTCGGCGCGGAAGCGGCGGGCGAAGGTGCGCGGGCTGACGTTGGCGTGGCGGGCCATGTCCTCGACGCCGAGCGGCTCGGCGAGGCGATCGGCGGCCCAGGCGCGCGTCGGCTCGAGCGAGCCGGAATCGGCCTCGGCCGTCCCGCGGGCGGGCTCGGGCGCGCTGAAGAACTGTGCCTGGCCGCCGTCGCGGTGGGGCGGCGCGACCATGTGGCGGGCGACCCGGTCGGCGCAGGCGACGCCATGGTCGCGCCGGATCACGTGCAGGCTGAGGTCGATCCCGGCGCTCATCCCGGCCGAGGTCAGCACCTCCCCTTCGTCGACGAAGAGGACGCCGGGCTCGACCGTCACCGTCGGGAAGCGCGCCGCGAGCTCCTCCGCCCAGGCCCAGTGGGTCGCGGCGCGGCGGCCGTCGAGCAGCCCCGCGCCGGCCAACGCGTAGGCGCCGGTGCAGACCGACATCACCCGGGCGCCGCGTCGAGCCGCCGCCCGCAGCGCCGCCCCCACCCCGTCGGGCAGCGGGTCGAAGACCCCCCAGTACCCGGGGACGACGACAGTGTCGGCGCGTCGCAGGGCGCCGAGCCCCGCCTGCGTGCCGACCTCGAAGCCGCTCGTCGTCCACACCGCGGCACCGTCGATCGAGCAGGTCGAGAAGGCGTAGTGGGGCGTGCCGTCGGCGGCGTGGGCGGAGCCGAAGGCCTGCGCGGGCGCGGTCAGGTCGAAGGCGACGACACCAGGGAGACAGAGCGCGACGACCCGGTGGCGCGCCTTCGCGCCGCGCCCGGCCCCCTTCGCGCGGGGTCGCTTCCCCGGTTTTCCGCTCGCGTCCGGCATGGCAGGAATCTAACGCACGGTGTCTTTTCTGCCACTGGCGCGACGAGCCGGGATCGGTCACGATCCCGTCCATGGACATCACGATCTTCGTCTTCGACGGCATCACCGCGCTCGACGCGGTCGGCCCCTACGAGGTCCTCAAGTCGGTCCCCGGCTGGGACGTCACCTTCGTCGGCAAAGCGCCGGGCGAGGTCCGCACCGACGCCGGCAGCCTCGGCCTCGTCGCCGACGCCGGCATCGCCGAGCACCGGGCCGCCGACATCCTGCTCGTCCCCGGCGGCTCCGGCAACCGCTGGCTGCTCGATGACGCCGAAGTTCTCGACTGGGTCCGCGAGGTCGACCGCGGGACCAAGTGGACGACCTCGGTCTGCACCGGCTCCCTGGTCCTCGGCGCCGCCGGCCTCCTCGACGGCCGACGTGCGACCGGCCACTGGTGCTACCTCGAGCCGCTTACCGCCTACGGCGCCGACCCCGAGGTCGGCCGCTGGGTCGAGGACGGCAAGTACCTCACCGCCGCCGGCGTCTCTGCCGGCATCGACATGGCCCTCCACCTGGTCGACCGCGAGGTAGGCCCCGAGGTCGCCCAGGCGATCCAGCTGGGCATCGAGTACGACCCCCAGCCCCCGTTCGACGCGGGCTCCCCGACCAAGGCGCCGCCCGAGCTGGTCGAGATGATCCGCGCCCGCAATCGCGACCGCGTCTGAGGCCTCCTGCCTAAGAGTCCCGCCGCGGTGCGTCCTCCGGCAGGTCCAGCGGGCGCACCCGGTGCCGATCGACCGGCCGTCGCTTCAAGGGCCTGATCGGACCCCCTCCCGGTTCTTCCTCGAACGGGTCGAATCCCGGAAGCGCGTTCCTGAGGAGGCCTTCGACCCGTCGGTAGAAGTCCTCTCTGGTTTCTTCCAGGTAGATCGCGTTCGGACCGCGCGTTTCCGCATTCCGCCTCAACTCTTGGATGGCTTTCCTAGCTATCTCACCCATGTCCTCACACCATACGAGCAGTTTTTCTTGACCGTTACCGACTCACGACTCCGCCGCCTGATCATCCGACTCTCCGTTCGAGTGCACCGAGCCGAGCTCGTAATCCGGCCAGATCGTCCTGAAAATCGCTCAGGCTTCGGGTCGCCTCGCGACCATCGACCTCGCTCCTGGCTTCCTGCTCCGCCAGATCGACTTCGAGGGATCGCAGTCGCTCGAAGACCTCGCGGTTCGCTCTCAGAGAATCCTCGGCGGCCTTCTCGGCGAAACGTGCGCCTCTGGCGGTCAACTCGATTGGCAGCTCTCCCCCACCGATCGCGCGCACAAGCGGGAGGAGGACCAGAAGCATCCCGTAGAAGCCGAGAAGGAGAAGCTCGCCTCCGAAGATGAGGTGATTTTCGAACGCCACGCCGGGTGGTCGGTCGGTCCGGTAAGCGACGAACGTCGCGACCGAGGCGGCCGAGACGAACGCGAAGGGGACAACGATCCGGACGGCCGCCCTCTCCCATGGCCGGTCCTCGGGGTCACTCGACAGCGCGCGCCAAAGCGAGTCGAGCACGCCTCGAACCGCACGACTGATAACTCCGAGAAAGGCGCTTACCCTGGCCATCGAGGGCCAGGGTAAGCACGAACAACGCCCGTGGCATTACGGGCGACTTCCGCCACACAAAGCGGCGAATTGTGTCCTTAGATCGTTACTAAGCGGCCGAGGTCGGCGCTTCGGCGGCGGCCTTCTGGTGGGCGGCCTTGGCGGCGGCGAGGCTGACGGTCGAGCCGAGCACGCCCGCGGCGAGGGCAGCGAGGGCGACGCCGGTGCCGGTCTCCTCGAGGCCGAGGGCGCCGTCGACGGAGAGGGCGCCGGGGCCGCCGTCGACGATCAGGAGCAGCGCGGCGATGATCGTCAGGTTGTACTCGTAGCCACCGCCGGTCGACCAGAAGCCGTTTTTGAAGTGGACGGTGCGGATCGCGGTCACCATCGTGCCGATCAGCGCCGCCGCCGAGGCCGGGGTGAAGGCGCCGAGCGCGATGCCGAGGCCGCCGAGCGTCTCCGACGCCGCCGCCGCGTGGGCGTTGGTGCGGGCGGGTGCCAGGCCGAGCGAGCCCATCATCCCGGTCGTTTTCTCGATCCCCGGGCCGCCGAACCAGCCGAACCACTTCTGGGTGCCGTGGCCGATGAACATGCCGCCGATGAACAGGCGGGCGAGCAGACGTCCGAACTTCATGGGGATACCTCCGGGGAGAGAGCGGGAAGACGGGGAACCCAGGAACCGAAAACGGTTGACGGGGAAACTATCTTTGCAGACGACCGGCTAGGCCGACGTCAGCGTCAATACCCGCCACGGCCCCTCGCCGCACATCGGTTGCGTCTCCCCCGCCAGCCAGCGCGGCTGCAGGTCGGCGTAGTGACGACTTGCCGGGTGCCCGGACTCCCCCGTGAACATCTGCCAGCGCGAGCGGTCGGGGTCGGTCGGGTCGGCGACCATCCGCCAGCTCGGCCCCCAGACCCCGTGGTAGGGATCGTTCGGGTCGTAGGCGATCTGGCACACCGTCTCCTGCGCGCCGCCCGCCCGCAGCTTGCGGTTCAGCAGCCGGTGCAGCACCGGGTTGGCGTCGCCGAGCGCGTGCTTGAACTCCATCTCGTGGACGTCGCCCCAGCGCCAGCCGTCGGGGTCGGGACCGAAGCGGTCGGTGAGGTCGTCGAGCGCCCCCGCCAGCGCCTCGACCACGAGCTCGTCCCAGGGCCGCCCGATCAGCCCCGCGTCGGCTTCCTCCCAGAGGTCCATCAGGTGCGAGTGCCAGCGCCACGGCGAGGTGATGTGAGGAGCGAAGCCGTTGTCGGCGCGGTCGAGCCAGCGCTCGATCAGGTCGCGATCGCCGATCGCGGCGCGCGCCACCTCGCGGGCCAGCCGCAGGAGGAAGGCCTGGTAGATCGTCCCGGCGACGGTGTCGGGATCGAGCCGCCCGTCCCAGGCGCGCAGCCGCTCGATCGCGGCGCGCTCACGCTGGCCGGGCGGGCGCAGGCGCGAGAGCCGCCGCGCCGCCTCGAGGCCGGGCAGCGAGAGCAGGTCCATCTGCATCTCGGCGAAGAAGTCGAGGTCGTGCACCTCACGGCTCTCGATCAGTTCTTCGATCCGCTTGGCGCGGAAGCCGTCGAGCCATTCCGACGTGATGTGGTGCGGGTAGTCGTCGCCGACGATGCGGTTGTTGGCGGTGACGAGGAAGCCCGACTCGGGGTCGACGACCTCGGGCAGCTCGCCGTAGGGGATCGTCCCCTCCCACTCGAACTCCCCCGTCCAGCCCGGCTTCGGCAGGTCGGCGACCCCGCCGCGGCGCAGCGGCAGGCGGCCGATCAGCTTGTAGCCGATCGAGCCGTGGCGGTCGGCCCAGACCATGTTCGAGGGCGGCGAGGTGTGGCCCTCCAGCGTCGCGACGAGCTCGGGCCCGGAGCGCACCCGCAGCAGGTCGACCTGGCCGAGGAAGGCGGTCGGTTCGCGCAGCGTCTGCCAGGCGAGCGCGAGCGGCTCGGCGTCGTCGGCGCCGAGCGCCTCGTTGACGATCGGCCCGTGGTGGGTCTCGCGGATCTCCACCGTCGCGGGCTCCGAGCGCCCCTTGACGACGATCTCCTCGGTCCGCGTCACCAGCGGCCGCCACTCGTCCTCGAACAGGTAACGGTCGCCGTCGACCCGCTCGATGAAGAGGTCCTGGATGTCGCTCATCACGTTGGTGATCGTCCAGGCGACGTCGTTGGTCTGGCCCATGTAGAGGCCGGGCAGGCCGGGCAGCGAGGCACCGCGGACGAACCAGTCGTCGATCCGGACCTCGATCTCGTACCAGAGGCCGGGCATGCCCTGGGGCAGGTGCGGGTCGCCGGCGATCAGCGGCATCCCGGTCACCGAGCGCTCGCCCGACACGGCCCAGTTGTTGGAGCCCGAGGCCTCGGTGGCGAGGCCGAGCGAGCGGCGCACCGCGTCGATCTGCTCGACCAGCGGCAGGCCGACGCCGTTCCAGGCGGTCCCGTCGACGATCGGGTTGTCGCGCGGGTAGGTCGGGTCGAGCCGGGCGGTCAGCTCGGGGCCCAAGTCGCGGACCATGTCGGCGCGGAGCAGCTCGCGCTCCCAGTTGGTCGAGAGGCCGAAGGCGAGCAGCTTGCCGAGGGCGAGGACGTCGACCGGCGTCCACGGCTCCCACTCGAGGCCGAGCAGGCGGAACTCGAGCGGCCGCGCCTTGGCCGCCGCGGCGCCCGCGTTGATCCCGGCGCAGTAGCGCTCGAGCAGGGCTCGCAGCTCGGGTTCGAGGTCTTTCTCCTCGCGCTCGGCGGCGTGCCGCATCCCCAGCGTCCGCATCACCCGGTCGGTCTTCAGCGTCTCCTCGCCGGCGAACTCCGAGAGCCGGCCACTGACCACGCGGCGGTAGAAGTCCATCCCCCAGAGACGGTCCTGCGCGGAGACGAAGCCCTGGGCGAAGAGCCCGTCCTCGACCGAGCTCGCCTGGATGTGGGGAGTGCCCCAACGGTCGCGCCGCACCGTCACCTCGGCACCCAGCCCGGGCACGCTCAGCGTCCCCTCGGTCTTCGGCAGCGCCCGCCGCGCGAGCCGCTGCCAGGTGAGCCACGCCGACCCGGCCGCGATCCCGGTTCCGGCCACGCCGGCGACCGCACCCACCTTGGCAGCCTGCATGACCCGTCCCTTGAACATGCTGGAGAGTCTTTCAGACTTGGCCACGTGGCCAGTTTTTACGCTGAAACTTGCTGATCGCCCGTTTATGAGAGACCGGCCGAAACTTCGCAGACCGATGCTGTTTGAAGGTACATACGGCGGCCAGGGTGGCCGTCACCGGACTAGGAGATTTCATAGATGAGGCAGGTCGGGCGGGTCGTTCTGTCGATGGCGGCGTTGGCGGTGGCGCTGGGAGCGCTGGCGGGAGTCGCGGTGGCGAAGCCGGCGAGCAAGCCGAAGGGGCCGGGCAAGGCCACCGCGGCGCCGGGCGAACTCGACACCACCTTCGGGGTCGGCGGCAAGGTCACGGTCGCCTTCCCGGCCGAAAACGCGGGCAGCGCCGGCCCGAAGTACACGCTGCCGTTCGAATTCACCCAGGGGCACCTGGAGATGGCGTCGGCACCCGGCGGCAAAGTCGTCATCGCGGGCGCCGGCAAGATCGTCCGCTACCTCGCCAACGGCAAGCCCGATCCCACCTTCGGCACCGCCGGCACGGTCAGCGTGCCGCGCCCGCCCGGGGCGCTCTTCGTCCTCGCCGGCGTCGCCGTCGACTCGCAAGGACGCGTCATCCTCGCCGGCCTCTCGCGGCCGCTGCCGAGCAACACGACCCCCGACCCGGTGCTGAGCAAGGCGACCGTGATGCGCTTCAACGCCGACGGCAGCATCGACCCGAGCTTCGGCGAAGGCGGCATGGTCGTCAGCGACCTCGGCTTCAAGCCTCCGGCCGCTGCCGGCGGCCCGTATCTCGGCGCCTCGGTCGGTCTCCGCGACGTCACCGTCGACGCCGAGAACCGGCCGGTGGTCAGCGGCGGCTACGTCACCGAACTCGGGAAGAGCGAAGTCACCTCGGAAGGGTTCGTCGCCCGACTCACCGAATCGGGAGCGCTCGACCAGAGCTTCGCCGAAGGCGGCATCCGCAAGATCGTCACCTTTAAGGGCTTCGGCCAGCTGCTCACCCGGCCGGTCGGCTGGCTGGCCCTGGGACAGCCGAAAGAAGGCCCCCACAACGTGCTGACCGGGCTCGACGAAAACGGCAACCTCGACCCGAGCTTCGGGTCCTTCGGCTTCCGCACCCTCGCCGCCTACGGCGAACCGGCGGTGACGATCGCGCCCTCCGGCAAGATCCTGCTGCTCGGACGGCCGGAAGCCAGCCACTACTTCAAGACCGAGACCCGCCGCAACAAGAGAACCGGCAAAAAGGAACGGGCCAAGGTGAGGATCAACATCAAAATCCAGAACGTCCGCCGGCTCCTGCCGACCGGCGCCTCGGATCCGAGCTTCGGCCGCACCGGCTCGGTCAACTACGTCGACCCGAGCGTCGGCTCCTTCGCCGCCCTCACCACCGACGGCAAGGAACGGATCTACCTCGCGGGCCGGATCGGGCGACGCGTCTCCAAACAGCCGAACAACCCGCTCCACCGCACCCAGTTCCTGGTCGAGCGGACCCAGGCAAACGGACGCATCGACAAGACCTTCGGCCACGAAGGCGCCGTCACCGCCGGCTTCGGCGGCCCGGCCGACGCCTTCGCCACCCAGGTCGAACTGGTCGCCAAGGGCCGGATCCTGGTCGGCGGCGGCATCGAGTCCTCGGAACTCGCGAGCGGCGGCGGCTTCGCCCTCGCCCGCTTCCTGCCGGGGAGCTAAATCGTCGAGTGGGGCGCGCTACCGGACGGCGCGCCCTACTCGACCAGGTCGAAGGGCAGGCGCTCTTCGGACTCGAGCTTTTCGAGGTGCGCCTCCATCGCCATCGCCGCCATCGGCAGCAGCTCGACCGGGACGTCGTCCCAGGCGGCGGTGAGGAGGGCGGCGCGGGAGCGCTCACCGCTGTCGAGGGCGGCGAGCAGGCGGCGCTCCCTCAGCATGCGGTGGTCGACGTATTCGGCCAGCTTCGCCTCCGGGTCGGTGATCCAGGGGCCGTGGCCGGGGCACATCAGGCTCAGATCCCGGGCCTCCAGAAGGGCGAGTGAGTCGAGGAACGCGGCGAGCGAGTTGCCGCCCGGCGGCACGATCGTCGAGCCGAGCCCGAGCACCAGGTCGCCGCAGAAGCAGACGCCGTCGGGGGTGAGGAAGACGACGTGCTCGGCGGCGTGGCCCGGGGTGGCGAGCGCGGTCAGCCCGCCGTGCACCTCGCCATCCTCGGGCAGGACCACCGGCGCGCCGAGCTGGTCGGCGCCGCTCGTGTGGTCGCCGTGGGAGTGGGTGACGAGGACGGTGCCGATGCCGCCCCGCTCGGCCGCCGCGGCGCGGATCGCGTCGAGGTGCCCAGGATCGTCGTCACCCGGGTCGATCACGACGCAGGGGTCGGCGCCGTAGACGTAGGTGTTGGTCCCTTCCAGCGTCATCGGCCCCGGGTTCGGGGCGAGGATGCGAAGGATCTCGGGGTGGCCTGGGGCCTCCACCCCGATCGCGGAGGTCAGTCCGTGACCTCTTTGGCGATCGCCGCGCGGGCGTCGGCCGGTTCGAGCACGACCAGGTCGCCGGCGCCGCGGAGGATCTCGCGCACCAGCCAGGCCTTGCCGGCGTAGGGAAGCTCGACCACGACGGCGCCGTCGGCGAGCTCCTCGACCACGGTCCGCTCCTCGCGCAGCCAACGCGCCCGCTCCGGCGAGACCCACACCCGCGCCACCTCGGCGGCGGGCACCTCGCCGTGCGTCATCCAACCCTCGACCCGGGCGAATTCCTCGATCTCCTGGCGCGGCTCGAAGGTCGCGCCGGTCGGATCGGCCTCCTTGATCCGGTCGAGCTTGAAGTGGCGGACGCCGTTTTTGGTCAGGTCGTAGGCCTCGACGTACCAGCCCTCGCGACCGTTCTGGAGGCGGTAGGGCTCGATTTCGCGCGAGGTCAGCTCATCCTCGTTCTCCTTGTAATAGGAGAACTTCAGCACCTGGGAGTCGGCGATCGCCCGGTTCAGGAGGCGGGCGACGTTGGCGTCGCCGCCGCCGGCGGGGACGATCTCGAGGCCCTCCTCGGAGGGGTCGTGGCCGAGCGCTTTGACGATTTTCTCGCGCGCCTTCTCCAGGTTCGACTGCGGCAGGTGGTCGCCGAAGAGGTCGATCGCGGCGACCAGTGCCTTCGCCTCGAGCGGCAGCAGGCGGGCCGGGCGGGCGAAGTTATCGCCGTAGGGCTCGGAGTCGACCTCGATCTCGTCGCCGAGGATTTCGGCGTAGAGGACGTAGGTGCCGCCACCGAAGTTGACGACGTTCAGCAGCTCGATGTCCTCGCGGAGCTCTTCCTCGGTCAGCTCG
>DAIQOT010000085.1:0-14365 GCA_036787695.1 Solirubrobacterales bacterium | reverse complement strand
GCGAAAGCCTCACGTCCCGGGCGTCTCGTGGCGGCCACAGCCTGCCCGGGTCGCCACGAGACGCCCGGGACGCAACTCGGGCGGGCGGAACGGCCGCGAACGCCGCGGAACCGACCGCTTAGTGGTTGCGCTTTTTCGGCAGCGTGCGGAATACGGCGTCCCAGGTGGGGGTGGAGACGCCGTAGCCGTAGCGGTGATCTTGGAAGTGGTGGCGCATGTGGTGCTCGCGCAGTTTTTTGCCGAGCTTCGTCTTCGGCACCACGTGGTGGAGGTAGTAGTGGGTGTAGTCGTAGCCGAGGTAGCCGAGGATGAAGCCGCCGAAGGCGGGGAACGCGGCGTCGCCGAGGACCACGTAGAAGGCGAGGAAGAAGATGATCGCCAGCGGGATCGAGGCGGACGGCGGCATCACCAGGCGCATCCTGTCGTTGGGATGGTCGTGGTGGATGCCGTGGATGATGAAGTGCATGCGCCGGCCGACGGCGTTGTCGGGCTCCCAGTGGAAGATCAGCCGGTGCAGCCAGTACTCGGTCAGCGTCCAGAAGGCGAGGCCGCCGAGCGAGATGGCGATCAGCTGCCAGGCGTTCCAGCCCTTCGTCGCGCCAATGATCTCCATCCCGACGATGACCGGGACGAAGATGATCGCCGGGATCGCCGGGTGGACCCGGGAGAAGTAGTCGAGGAACCCGTTCTCGAAAAGGGGCGGCGATTCCGCCAGCCTCTTGGTGCGCTCTTGGTGGGCCTCCATGTGGCCGAATGTTAGCTGCCGCCTCCAACCGGTTTCGCAACTCGCGGGGATTTGTGAAAGCCCTGTGACGCAGATGTAGCGATTTGCGGAATCACGCCCGACGGCCGGCCGGCCAGGTTGCTTTTATGCCCGAGCCGATGCCACGCAAGCCCAAAGCCCCCACCTGCGACGACTGCTTCTTCTCCAAGAACGGGCTCTGCGCGTTGGAGCTCGACGAGGCTTGCGCGACCTTCCGTCCCAACCGCCCCGAGGGCCTCGTGCCGCCGCGCCAGCCGGTCCTTCTGATGCGGGCGCCGCGCTGGGCCTCGACCGGCCGCGCCGCCTCGGCGGCCTGATCGCCACCGTCCGCCGCCACGCGGCAACCGGCGTACCCGCGCGTCTCGGATCGCCGCGCGACACGGGGGTAGAGTTCTCGCCGATGCCGCAGCGCGACCTATTCGCCGACTTCGCGCGGATGCGCCGGGAGATGGACCAGCTGATGGACGATCCCTGGGGACGCACCCGCTACGTCAGCCGCCGAGCCTCGGGCTTCTCGCCCAACGTCGACGTCTATTACGTCGACGAACCGCAGCGCGCCGTGGTCAAAGTAGACCTCGCCGGCGTCGATCTCACCGAGGTCGGGATCGAGGTCTCCGGCCGCCAGCTGGCGATCGTCGGCCGCCGCGTCCTGCAGGAGACCGAGGGCCGCGTCTACCAGCAGATCGAGATCCCCTCCGGCCCCTTCCGCCGCGTGGTCGAGCTGCAGGCCGAGGTCGACCCGGGCCGCGCCGTCGCCAACTACGAAGACGGCATCCTCACCGTCGAACTGCCGCTGCGCGACGCGGGGGCGACCACCCACCGGGTCCCGATCGAGCGTCCCTGATGGAGGGCACGCCCACCCTGGAGGTCGTCGAGGCGCCGCTCGACGCCGAGGACGTCCTGCGCGGCACCGTGCCGGTGCCGGAGGCGCTGCCGGTCCTGCCGCTGCGCGACTCGGTCGCCTTCCCCGACACGATCACCCCCCTCGCGGTCGGCCAGCCGCGCTCGATCAAGCTCGTCGACGACGTCCTCGGCGGCAACCGGATGCTGGTGATGGTCGCCTCGCGCGATCCGGAGAAGGACGAGCCGACCCCGGCCGACCTCTACGGCGTCGGCGTCATCGGCGTGGTCGAGCGGATGATCAAAGTCCCCGACGGCACCCTGCGGATCCTCGTCCAGGCGACCCAGCGCGTCCGCCTCGACGACTTCGTCACCGACGAGCCCTACCTGATCTCGCGGATCACCGAGCGGCCCGACGAGGTCGAGCCGAGCGCCGAGCTCGAGGCGCTCACCCGCAACGTCCAGCGCACCTTCTCGGAGATCGTCGAGCAGATCCCCTACCTGCCGGAGGAGCTGCAGCTGGCGGTCGCCAACATCGACGACCCGAGCGCGCTCTCCCACCTGATCGCCGGCGCCCTCCGCATCGAGACCGCCGAGAAGCAGCAGCTGCTCGAAGAAGTCGACGTCGCCAAGCGGCTGCGCCACCTCTCGCAGATCCTCGCCCGCGAGCTCGAGGTCGTCCAGCTCGGCACCCAGATCCAGTCGCAGGTCCAGTCCGAAGTCGACAAAGGCCAGCGCGAGTTCCTCCTCCGCCAGCAGCTGAAAGCGATCCAGGCCGAGCTCGGCGAAGAGGACGAGCAGATGGCCGAAGTCGCCGAGCTACAGGAGAAAATCGAGGCGGCGCACCTGCCCGAGGACGCCCGCAAAGCGGCCGACCGCGAGCTCGGGCGGCTGGCCAAACTGCCGCCCGCGGCGGCCGAGCACGGCGTTATCCGCACCTACCTCGAGTGGCTGACCGAGCTGCCCTGGGACAAAGAGACCAAGGACAACCTCGACATCAAACACGCGCGCCGGGTCCTCAACGGCGACCACTACGGCCTGCAGGACGTCAAGGAACGGATCCTCGAGTACCTCGCGGTGCGCAAACTGAACCCGGACTCGCCCGGCCCGATCCTCTGCTTCGTCGGCCCGCCCGGGGTGGGGAAGACGAGCCTCGGCCGCTCGATCGCGAAGGCGCTGGGACGCGAGTTCGAGCGCATCTCGGTCGGCGGCGTCCGCGACGAGGCCGAGATCCGCGGCCACCGCCGCACGTATATCGGGGCACTGCCGGGGACGATCATCCGCGCCCTCCGCGACGCCGGCTCGCGCAACCCCGTCTTCATGATCGACGAGATCGACAAGATGGGCGCCGACTTCCGCGGCGACCCGGCGAGCGCGATGCTCGAGGTCCTCGACCCGGCCCAGAACGACACCTTCCGCGACCACTATCTCGACCTCGCCTTCGACCTCTCCGACGCCGTCTTCATCGCCACCGCCAACCAGCTCGACACGATCCCCGGTCCGCTGCTCGACCGGATGGAAATCATCGAACTCGCGGGGTACACGATCGATGACAAGCGCCACATCGCCCGCAGCTACCTGGTCGAGCGGCAGGTCGCGGCGAACGGGCTGAAACCGAGCCAGATCGACTTCTCCGACGCGGCGCTGACCGTGATCATCGAGGAGTACACCCGCGAGGCCGGGGTGCGGAACCTGGAGCGGCTGATCGGGACGATCTGCCGCAAAGTCGCGCGCCAGGTCGCCGAAGGCAAAGCGAAAGGCAAAGTCCGCGTCTCCGGCAAAAAAGCGCGCGAGATGTTGGGACGGCGGCGGGTCTTCACCGAAACGCGGCGGCGGACCAAGGACCCGGGCGTGGCGACCGGCCTCGCCTGGACGCCGGCGGGCGGCGACGTGCTCTTCATCGAGGCGGCGGCGACGCCGGGCTCGGGCAACCTGACGATCACCGGCCAGCTCGGCGACGTGATGAGGGAGTCGGCGCAGGCGGCGCTCTCCTACGTGCGCGGGCACCAGGCGCGGATCGCTCCCGACAACGAGGGCGACTGGTTCGCCTCCCACGACGTCCACATCCACGTGCCGGCCGGCGCGGTGCCCAAGGACGGGCCCTCGGCGGGGGTGGCGATGACGGTGGCGCTGTCGTCCCTGCTCAGCGGGCGGCCGGTGCGCAACGACGTGGCGATGACCGGCGAGGTGACGCTGACCGGCAAGGTGCTGCCGATCGGCGGGCTGAAGGAGAAGTCGTTGGCGGCGCAGCGGGCGGGGATCAAACGGGTGCTGGTCCCGGCGCGCAACGAAGGGGACGCGGCCGAAATCCCGCGCAAAGAGCTCGCGGGCCTCGAGTTCGTCTTCGTCGACGAGGTCTCGAAAGCGCTCGACGTCGCGCTGTCTTGAGGTCCCCTTGGGGTCCGGCGGGTAAGAACCGCTGATGGAGGCAGCGACCGTACGTCCGGCCCGACGCTCGAAGGCCGCCCGCCCGAGCCGCCGCTCCCTCCGCGAGTGGGCGAGCGAACGCTCCCGCGCCTTCTGGATCGTCGTCGGGCTGACCGTCCTCGCGGCGGCGCTCCGCTTCGCCACGCTCGGCGTGCAGAGCTATCACCACGACGAGGTCGTCACCGCCAGCCGCATCCTCCGCGCCGGCTTCGGCCACGCGATGGAAAAGGTCTGGACGGGGGAGTCGACGCCGCCGGTCTTCTACGCGCTCGCCTGGGTCTGGACGCAGCTGGTCGGGACCGGGGAATTCGGCCTGCGCTCGATCTCGGCGGCGGCCGGGGTCGCGACCGTGCCGGTCGCCTACCTGATCGGGGTCGAGCTGCGGGGACGGCGCGCCGGCCTCTGGGCGGCGGCGCTGGTCGCGGTCAACCCGATGATGCTCTGGTACTCCCAGGAGGCGCGGGCCTACGCGCTGGTGGCGCTCTTCGGGGCGCTCTCGGTGCTCTATTGGCTGCGGGCCGAACGCAGCGGGGCGCGGCGGGACTTCGTCTGGTGGGGGATCTGGTCGGGGCTCGCGATCGGCACCCACTACTTCGTCGCCTTCCCGATCCTCGCCGAGGCGCTGATGCTGCTGCGCCGGCGCGGGCTGCGGACGAGCCTGGTCGGGATGGCGATCCTCGCCGGCTGCGCGATCGCGGTGGCGCCGGTGGCGATCCACCAGACGTCGCTCGGCCACGCCGAGTGGATCGGCAACTTCACGCTCGGGCACCGGCTCGTGGAAACGGCGGCCACTTTCGTCACCGGGGAGACCGGCGACATCATCGCCCGCCCCGAGCGGCCCTGGCTCGCCTTCGCGCCGCTGGCCCTCGCGCTCGCCGCGCTGGCCTTGCTGCTGCGGCGGAGCGCGACCCGTGAGCGGGGCGCCGCCGCCCGGCCGCTCCTCCTGGTCGCCGCCGGGATCGGGATCCCGGTCGCGATCGCGTTGCTCGACTCGAGCAAGAACTTCGTCCTCGCCCGCAACCTGATCCCGGCGCTGGTGCCGCTGCTGGCCGCGGTCGCGATCGCCGTCGCCTCGCCCGCGACGCGTCGGCTCGGCACCGCGATCGGTGCGCTGCTCTTCGCCTACTCGCTCGGGTTCTGCATCCTCGCCTCGACCGACGAAGGGTTCCAGCGGCCGAACTGGAGCGCCGTCGCCGAACAGATCGGCGAGCCGCATGGGCCGCGGGCGACGGTGACCTGGACGCTCGGCGAGGCGCCGCTGCGCTACTACCTCTCGACCGGGGCGATCCAGGTACGGGCGAAAGAACGCTACGACTGGCTGGTCAAGGAAGTCGACTTCGTCTCCGACGGGTCGGTGCCGGCGCCGCCGCGGCGGCTGCTCGGGCCCGGCTTCCACCAGGTCGCCGATGAAAGCACCGGCCGCCTGAAGATCCGCCGCTACCGTTTCCAGCAGCCCGGACTGGCGCCACTGCGGCTGCGTCGACTGCGCGACGCGCGCCTCGATTTCCGCTCCAACGGCGTGCTGCTCGACGGCGTCGGGCCCGACTGATCCTGGCCGAACGGCCAACTCGCGGTGTCCCCCTGCTAAACGCGGGTATATCCTGGTCGAAACCGCGAGACCGACGAGGGAGAGGGATGGCCAAGAGCAAGACCAGTCATACGGCGGACCGCGCCGGCGACCTGTATGGGGCGGCGCGTGAGAACCCGTACGTGCAGCGCCTGATCGAGGACGAAGACCTGCGTGAAAATCTGCAGGACGCCTTCAAGTCGGCGAAAAAGGCCTACTCGCGGGCGACCGGCAACGGTAAGAGCCCGGTCAAGGCCGTCACCTCCGACAAGAAGGTGCAGAAGGAAATGCGGCAGGCCGCCGAGGCGCTTCAGGAAGCGCGCGAGCGTCTGCAGAAGCCGAAGAAGAAGAAGCATCGTCTCGGCAAATTGCTCCTCCTCGCGGTCATCGGCGGCGTCGTCGCCCTGGTCGTCAGCGAGGGTGCCCGCAAGACCGTCCTCGACGCGCTCTTCGGTGCCGAAGAGGAGTTCGAGTACACCAGCAGCTCCTCGATCAACGGCTCCTAGGTAGTTACGGAGGCGGCAGGAGACTCGGTGGAGGCGGCGACCAAAGAGGCGGCGAGCAAAGAGCGCCAGCTCAGCGGCGAGAAGGCGCAGCGCATCATCGACGCGATGCGCGACAGCGTCGCTCGCCGCGGGGCGGCGGGCTCGACCTTCGAGCACGTCGCCCGTGAGGCCGGGGTCAGCCGCGGCCTCCTCCACTATTACTTCGGCACCAAGGAGCGCCTCCTGATCGAGGTGGTCCGCCGTGACTCCGACCTCCGCATCGCCCGCCTCGACGAGATGCTCGCCGAGGCGACCACCGCGGACGCCGTGCTCGACGTCCTGGTCAAGAGCCTCACCGACCTGATCGACAACGACCCCGGCTTCTTCCTCCTCCTTTACGAGCTCTTCAGCGCCGGCCGCCGCAAACCGGAAATCCAGCACGAGGTCGGCCAGCTCTTCGAGGCGACCCGCTCCCACGTCGCCAAGGTTCTCCGCACGAAGGAAGACGAGGGCATCCTCAGCCTCCGCTTCGACGCCGAGGCCGTCGTCGCCTACCTCCTCGCCGTGGCCGACGGCTTCGCCCTCCAGGCCCTCAGCGACCCGAGCCGCGACATCACCCCGGCCCTCACCGCCGGCGCCGCCTCGGCCCGCTACCTCCTCGTCTCCGACTGAGCCCTCGCGGCACGAAGCCGCGTCAGCGAAGCCAGAAGCCCAGGACCGCGCCGAGCCAACCGGCCGCAAGTTTGGCGCTCGACTGATCTCCGAGTCCCAACAGGACCACGGCGAATCCCGCCAACGAGAAGATCACGGAGATGCAAAGCTGAGCCCACGACCTTGAAGTGGGCGCTGGTTCCATCGGCCGCATCGTGCTTGTTACCGCGCCCGCAGCTTTTCCAGCTTGCGCACGCGCCACCGGTAGCGTTCGTACCTCAGCACCTTCGCCGTCCAGCGGATCTGGTTGCCGAAGAGGTGCTCGTAGGTCGGGCCTGGAGGTGGCGGCGGTACAGGCTCGAGTTCCTCGAGCTGTTGTGCTGCCTCGTAAGTAGTCATGTTTCGACCGTAGCGCCTCATCGCCCCATTGTGGCTCACAGAGCCAAAAATTTGCACTTTTGTGACACTTAAGCGCCAGCCTTTGCGGACTTGCGCGATGGTCTGTGCGGTTTGGCCTGGCTACGTGGCCGGCGCGTAGGTAGGATCCCGCCTCGATGGCGGGGGGAGATGACATTGCGTTCCTGGGGATGGCGCGCCAGGCGGAGATGGTCCGCGACGGCGAGGTCAGCCCGACGGAGCTGGTCGGCAGCACGCTCGAGCGGATCGATCGGCTCGATCCCGAGCTGAACGCCTTCCGCAAGGTTTTCGCCGACAAGGCGATGCTCGAAGCCGAACAGGCCGAGGCGCGGCGGAGCGCCGGCGACAAACGGCCCCTGCTCGGCGTGCCGATCGCGATCAAGGACGAAATCGACGTCACCGGTGAGATCAACCTGCACGGAACCGACGCCTTCGAGGTGCCCGCCAAGGCCGACGCCGAGGTGGTGCGCCGGCTGCGCGAGGCGGGCGCGATCATCGTCGGCCTGACGCTGCTGCCGGAGCTGGCGATCTGCGGCTTCACCGAGTCGGCCACCTACGGCGTCACCCGTAACCCTTGGAACCGGCAGCGCACGCCGGGCGGCTCCAGCGGGGGCTCGGCCGCGGCAGTAGCCGCCGGCCTCGTGCCTATCGCCTCGGCCGGCGACGGCGCCGGCTCGATCCGCATCCCAGCTGCCTGCTGCGGCCTCTTCGGCATCAAGGGGACCCGCGGTCGCGTCTCGCTGGCGCCGAAGCTCGAAGGCTGGCGGGGGATGGTCGTCGAAGGCTGCGTCAGCCGCTCGGTGCTCGACTCGGCGCTCTGGCTCGACATCGTCTCCGGCGGCTCGAGCGAGGCCGAAGCGCCCGCGGCGCCCGCCAAGCCCTTCGTCGAGTCGGTCAAAGACTCGCCCGGCAAGCTGCGCGTCGCCTGGTCGACGGCCGCGCCGCGGGCGATCCTGCCGGCGACCGTCACCGACGAGGTCAAGCAGACGACCGAGGACGCCGCCGCCTTCCTCGCCGGGCTCGGCCACGACGTCAGCCGGCAAGACCCCGACTGGGGCAACGTCGGCAACACGCTTACCGCCCGCTTCCTCAAGGGCGTCGCCGAGACCGTCGACGAGGTGCCGCTGCCGGAGCGGCTCGAACGGCGCACCCGCGGCTTCGGCAAGCTCGGCGGCCTCCTGCCCGAGTCGCTGTACGAAAAAGCGATGGCGAACCGCCCCGCCGAGATCGCCCGCATCAACTCGATCTTCGACGACCACGACGTCCTGGTGATGCCGGTGATGGGCGGCACCGCGCTGCCGGTCCGCCGCTGGCAGGGCCGCGGCGCCCTCGCCACCGTCCTCGGGATGAGCCGCTTCTATCCCTACTGCGTGCCCTGGAACCACCTCGGCAACCCGGCGATGTCGATCCCCTTCGGGTTCGGCGCCGACGGCATGCCGCTGGCGATCCAGATCATCGGCCGCAAAGAGTCGGAGCCCCTGTTGCTCTCGCTCGCCGCCCAGATCGAGGCCGAGCGCCCCTGGGCTGGCCACCTCCCGCCGATCTCCTGAGGCGACGTGGGGGCGCCTCGCGGCGTCCTCGGTCCCTCGGCTTCGGGTCACGCACCTGAGTGCGCTCCCCTCTCCTCGCTCCCTGCGTCCTTGCGAGGCTGGCCCACGTCGCCTCAGTCAGCCGAAGACCTTGCGCAGGCGGATCAACTCGCGCGGGCTGCCGTGCGGGCGGATCTTGCGGCCGAGCAGGAGCTTCAGCGGCTTGGCGTCGGGTTTGGTGGTGGCGAGCCAGTCGGCCCAGGTCGATTCGATCGTCACCGCGGCTTCGGGCGCGATGCCAGGCTCGGCGCGGGTCGTCCCGTTCTCGATCGTCAGGTGCCACGGGCCGGCGTCGCTGAACTTCCACTGGTAGATCAGCGGCGTGCCGTTGGCGGCGCTCGGATTGGCGACCCGGGCGGTGATGTCGAAGTAGAGGCGCATCAGCTCGGGGTCGGTGCTCGGCGTGACGCTGCCGTCGCTCGGCCCGATGATGCCGCCGAGCATCAGCCTCACCTGGTCCGCCGCCAGTTCCTCCTCCGACTTGTCGGGGTCGAAGGGGAAGGTGCCGGGCGGCATCTCCTCGGTCGGGTAGCCGATCGTCCGCCAACGCTGCCGGACCAGTTTGAGCCCGAAGGTGTAGATGTCCTCGAGCGTGAAGCCGTAGCACTCGGTGTATTCGCGGTCGAGGTTCGGCGGCCGGAAGACCGCCGGGCTGTAGGGGAGAACTTCGTTCAGCAGCTCGACCACCGCGGCGCGGCATTCGGCCGAGGCGGGGTGGCTCGGCGCGAGCAGTTCGGAGAGCACTTTGACGCCGAAGCCGATGTGGCGCTGCTCGTCGCGGGAGACGTTCACCATCCCGGCGCTGAACCCGGGCATCTGCTCCTCCTTGGCGAAGAAGTCCTCGATGAAGTGCTGTCCCGGCTGGGCGAGGCTGCCCTCGACGATCAGATGGTAGAGCGTGATCGCCTGCGCGTACTTCGGCAGCGAGGTGTCGGTTCGCAGTTCGAGCGCCATCCGGTCGAGCCGGTCGAAGACGCCGAGGTAGCCCCAGTTCAGCTGCGGCAGCGTCGACGCGAGCGTCTCCTGGATGCTCCCGCCGCCGACCCCGATCACCTCTTTGAAGAAGCGGTGGAAGAAGAGCGAGTGGCGGACCTCGTCGACCTGCTGGGTGGCGAGGAAGTAGGACTGCTCCTCGGTCGGCGCGGCGGTGATGTAGGGCGCGAGCGTGTCGGCGACCCGGTCCTCGCCGTAGAAGAACATCGAGTAGATCCACATCGCCGAACGGCGCTGGATGTCGGAGAGGCCGGCCCAGCCGGCGGCGTCGGCGGAGAAGTCGATGTCGTAGGCGGACCAGTTCCCCTGCTCCCACCGCATGTAGAGGTCCTCGTAGGTGACGTTCTCCATCAACCGCTGGGAGGCGACGCTCATCTCATTCCCCGTTCGTTCGTGGCCGGCCGGTACGCCAGGGTACCGCGAAACTGGCCGGTCGGCCAGGCACAGCGGATGAGTTCGCAGAAACCCGCGGTATGCGCGGGAAACTGCGAACTCGTCAGGTGGGGCTAGGCGTCGACCTGCGCGGGGACGTCGATCTCGCGCTTCAGGATCTTGCCGGTCGGGCCCTTCGGGAGGTCCTCGATGAACCAGACGACGCGGGGGTACTTGTAGGCGGCGATCCGCTCGCGGACCCAGGCGCTGATCTCCTCCGGGGACGCCTCGGCGCCCGGTTCGAGGACGACGGCGGCGCCGACCTCCTCGCCCCACTGCGGGTGGGGGACCGCGACGACCGCCGCTTCGCGGATCGCCGGGTGCTCGTAGAGCAGCTCCTCGACCTCGCGCGGGTAGACGTTGTAGCCGCCGCGGATGATCATGTCCTTCTTGCGATCGACGACGAAGAAGTAGCCGTCCTCGTCTTCTCGGCCGAGGTCGCCGCTGTGGAACCAGCCGCCGCGGAGCGCCTCGGCGGTCGCGTCCTCGCGGGCCCAGTACCCCTTCATGATGTTGTGGCCGCGGATGACGATCTCGCCGACCTCGCCGCGCTCCACCTCGTTGTCGTTCTCGTCGACGATCCGCATCTCGACCCCCTTGATCGGCGTCCCGATCGAGCCCGCCTTGCGCTCCATGTCGGGGTGGTTGCAGCTCGCCACCGGCGAGGTCTCCGAGAGGCCGTAGCCCTCGAGCACGATCGCGCCGAAGGCGTCCTCGAAGCCGCGCAGGACCTCGACCGGCATCGACGACCCGCCGGTCATGCAGACCCGCAACGAGGAGGTGTCGAAGTCCTCGCGGCCGGGGTGGTGGAGCAGCGCCCCGTACATCGTCGGCACGCCGTAGAAGTGGGTGACGCCGTCGCGCGCCATCGTCTCCAGCACCTCGCCGGGGTCGAATTTCGGGACCAGCGTGAGGGTCGCTCCGACCAGCATCGAGGCGTTCATGCTCACCGTCTGCCCGAAGGTGTGGAAGAGCGGCAGGGCGCCGAGGACGATGTCGCCGGGGCCGACCGTGGTGTTGGTGTGGGCCGAGACGTCGGCGTTGCGGACCAGGTTGAGGTGGCTGAGCTCGGCGCCCTTCGGCTGCCCGGTCGTGCCGGAGGTGTAGAGGATCACCGCCGTGTCCTCGTCGTCGACCTCGGCGGTGCCGGCCATCGGCCGGGCCGCGTTTAGCGTCGCCGCGAAGGCGCCCGGCTCGACCTCGATCAGCTCGCAGCCCGCGTCGGCGGCGCCGGTCGAGGCGTCCTCGATGAAGCCGTGCCAGGCGAGCAGCAGCTTCGCCCCCGAGTCCTCCAGGTAATAGGCGATCTCCCGCCGTTTCAGCAAGACGTTCATCGGCACGACGACGCCGCCGGCGCGCAGGATGCCGTAGTAGGCGATCGGGAACTCGGGGACGTTAGGCAGCATCACCCCGACCCGGTCGCCCGGCTCGAGCCCGCGCTCAAGCAGCAGCGTCGCCAGCCGCGCGACGCGGTCGTCGAGCTCACCGTAGGTCAGCGTCCGCTCGCCGAGCCGGATCGCGGCCGCCTCGGCGTCCCGCGCGGCGCTGTCGGTGACGATCGAGGCCAAGTTCGTTCCCATGCGTATCCCTCCCGATTCGGATTGCTCCCACCCCGAGTTTAGGTGCCGCCGACCCTCTTCGTTTAGGGTCCGTTCTCGATGGACGATCTCGGCTTCAAGGTCTCTTACCTCGCCGCCAAGAAAGGCATCCCCGTCTATACCTCGGACGAGGTGCGGATCGGCACGGTGGTCGAGGTCCTCGACGCTCCCGAGGCCGACCTCTTCGACGGCATCGTCTTCGACACGACGAAGAACCGCCCCGGCGGCCACAAGTTCGTCGACGCGCCCGAGGTCGAGGGGATCTACGAGCGTGGCGTGATCCTCACGCTTGACGCCGCCGCGGCGGCGCAGCTTGCCGCGCCGGGGAAGAATCCGGGCTCGATCACGATCTCGCCGGACGATGTGGCGGGTGAGCCGGGGCCGAGCTTCTGGCGTCGGGCCTGGAACCTGCTCAGCGGCAAAGGCTGAGGCGCTCTGAGGAGGAGGTCAGATGGACCCCCTCTCTCACGAACAGCGTGGAGGTTCGTTCGGGGGTCCATCTGACCTCCACGCCGCGCGGCTGACTTCGCAAGGGCTGGCGACCAGGCCCGCGCGCGATCCGGTTGCGGTGGCCGAGCGGTTGCTGGCGATTCAGGGGCAGGATGGGCGCGGGGCGCGGCTCGCGATCCGCGCGAGGAGCGAAGGGGTCTTCGCTTCGGACGTCGATCGGGCGCTCGGGGAGCGGGAGTTGATCATCACCTGGCTGAACCGGGGGACGTTGCATCTGGTTCGGGCGGAGGACTATTCGATGTTGCAGGCGGTGACTACGCCGCCGCTTTGGACCTCTTGCCGGACGCGGCTGCGGCAGACCGGGGTGGGGGAGGCCGAGGCGGAGCGGGGACTCGCCACGATCGCCAAAGCGCTCGTGGACGAGGGGCCGTTGACTCGTGCCCAACTACGCGAGCGGCTCGACTCGGCTGACGTCCCGACCGAGGGGCAGGCCTTCATCCACGTCCTCTTCTACGCCGCCCTCCAGGGGGTCTGCGTGCGGGGGCCGATGGTCGGCAAGGAGCACGCGTTTGTCGCCGCTCGGGACTGGCTCGGGGAGCCGCCGGAGGTCGATCGCGAGGCGGCTCTCGCCGAGGTCGCCCGCCGCTACCTCGTCGGCCACGGCCCGGCGAGCGACGCCGACCTCGCCCGCTGGGCGGGCCTCCCGCTGCGCGACGCGCGCGCCGGCCTCGCCGCGATCTCCCGTCGGCTGGTCGACCTCGGCGACGGCCTCGTCGATCTCCGCAAACGCGAGGAGCCCGCGCCGATCCCGCCGGCCCGCCTGCTCGGCGCCTTCGACCCGCTGCTGCTCGGTTGGGCGTCCCGCGACGACGTCATCGGACCGCACCAGGGCCTGGTCACGATCAACGGCATCTTCCGCCCCTTCGCCCTCGTCGACGGCCGCGCCGTCGCCACCTGGCGCCTGCCCAAGGGCAAGGTCGAGATCGAGCACCTCGAGCGGGTCACGAAAAAGGCGGCCGGCCGGCTCGAAGCCGACGCGACCGCCGTCGAAGCGTTCCTGGCGAACTAGGCGCCTCCCCAGGCGCGAACTACGAAGCGAATCCCGGTTGCTCAGGACCCGGGATTCGCCTCGTGTCGAGTTTCGGTCCCCCAGGGACCAAAACTCGACACGCGTCTCAAGCGTCGGCCAGTTTCGGGGGCATCGGGTCGTCGCCCGAGCTCGGCGGCACCGCCTGGCCCGGGGCCGCGGACAGCTCCTGCTCCCAGACGTGGTTCAGCGACACCTGCAGGTACGCCCACATGCCCGGCGCGATCAGCAGGTAGAGGACGAGGACGAGCCATCCGTTGACCGGCTCGCGGCCCGCCAGCGCCGAGGTGCCCTGGACGCGCTTGGTTCCGTTCCAGTAGGTGATCAACGCCGGGATGACGATGATCCCGCCCGGGAACAGCGCCAGCAGCGAGTTCATCGGGTTGCGGCCGAGGTCGTAGCCGCGCGCCTCGCCGAACGCCTTCATCTCCTTGTTGATCTTGTACCACCAGACCAGGTGGTAGATCCCGAGGGTGATGATCGGCAGCAACGCCACCGCCCACGGGTTTCGGACCTTGACCTGCTGGTCCGAATTCGGAATGTCGAGTTGGTAGGCCAACGTGGCTCCTTAGGGACGAGAAAGCATTTGCGGTCCAGACTCCTTCGGCCATTCGACGTCGGAACTTGAGGTTCCTTCAGTCACCCTGGCCGGGGGATGGTGGCGGCCAGATCGGACTCCACGTCGCGCAGATCCCAGGCCGGTTCGCTGCCGAAAGACGCACCTAGTTTCTTGCGATAGACCGAGTACCGACGGTGAGCCTCGCTGTGGCGTCCGCGTCGCAGGCAGACCTCGATCACGAGGCGTTGGGCGTCGGCGTCGAAGGGCTCCATCTCGGCCAGCCGGTTGCCGTGCTCGGCGGCGGCGTCGAGACGACCCGAGGCGACCGCGGTCCGCACCCGCTCGCGGAGCGCCCGGCCGGCGAGGTCGCGCAGGCGCTCGCGCTCGGGCAGGGCGAAGTCGAGGTAGGGATCGCCGGCGAGGAAGTCGCCGCGGTAGAGGGACAGCGCCTCGGCCAGGTGTCCCTCGGCCTCCTCGCCGAGCCCTTGGCGGGCGGCGCCGAGGCCG
>DAIQOT010000084.1:0-14393 GCA_036787695.1 Solirubrobacterales bacterium | reverse complement strand
CCGCCATGCAGCGTGAGCACCACGCCCTCGGGCTCCTCCGGCACCGCCGTCGCGATCAGCCGCGCCCTCGAGTCCGAGGCGCGCTCGTCGACGGCGGTGTCGAGGGTCGACTCAGGCGTAGGCTGCCGCCCCCGCCTCGGCGACCTCTTCGTCCTGGTCGACGGTGCCGCCGCTGACGCCGATCGCGCCGACGATCTCCTCGCCGTACTTCAGCGGGATGCCGCCGCCGAAGACGATCAACCGGCCGTCGTTGGAGGCCTCGATCCCGTAGAGCGACTTGCCCGGCTGGGCTTCGGCGCCCAGTTCGGCGCTCGTCATGTCGAAGGCACGCGCGGTGGCCGCCTCGACGACCTCCCGTGCCCGCTTCAAAGTGATTCCTGCCATCTGTAACCGTGTCCTTTCTTGGTCGAAGTTCCGGCAGGTGCCCGCGGCGCGACAAGCGTCGCCGTCAGGCCGGGTCCGGCGCCACGCCCAGCTGCCGGAGGATGCCGAGCTCGTCGCTCGCACCCCAGCGCTCGACGATCTTGCCGTCCTCGAAGCGCCCGATCTGGACGCCGCGGACCTCGATCCTGCGGTGGGTGGGCTCGAGGCCCTGGAACACGCCTTCGTGGGTGCCGCTCAGGGTGTAGGCGACGGCGACGTGGTCGTCGTCGGCGACCATCTGATCGGGCGCGAGCTTGGCGTCGGGAAAGCCTTTCTTCAGCGCCGTGAAGAAAGTCTCGAAGCCGTCGCGGCCGGCCTCCTGATCGGGCGCCGGATCGTGGTCAACGCAGTTCTCGGCGAACGACTCGACCGCGGTGGCGACGTCACCGGAGTTGATGTTGTCGACCAGATGTTCCTGGGCCGCGATGTTGTCCTGTTTCGACATGCCGCTACCTCGTCCCCGCCGTTGCGCCGGCGTCGGCGATCTCATGGCGACCCTCGGCGAACTCCTCGACGATCTTCGCGCAGAAGGCTTCGAGGTCGGCCGGGCTGCGGCTCGAGACGAGGCCCTGGTCGGTGACCACTTCCTCGTCGACCACGTTGCCGCCCGCGTTGCGGATGTCGGTGCGGATGCTCGGATAGGAGGTCAGCGTGCGGCCGCGGACGAGGTCGGCCTCGACTAGCGTCCACGGCCCATGGCAGATCACCCCGACCGGCTTGCCCGCCTTGAACCAGGCCTGGAGGAAGTCGATCACGGCGTCCTCCTGGCGCAGTTTGTCCGGGTTGCCGACGCCGCCGGGCAGGATCAATCCGTCGTAGTCGTCGACCGAGGCGTCGGCGACGGTCTTGTCGACCTTCACCTTTTCGGTCGGTTCGATGTCGTGTTCGACCGCCTGGATCACACCCTCTTCGATCGACAGCAGCTCGGTCTCGGCGCCGGCGTCTTCAACAGCCTGGCGTGGGTCCTCCAGCTCGACCTGCTCGACGCCGTCGGCGGCGATGATCGCGATCTTTTTGCCTTTCAACTCGTCAGACATCAGCTCTGCTTCTCTCCTTCGGAATGAGGTTTGGGGTGCCGTCGTCAGGACGACGGCGGTGCGGGGATCGGGCGCTCGGCGAGGGCGGTGGCGACCGCGAAGAGGTTGGCCGCCGCGGCCTTGCCGGTGGTCGCGGACCATTCGTGACCCTCGTCGGTTTCCGAGTAGTCCTCGCCGGGGCCGGGGCCCTTGTTCCAGTAGGTCCAGGCCTGGCCGGGGACGGTGAAGCCGATGTCGCCGAGGGCGCCCGCGACCTCCGAGATCACATGGTGGGCGCCGTCCTCGTTGCCGGTCACGACGACGCCGGCGACCCGGTTGTAGGCGACCGGCCGTTCTTCGTCGTCGGTCTCGGAGATCATCGCGTCCATCCGCTCCAGCATCCGCTGGGCGACCGACGACGACCGCCCGATCCAGGTCGGCGTGGCGATGACGAGGATCTCGGCGGCGAGGACCGCGCCATGGATCGAGGGCCACTCGTCGCCCTCCCCCATGTCGGTTTCGACGCCGGGCTTGATCTCGTGGTCGACGAGGCGGATTTCCCTGACCTCGACATCGCGGTCACGCAGGGCGTCGGCCACCACCTTCGCCAGCGCCGCCGTGTTCGACGGCTCGGGGCTCGGCTTCAGTGAACAGTTGAGGATCAGCGCTTTCATCGGTGCGTGCCAGTGAGTGAGTTACCCCGCGCCGATCCGGCGTAACGAGGCGCCGCCGCCGCTCCCACCTGACATCCGCGCCCTTCGCCCGGCATCGGTCCTCGCCTCCGGATTGGATTCCCGATCCGGGGTAACTGGGGCGCGTGAGAGATGAACGACGGCTCGCCCGGAGGGCGGCCCGTGGGGATCGCGATGCCTTCACGGCGATCTTCCGGCGCTTCCAGCAGGACCTCTATCGCTATTGCGTGGCGATCCTCGGCAATCCCGAGGATGCCCAGGACGCGCTGCAGAACACGATGGTCAAGGCCCTCGGCGCGCTGCCGGGCGAGCGGCGGGAGATCGAGCTGAAGCCATGGCTCTACCGGGTCGCCCACAACGAGTCGATCGAACTGATCCGCCGCCGGCGCCAGAGCGTCTCCCTCGACGAGCACCAGCTGCCTCCCGGGGTGACCTTGGTCGAGGAGGTCGAGACGCGTCAACGGCTCCGCCAGCTGCTGGTCGACGTCGGCGAGCTGCCCCAGCGCCAACGCGGCGCGCTGGTGATGCGCGAGGCGGGCGGGCTGAAGTTCGAGGAGATCGGCGCGGCGCTCGGGACCTCTCCGGCGGTCGCCCGGCAGACCGTCTACGAGGCGCGCCTCGGCCTGCGTGAGATGGATGCGGGCCGGAACATGGAATGCACGGCGGTCACCAAGGCCCTCTCCGACGGTGACCGGCGGGTCCGCCGCCGTCGCGACCTGAGCGCGCACCTGAAGGCGTGCACGGACTGCAGGGTGTTCGCCGAAGGGATCGATTCGCGGCGCCACGCCCTCGCGTCGATCTCTCCGCTCCCGGTGCCCGTGGCGGCCGCGTTGCTGAAGACCCTCGGTGGAGGCGGCGGCGCGGGCGCCGGTGCGGCGTCGGGGCTCGGGGGCGGCGCCGGAGCGGGTTCGGCAAGTGGCATCGGCGGCGCCGTCGGGGCGGGCGCCGGAAAGGCGATCGGCACGACCGTCCTGCTCAAAGGCGCGGCGGCGATCGTCGCCGCCGCCGCCATCGGGGTCGGTGGCGCCGACGTGGCCGGCGTCCTCCACCCAGCCCTGAACGAGGGCGGTTCGGAGGCCCCGGCCGAATCGGTTGCAACGCATGGCGGATCGGACGACGCCCCGCCCTCCGCGCTGGCAACGATCCCCGACTCCGCCTCCGCCCACCTCGCGGCGTCCGGCCGGGTGTCGACCGACCAAGTGTCAGCTCGCCATACGTCCGCCGACCAGGCGTCATCTCCGGACCCGGTAGGCGGAGCGCCACGCCCTCAGGACTCGACGCCGGATTCGGCGTCGTCCTCGCCGGACACGGTCGCCTCGTCGGTCGGGACCCCGGTCCCAGCACCTCGGGAAGGACCCGGCGCCCCGGCCCGGGGACCCAGCAGCGCGAGCGCCGGACCCGGAGGCGAGGCCACGGCCACCACCCCGGCGGCGAAAACGCCGGCCGAAATTCCCGGCAGTGCCGGTAGCCCGGCGCAGCTACCACCGAGCGCCGCGCACGGCCAGGAAACGGCCCCGGCGAATACCGAAAAGGCGAAGTCCGCCTCCTCCCCCGGCCACTCGAAGGAAGAAGACGCGGCGGCAGCTCCGGCGGGTCCGACGGCGCCCGGCCATCCGGTCCACCCCGAACATCCCGCCCATCCGGTGACGCCTTCGCACCCGGAACCGTCACAGCCGCCCGAAGCTGCTGCGACCGCAACGACTGAAACCGCGGCGCCCGCCGCCACCGAAGCCGAAGGCCCGACCACCGAAGTCACTGAAAGCGACTCGCCGGGGAAGAGCGGCTCCTCCCCCGGCCACGAAAAGCACGATGCGCCCTGAGGCGGTGGTCCGACCGCACTCCGGCTCGGCGCCGAAAGTAGGCCCTGACGTTCCGTCGCCGGCTCCGTTGACGAGAGGAAAGGCGGGGAGGCCGATCTCCGATCGCCACCTCCTGCCGTCCAAATCAAGCCAAGGAGCTCGTCTTGACCATCGTCTGGATCATCATCGTCATCATCCTCGTCCTGCTGGCGATCGCCCTCGTCCGCCGCGTTCTCTAGGGGCGATCCGGATGACCTTCGCGGGAAGCATCTTCCTGATCGTCGTAGGCGCGATCCTTCGCTTCGCCACCCACCTCCACGTCAAGGGCCTGGACCTGCGGACGATCGGGCTGATCCTGATCATCGCCGGCGTCGTCGGCCTGATCATCGCGATCTGGCAGTGGACGGTCTGGTCGCGGCGTTCGCGGCAGTCCGAAGTCCTGGTCGACGATCGGCGTGGAGTCGATCCGGCCTACCGTCAACCACCGCCGGGTGACCCCGGCGATCGTCGGTACTGAGCCATCGACCAGGAAGGACGAAATGAGGCGCCGGAGCCCGTAGGCCACGGGCTCTGGCGGGGGCTCGGCCGGGTGATCGTCTGGGCGCGGTTCTTCGTGATCGCCGCCTGGATCGCCGGCGCGGTCCTCGCGACCTCGCAGCTGCCCTCCGGCCTCGGCAGCGAAGCGGCGGAGCTCGGCAGCCTCCTCCCCCGCTCCTCGAAGGCGGTCGAAGTCGAAGAAAAGTCGCTCCACACCTTCGGCTTCCCGCTGATCAGCCGCTCGATGGTCGTCGCCCACAAGGAAGGCGGCTTCGACGCCGGCGACACCGCCGCCGCGCTCCGTCTCGTCGCCCGCACCGACCGCGGCGAATCCGGCCTGAAAGCCGTCCCCTTCGCCGCCGAAGGCAAGCCGCTCGAAGGCGGCGCGGTCGGTGACACCTTCCTCGTCTACCTCTACGACGCCGAAGGTGACGAAACGGTCCCCGCGAGCGAAGACTTTGCCGCCGGCCTGCGGAAGGCGACCGGCGCCGACACCACCCACGTCACCGGCGCCCTTCCGGCGGCGGCAGCTGAATCGAACCTGGTCGAAGAACACCTCCTCTGGGTCGAGATCGCGACCGTCGTCCTCGTCGTCGGGATCCTCGCCTTCTACTTCCGCTCGCTCATGATCCCGCTCCTCTGCCTCGCCGGGGTCGGCCTCGCCTACCTCGTCTCCGATCGGCTGCTCGGCCTGGTCGCCGAACAGTTCAACCTGCCGATCCCGGAAGAGGTGCAGCCGGTGATCATCGCCCTGCTGTTCGGGGTGCTGACCGACTACCTCATCTTCTTCGTCTCCGGCTTCCGCTCGCGCATGCGGCAGGGCGCCTCGCCGGTCGAGGCGGCGAGCGCGGTCACCGCCGAGCTGCTGCCGGTGGTCTCGACGGCGGCGCTGATGATCGCCGGCGCGACGATGACCCTGGCGCTCTCGGGCGTCGACTTCCTCTCGGCCTTCGGACCGGCGATGGCGATCTCGGTGCTGGTGGGGGCGCTCGTCTCGCTCACCTTCCTCCCTGCCTGCCTCGCGCTGTTCGGCCGCTTCGTCTTCTGGCCGCACCGGCTCGAGGTCGCGGCCGCGGAGGAGGCGCCCGAGGCCGAGAGCCCACGCGCCCGCGGCCGCATCGTCGGGACCGCCGCGAGCCATCCGATCCTCGTCATCGTCTTCTGTCTCGTCCTCCTCCTCGCCGCGGCGAGCGGCCTGCGCAACCTCGAGCTCGGCAACCCGATCATCCGCGGCCTGCCGACGACGACCCAATCGAGGCAGGGATACGACGAGGCGACCCAGGCCCTCGGCCCCGGGGTGGTCGGCCCGTCGATGCTGGTGATCGAAGGCGAAGGGGTCGGCACGAACGCGGCCGCCCTGACCTCGCTGCAGGAACGGATCGAAGCCCAGCCCGGGGTCGCCTCGGTGCTCGGCCCGGCACGCCGACTAGCGGGCGCGCCGCCGGGCATCTTCGTCTCCGAAGACGCGAGCGCCGCCCGCTTCCTCGTCGTCCTCGACGCCGATCCCGACGGGCCGGTCGCGCCCGACATCCTCTCCGGCCTCGAAGCCGAACTGCCGACGATGCTCCAGCAGAGCGGGTTCCACGGGGCGACCTTCGGCGTCACCGGCGACACCTCGATCAACCACGAACTGACCGAAGACACCTGGCACGCCGGGCTGAAGGTCGCGCCGGCGGCGCTCGCCGTCCTCCTCCTGCTGCTGTTCGCCCTGCTGCGAAGTAGAACCGCGCCGATCTACCTGGTCGCCTCGAGCCTCCTCGTCGTCGCCGCCGCGCTCGGGCTCACGGTCTACGTCTTCCAGGGCCTGCTCGGCTACAACGAGATCGCCTTCTTCGTGCCGGTGGCGACGGCGATCCTGATGCTGGCCCTCGGCGCCGACTACAACGTCTTCCTGATCAGCCGGATCTGGCGCGAGGCCGAACGCCGCGAGCTGAAGGGCGCGATCCGGATCGCCGGGTCGCGGGCCTCGAGCGCGATCGGCGTCGCCGGGCTGATCCTCGCGCTCTCCTTCGCGGCGGTCTGGCTGATCCCGATCGCCGCCTTCCGCGAGCTCGCCTTCGCGATGTTCGTCGGCCTGATGCTCGACACCTGGCTGGCGCGGCCGCTGCTGGTCCCGGCGCTCGTCAGCCTCTTCGGTAGCGGACCGGAGCCGTCGAGCGCCCCGGAGCGGGCACAAGCCTCCGGGGGTGTCACCATGACCGGGGATGAGTGAGAAGGCCCGCTTCGTCGGCATCAACCACGTCGCCCTCGAGGTCGGCGACATCGACGAGGCGCTCGACTTCTACGGGCGGCTCCTCGACTTCGAGCTGCGGGGCAGGATCAGGGACAAGATGGCGTTCATCGACGCGGGCGACCAGTTCATCGCCCTGTCGGCCGGACGCAAGCAGACCGCTGACGACTCGCGGCACTTCGGCCTCGTCGTCGACGATGCCGGTGCCGTCCGCGAGGCGCTCGAGCGCGAGGGCGTCGAGATCCTCCCCGGCCGCGGCCTCGACTTCCTCGACCCCTGGGGGAACCGGATCCAGGTCGTCCAGTACGACGAGATCCAGTTCACCAAGACCGACGCCGCGCTGGGGTCGCTCGGTGCCGAGGGCCTCGGCAAGACCGCCAAGGCCGAAGGCGAGATGCGGGAGAAGGGTCTGCTCTAGGGCGGCCGTTCGCGATGGCCGTCGAGATCCGTGATGTCGCGCCGGGCCTATGGCTCTGGCGCCAGCCGCATCCCGACTGGGACGAGGACGCCGACTGGCGACCCGAGGTCGCCTCCTTCGCGGTCGAGTCCGAAGGCGTCGGCCTGCTGCTTGATCCACTGGCGCCGCCTCCGGGCGCCCGCGAGGTCTGGGACCGGATCGAGGCGATGCGGCCGGAGGTCGTCGCCGTCCTGAAGCCGGACCACCTCCGCGACGTCGAGCTCTTCGTCCGTTGGTACGGCACCCGCGCCTTCGGTCCCTTCCTCTTCTGGGCGAACGATCTCCCGCGAACCGAGTTGGAGCGGCTACGGCCCGACGACGTCCTGCCCGGCGAGCTGGTCGCACTGCACGACGGGCGCGAAGGAATGGAGACGCCGCTCTACCTGCCCGAGCAGCGGGCGCTCGTCTTCGCCGACGGGATGACCGCGCCCGAGGGGGAGCTGCGGATCTGGGACGCGCCGGGCTTCGAGTCGCGGGTGCTGCCGGCGTTCCGGCGCATGCTCGAGCTCCCCTTCGAGCGCGTCCTCGTCTCACATGGCGAGCCGGTCCACGACCGGGCCGCCTTCGAAACGGCTCTCGAGACCACGCCGTGGGGCGCCTGAGCGAGGCGCCCTCGGGTCGTCACTGGTCCCGACGCTCGTCAGCCCTTCGTCAGGGGGCCGGAGCCGGCGATCACCCGATAGGGATGATGCCTGCCGCCGCCGGGGACGCCTACCTTTGGCAGCGCCAACTACCGACTGGAGACCCATGTGCCGCCTGTTCGCCCTGCACGCCGGTGACCGCGACGTCGCCGCCGACTTCTGGCTGCTCGACGCGCCCGACTCGATCGCCAAACAGAGCGAGATCAACGCGGACGGCTACGGGCTCGCGGCGCTCACCTCCAAACACGGGCTGATCCTGATGAAAAACCCGGTCGAAGCGGCGAGCGACATGGCCTACCAGGCGGTCGCCCATCGGCTCGTCGCGGCGGAGATGATCGTCCACCTCCGCTACGCCAACACCGGCGACACCTCGCTCGCCAACACCCACCCGTTCGCCCAGGACGGGCGCCTCTTCGCCCACAACGGCGTCGTCGGCGACCTCGACCAGATCGAGGCGCGGCTCGGCGAAAACCGGGCGATGGTGATGGGCGAGACCGACTCGGAGCGCTTCTTCGCCCTGATCACGCTCGCCGCCCGCGAACACGGCGGCGACATCCGCGCCGGGATCACCGCCGCGGTGCGCGAGGTGGTCGAGCGCTACGAGCTCTTCAGCCTCAACTTCGTGCTCGCCGAACGCCACAACATCTGGGCATTCCGCTACCCCGAGGCGAACCCGCTGATGCTGCTGCGGCGCCGGGCGGGCGGGTCGAGCGGCGACGCCGAACTCGACCACGTCGACTCGGCCGGCACGCTGCAGATCCACTCAGACGACGCCGCCGACATCCCGCTGGTGGTCATCTCCAGCGAGCAGATCAGCCAGGAGGAGGGCTGGGAGGACATCGGAGTCGGCGAGCTCGTCCACGTCGGCCCCGACCTCGCCGTCGACCGCGAAACGATCGTCGAAGGCCCGCCGAAGCACCAGATGGTGCTGAGCCACCACGCGGAGAAAACGCAGGCCTACGCCTGAGCGGAGGCGTAGCGGCTGAGGAAGAGCGCCTCGGCGAGGGCGATCCGTTCGAGCTCGGACGGGTCGACGCTCTCGTTCGGGGCGTGGATCAGGCAGCCCGGCTCCTCGACCCCGATCAGCATGATCGCGGCGTCGGGATAGGTCCGCTGGAGGGTGTTGCAGAGCGGGATCGAGCCACCCTGACCCTGGGTCACGTGGCCGCGGCCGTAGGCGTCCTCGAGCGCGCCGGCGAGCGCGTCGAAGCCGGGGCCGGCGGTCGAGCCGACGAACGGATCGGCGCCCTCCTCGGCCTCGATCTCGATCTCGGCTCCCCACGGCGCGTCGCGCTCGAGCTGGGCGCGCATCGCGGCGGTCGCTTCCTCGCCGGTGATCCCCGGCGGCAGGCGGAGGCTGATCCGGGGCCTCGCCTCGGCCGGGATCGACATCGTCGAGCCGGCGACCGGCGGCGCGTCGATCCCGACGACGGTGAGGGCCGGACGGGCCCAGAGCATCTCGGCGACCGAGCCGGTGCCGGTCAGCTGGACGCGGTCGAGCACCCCGGCGTCCTCGTGGAATCGCTCCGCCGGGTAGTCGATCCCCTCCCACCGCAGCGGCTCCCCCAGCCCCGCGATCGTGGTGTCGCCGGCGGCGTCGCGCAGCCCGGCGAGCATCTGGATCAGCGCCGCCAAGGCGTCGGGGGCCGCGCCGCCGAAGACCCCCGAGTGCAGCGGCCCGCGAAGGGTGCGCACGGTGAGGACGAGGTTCGCCACGCCGCGCAGCGAAGTCGTCAGGGTCGGCAGCCCGAGTTCGAAGTTGCCGGTGTCGGCGATCACCATCGCCTCGGCGGCGAGCAGCGCCGGGTCGGCTTCGATCAGCGCCTCGAGCCCGCCCGTCCCGACCTCCTCGGAGCCCTCGACGATCACCTTGACGCCGACCGGCAGCTCGTCGCCGAGCGCCCGCAGCGCGGTCAGGTGGGCGACGACGTTGCCCTTGCAGTCGGCGGTCCCGCGGCCGTACCAGCGGCCGTCCTCGCGCTCGGTCAACTCGAAGGCGGGGGTCTTCCAGGCCTCCGCGGCGAGCGGCGCGACGACGTCGTAGTGGCAGTAGAGGAGCACCGTCGGCGCCCCCGCCGGGGCGGGACGATGGCCGAGCACCGCTTTGCTGCCGTCGGCGGTCTCGTGCGCGGCGACGTCGGTGAGGCCGACGTCGGTGAGCGCGTCGACCAGCCAGTCCGCGGCGCGGTCGCATTCCTCGGCTGGGAACTCGGAGGAGCCGGCGACCGAGCGGAAGGCGACCAGCTCGGCGAGGTCGCGCCGCGCCCGCGGCATCAGCCCGCCGACCCGGGCGCTCAGGTCGGCATCGCTCATCTGGTCGGAGCCGCCCGCAATCCGCGATCCTCAGCGTCGGTCCGCATCTCCCGCCTACCCTAGAGCGCCCGTGGCCGCCGAGTCCCAGACCGATGTCGCGGAGGGCCGGCCGCCGGCGCGTCGCCTGGCGCGCATCGCCGTCTGGATCGTCGGCGTCGCGGCGCTGATCTGGGTCCTCGACCTGCTCGGGATCCCGGTCCGCGAGTGGATCGACGAACTCTTCGACAAGCTCGGCGACATCCCGCCCGGGGCGATCGTCGCCGCGGTGGTCCTGCAGAGCGCCCAGACCGCGATGGCGGCGCTCGCCTGGTTCGGGATCCTGCGGGCGATGCCGCCCGGCGGCCAGGTCCGCTACCGGGTCGTGCTCGCCTCCTACGCCACCGCGGTCGCCCTGAACAGCTTCCTCCCGGCCAACATCGGGACCTGGGTGATGCTGGTGATGTTCACCGTCCTCTTCGCCGGCGCGACCTTCCCGATGATGCTCTCCGGCCTCGTCGTCCAGAAGATCCCGTTCAGCGTCTTCTCGCTGGCGCTCTACCTCTACCTGTTCCTCTCGGTCGCCGGCTCGTTCTCGGTCAAGCTCGGCTTCCTCTCCGAACACACCGGGCTGGTCGTCGGGATCGTGATCGGCGGGCTGGTCCTGATCGCCCTCCTCGGCGGCACCTTCCGCCGCAAGCTGGCGGGGCTGCGATCGCAGGTTGCCGGCGGCGGCGCCGTGATCCGCAAGCCGCGCCGCTTCCTCGCCCGCGTCGTCGCGCCCTCGCTCGGCAGCTACCTGGCGCGGCTGGCGATCGTCGGCATCTTCCTCGGCGCCTACGGGATCCCGGTCACCTTCCACAACGTCGCCACCGTGACCGCCTCGAACTCGATCTCCAACTCCGTCTCCGCCACGCCCGGCGGCGTCGGCGTGACCCAGGCGCTCAACGCGACCGCGCTCTCCGGCTCCACCGACGCCGCCACCGCCACCGCTTACTCGATCTCCCAGCAGTTGGTGACCTCCGCCTGGAACGTGATCTTCGGCCTGATCCTGGTCTCCTGGGTGTTCGGCTGGAAGGGCGGCAACGCGCTGGTCCGCTCCTCTTATACGGACGCGAAATCGAAAAGCCGTGAGTTCAAAGAGACCCACCGGCGCAAGCCCAAGGCCGATCAGGGCAGCGCGCCCTAGAAGCTGGTCGACATCCCGGGGGCCAGCAGTCGCACCTCGACCTCCGGCGCCAGCTCATCGATCGCCGATGCGAATTCCTGCGGTGGCATGAACAGCGGGTCGGGACGGAGGTGCTTGAGGAAGCGGGGATAGAAGGTGCCCCAGTGGATCGGCACGACGATCCTCGGTCGGATCATCGCCGCGGCGCGGGCGGCGCGGCGGGGGTCCATGTGCCCCGGCCCGAGGCTCGGGCCCCACCCCCAGATCGGCAGCAGCGCCACGTCCAGGTCCCCCAGCTCGGCCATCCCGTCGAAGAGGTCGGTGTCGCCGGCGAAGTAGACGCGACGCGTCCCGGCGATCACGTAGCCGACCGCGGGGCCGTGGCGAGGCGGCACCCGGCCACCGTCGTGGACCGCCTCGACCGCGGTCACGACCAAGGAGCCGACCTCGATCGAACCGCCGGGCGCCAACTCCTCGACCGCGGTGAACCCGTGCCTGGCGAAGAAGCGCCCGGTGCCAGCCGGGCAGACCAGGCGGGTCGACCTGCCGAGTCGGTGCAAGGAGGCGAGGTCGGCGTGATCGCGGTGAAGGTGGGAGACCAGGACGAGGTCCGGCGGGCTCGGCGATCCGCCGGCCGGGATGAGCGCCTCGCGCCGCAGCGGGCCGATCCGCGACCGCAGGACCGGGTCGGTGAGGACCCGCACCCCGTCGAGCTCGATCCGGACCGTCGCATGACCGACGTAGGACAGTGACGCCGGGGGATTCACACCAGGCGACGTTACGGGTTGTGCGGCCATTTCCACATCACCCGGTTCGAACGATGGAAGATGCGGGGATCGATGGATGATGCGGGGATGAGCGTCTCTCGGCTTCGCGGCGCGATCTTCGTCACGGTGCTCGACGCCGTCGTCCTGCTGGTCCTCGCCGGCCTCTTCGGCGGGTTCCACCTGCGGGGCTTCGGCACCGCGCTCGCCGCCGCGGTCCTGGTCGGGCTCTCCAACGCGCTGCTCTGGCCGGCGATCTCGCGGTTGGCCCTTCCCCTGAACGTGCTCACCCTCGGGCTCGCGGGCCTGCTCCTGAACGGGCTCTTGTTCGGCGCGGTGATCGACCTCCTGCCCGGGGCGGGCGTCGACGGCTTCGGCGAAGCGGTCGTCCTGACCGTGATCCTGACGGCGAGCACGGCGACGGTCGAGTCGCTGCTGTCCCTCGACGGCGACGAATGGTGGTACCGCCAGGTGGTCGGTCGTCAGGCGCGCCGCCGCGGCCTGGCCACCGAGAGCGAGGTCCCGGGGCTGCTGATGCTGGAGATCGACGGGCTCGCCCACGAGGTGCTGCTGCGGGCGCTCCGCGACGGCTCGGCGCCGAACCTGGCCGCCTGGATCCGATCTGGCTCACACCAGTTGCAGCGCTGGGAGACCGACTGGTCCTCGCAGACCGGCGCCTGCCAGGCGGGGATCCTGCATGGGTCCAACGACGACATGCCTGCCTTCCGTTGGTGGGAGAAGGAGAGCGGTCGGACGCTCGTCACCAACCACCCGCGCGACGCCGAAGAGATCGAGCGACGCCACTCAGACGGGCGCGGGCTGCTCTTCGACGACGGCGCCAGCCGCGCCAACATCCTCTCCGGCGACGCGCCCCACTCGATGCTGACGATGAGCACCGCGCTGCGCCGTCGGCGGCCGCTGGGGCGCGACTACAGCGCCTACTTCGCCCGGCCCTACGCGGCGGCGCGGACCTTCGTGCTGATCCTCGCCGAGGTCGGGCGCGAGCGCCGCGCCGCCCGCGCCCAGGTCCGCGACGACGTCCGCCCGCGGATCGCCCGGAGCCGCACCTACGCGCTGGTACGCGCCTGGGGCACGATCGTCCAGCGCGACCTCCAGGTCGCGACCGTGATCGGCGACGTCCTCGCCGGGCGCCCCTCGATCTACACCACCTTCCTCGCCTACGACGAGGTCGCCCATCACTCGGGGATCGAACGCGCCGACGCGATGGCGGTCCTGCGCGACCTCGATCGCCAGATCGCCCGGATCTCCAAGGCCTGCGCCGAGGCCCCTCGTCCCTACCGCCTGGTCGTCCTCTCAGACCACGGCCAGTCGCAGGGGGAAACCTTCAAGGACCGCTTCGGCGAGTCGCTCGAGGAGCTGGTGCGCGGTGCCTGCGATGCCGACCGGCTCTACGCGGCGATCGGCGGGGACGACGATGCCCTCTCCTACCTGAGCGCGGGGCTCACCGAGGTCGCCCGCGACGACACGCTCGCCGGGCGCGGCGTGCGCGCCGCGACGCGGAACCGACGCGAGGACGGCGCCGTGAGCCTCGACCCGGCGACGGAGGAGGAGCGGTCCCCCACCGATCCCGACCAGACGCCGGAGCTGTCGGTGCTCGCCTCGGGGTGCCTCGGCCTGGTGAGCTTCCCGCGCCTGCCGGGGCGCGTGCCGCTGGAGCGGATCGAGGCGGACTACCCGGGCCTGGTCGAGACGCTGCGCGGGCACCCCGGGGTCGGCTTCGTCCTCGTCCGGTCGGAGGTCGACGGGGCGCTGGCGCTCGGCCCCCGGGGCGTCAACTACCTGGACCTCGACCGGGTCGACGGCGAGGACCCGCTTGCGCCCTTCGGTCCCAACACCGCCGATCACCTGCGCCGCACCGACGGGTTCGCCCACTGTGCCGACCTGATGATCAACAGCGCCTACTGGCCGGAGACCGAGGAAGTCGCGGCGTTCGAGGAGCTGGTCGGATCGCACGGCGGGCTCGGCGGCCCGCAGTCGTTCCCGTTCGTGCTCCACCCGGCCGACCTCGAGTGGCCCGCCGAGGAGGTCGTCGGCGCCGAGTCGGTCCACCACGTCCTGCGTCGCTGGCTCGTCGCGCTGGGACACGTCGAGTACGCCACCGCACCGGTCGGAGCTCCCGAGGAGCGCGTCGCGTGAGCCGCCGGCGCGCCGCCGCGGTCGGGTCCCTGGTCCTCGCGCTCGCCGCGCTCGCCCTGGCGGTCGTCCTCGCGATCGAACGTTTCCCGCGTGGCGTCGCGGTCCTCGCCTGCCTCTGGGTGGCGCTCATCGCCGGCTGGGCGGCCCTGCGGCGCGAGGGGACGCTGCGCCTCATCCCCGCGGGGCTGATGGGCGCGGCGTCGATCGGCGCGGTCCTCTT
>DAIQOT010000283.1:0-4507 GCA_036787695.1 Solirubrobacterales bacterium | reverse complement strand
GCGACGGCGACCCAGCCGATCGTCAGGTAGACCGTCGCCGAGACCCATTTCGGGTGGCCGATCCAGACCATCTCGACGATCGCCCCGGCGACCGCGCCCGCCCAGACGGCGATCAGGATCGCGGTGGCGAGCGTGCCGTGCATGACGAGCAGGGCGAAGGGCGTGTAGGTGCCGGCGATGAGGAAGAAGATCATCGAGTGATCGAGGCGGCGCATCCACTGGCGCACCTGCGGCCGCTTCCAGTTGACCCGGTGGTAGAGGGCGCTGGTGCCGAGCAGGGCCGAGAGGCTGACCGCGTAGATGCCGACCGCGAGGGTCGCCTTCGGCGTCTTGGCGAAGAAGATCAGGGCACCGCCGAGGACGAGGGAGATGAAGAAGGCCCACTCGTGGGAGACGCCGCGCAGTTTCGGTTTGACCGCGGCGATCGCCTCCGCGGTCGCCTCTTTGACGCCGGCGGCGCGCTCGTTGACGGCCTCGCGGGCGTCTCGGGTGACCTCGTTGACGGCCTCTTTGGCCTCGCGGGCGCGCTCGTTGACCGCGTCGCGCGCGGCGCTCGCCCGCTCACCCATCGATTCCGCTCCGCGGCGAAAGTCGTCAACCATGCCGGGAGGGTACCCGGCCTTTCCTAAGTTTCGCCCGTTATGCGGGGTTGTCACAATATGTAGTGCCGGAAACGGGCCGGAAGGGGTCCAAAATCACCGGTTCCGTCCGAAGCAAAGAGGAACCTCACCGACCCCTTCAAAGACGCCGCGAGAGGAGCAGTTTTAGATGTCCAAGACCGCCACTACCAGTCCGAGAAACGGTCTGCGGGGCCTCTCCGTGGAGCGTCGCTTTTCGACGTCCGATTCGCACCCGTTCGACCAGATCGAGTGGGAGATCCGGGACGCCCTGATCGGTGACCCCGCGAAGCCCGCGTTCGAACAGCGCGAAGTCGAGTTTCCCAAATCTTGGTCCCAGAACGCGACCAACATCGTCGCCCAGAAGTACTTCCGCGGCCGGCTCGGCACGCCGGAGCGCGAGAATTCGGTCAAACAGATGATCGGCCGCGTCGCCGGCACGATCGCCGGCTGGGGCCGCGAGGGCGGCTACTTCGCCTCCGAGGAGGACGCCGAGTCCTTCGAGATGGAGCTGACCGCGATCCTGCTCAACCAGAAGGCGGCCTTCAACTCGCCGGTCTGGTTCAACGTCGGCTTCGAGGAGCAGCCGCAGTGCTCCGCCTGCTTCATCCTGAGCGTCGACGACACGATGGAGTCGATCCTCGACTGGAACACCAAAGAGGGGATGATCTTCCGCGGCGGCTCCGGCTCGGGCATCAACCTGTCGAACATCCGCGGCTCGGTCGAGCACCTCTCGAAGGGCGGCCTCGCCTCCGGCCCGGTCAGCTTCATGCGCGGCGCCGACGCCTGGGCGGGCACGATCAAGTCGGGCGGCAAGACGCGGCGCGCGGCGAAGATGGTCGTCCTCAACGTCGACCACCCGGACATCGAGCACTTCATCTGGTGCAAGGCCAAAGAGGAGGAGAAGGCCGAAGCGCTGCGCGAAGCGGGCTTCGACATGTCGATCGACGGTGAGGGATTCACCTCGATCCAGTACCAGAACGCCAACAACTCGGTGCGGGTCACCGACGAGTTCATGGAGGCGGTCGCCGCCGGCGAGGACTGGAACCTGACCGCCCGCAGCGATGGCTCGGTCACCAAAACCCTCCCCGCCCGCGATCTGATGAACCAGATCTCCGAGGCGGCCTGGCGCTGCGCCGATCCGGGCATCCAGTACGACACGACGATCAACCGCTGGCACACCAGCCCCGAGTCGGGTCGGATCAACGCCTCGAACCCGTGCAGCGAGTACATGCACGTCGACAACTCGGCCTGCAACCTGGCCTCGCTCAACCTGATGAAATTCCGCCTCGCCGACGGCAGCTTCGACGTCGACGATTTCGAGCACGCGGTCGACATCGTCTTCCTGGCCCAGGAGATCATCGTCGGCCCGTCGAGCTACCCGACCGAGGAGATCGGCGTCAACGCTCGCGCCTTCCGTCAGCTCGGGCTCGGCTTCGCCAATCTCGGCGCCCTGCTGATGGCCGACGGCATGCCCTACGACTCCGACGAGGGCCGTAACGTCGCCGCCGCGATCACCTCGCTGATGACCGGCCGCGCCTACCGCCAGTCGGCGCTGATCGCCGCCGGGGCCACCGGGCCCTACGACGAATACGAGAAGAACCGCGAGGGCCACAACGGCGTCATGCGGATGCACCGCGACGCCTCCTACGAGGTCGACGGCACCGGCATCAAGGGCGACCTGCTCGCCGCCTCACAGCGGGCGTGGGACGAAGCGGTCGAGCTCGGCGACGAGCACGGCTACCGCAACGCGCAGGCGACCGTCTTCGCCCCGACCGGGACGATCAGCTTCCTGATGGACTGCGACACGACCGGCATCGAGCCGGACTTCTCGCTGGTCAAGTTCAAGGAGCTCGTCGGCGGCGGCTCGATGACGATCGTCAACCGCTCGGTGCCGCTGGCGCTGCAGACGATCGGCTACTCGCCCAGCGAGATCGACCAGATCAACGCCTACATCGCGGAGAAGAACACGATCGTCGGCGCGCCCGGCCTGAAGGACGAGCACCTGCCGATCTTCGACGTCGCGGTCGGCGAGCGGGCGATCTCCTACACCGGCCACATCGACATGATGTCGGCGACCCAGCCGTTCCTCTCGGGGGCGATCTCGAAGACCGTCAACCTGCCGGAGACGGCGACGGTCGCGGATATCGCCGACGCCTACACCCGCGGTTGGGAAGGCGGCCTGAAGGCGCTGGCGATCTACCGCGACGGCTCGAAGACGGCGCAGGCGCTTCGCACCGACGCCCAGAAGGGCAAGGGCGACGACGTCGACGCCGATGTCGTGATGGCCGAGCCGGTCCGCAAGCGGATGCCGCAGGAGCGGGAATCGCTGACCCACAAGTTCAACATCGCCGGGCACGAGGGCTACATCACCGCCGGCAAGTACACCGACGGGACGGTCGGGGAGATCTTCCTCACCGACATCGGCAAGGAGGGCTCGACGATGCGCGGGCTGCTCAACGCCTTCGCAACGGCGATCTCGCTCGGCCTGCAGTACGGGGTGCCGCTCGAAGACTTCGTGCGGAAGTTCAGCTACATGCGCTTCGACCCGGAGGGCATGACGCAGAACCCGGAGATCCCGTTCGCCAAATCGATGCCCGACTACATCATGCGCTGGCTCGCGAGCCGCTTCATCGACGATGTCGAGACGCTCGAGGAACTGGGGATCATGACCCAGGAGGTCCGCGGCAAGAAAGAAGCGGAGACCTCGCAACTCGGCCTCGGCATCTCGACCGACACGGCTGGTCCGGCGAACGGTGCCGGCAACGGCCTCGGCCGCGCGAAGACGGGCAACGGCAACGGCGGCGTCAAGGCGAGCAACGGCGGCGCGGCAAAGCCGGCCTCGGCGGCGTTCACCGAAACTCCCCCGGTCCGCCCGGCGCGGATGCAGGGCATGGAGCTCGGCCCGGCCTGCGACCAGTGCGGAGGCATGATGCAGCGGACGGGGTCCTGCTACACGTGTTCTTCGTGCGGGAACAACACCGGCTGCGGTTGATCCGGAGCCCGCAACGAGCGGGCGAAGGTGAAGAAGGGCTTAGAGCCGGGTATTAGGCTCTCGATATGAAGCTCTTGAGGACGGCGGCGTTGACGGGGATCGTCATCGCCGCCGTCGTCGTTTTGGCCCTCGAGCCCGCTTCGGGGGCGTCGACCGACAAGAACGTCGCCAGTTGCAAGGACAACGTTCTGATCGACCACGGCAAGGCCGGGTGGCGGAGCGAAATGAGCTCGGCCGGTCCGGTCGGCGTGCCCAAGTGGCCACTGCGGCAGATGGCGGCGATGAAGAACGGTGACCTGGTGGCCAAGGCCGGGGTCCTGGTCGAAGGCAGCGCCCCGGTCCTGGTCAAGGTCCCCGAGTCCCTGCGGGAACGGGTCTTCCTCTACTACGGCCGCGGCCCCAATCACCGCTCGATCTCGTTCGCCGAATCGAACGGCTTCAACGAGGTCGAATTCCAGCCTTGCGAAGACCGGCCGCGGACGATCTGGCCCGGCGGCCTAAGGGTGAAGGGGAAGGGCTCGGTCCACCTCATGGTCGAAGCCGTAGGCAAGACGGCCGTGCTGAATCTCGGCCAACCCAAGCTCTACGAGCCGCCGAAGTAGCGGCGCGGCGTTAGTCGCGAACGCCGCGGCTCGCGAGGTAGTCGGCGACCTGCGGCGGCGCTTTCTTGCCGAAGGCCATCCGCACGCCCTCGCGCAGGACGTGATCGACGTTGTGGTCCTCGTTGCGGTCGCGCGGGTTGAGGCCGACCCAGGCCGCCGCCGCGGCGGCGGCGAGAACGGCGCCGTCGTCGCCTTCGGGGTCGATCCCTTCGGCGGTCGCGACCAGCGTCCCGGCCAGGTCCTCGACCGCGGTCACCGGCCGGTCGTCGTCCTCGTAGATCTCATACAGCGCC
>DAIQOT010000083.1:0-14605 GCA_036787695.1 Solirubrobacterales bacterium | reverse complement strand
AGGGCGAGGTGGTGACCGAGTTCGAGGCCGCCACCGCCGCCACCTTCGTCGCCCTCGCCCGCGCCCGGGTCAAGGGCGCGGCGATCGAGGCCGGCCTCGGCGGCCGCCTCGACGCGACCAACACGATCCCCTCGCGGGTCACCGTCCTCACCTCGGTCGGCCTCGACCACACCGAGTACCTGGGGGAGACCGAGCTCGAGATCGCCGCCGAGAAGCTCGCCGTCCTTCGGGACGCCTCGACCCTCGTCCTCGGCCGCGTCTCGGGCGACGTCCGCGCCCTCGCCGAACGGGTCGCCGACGAACGCGCCGCGACCCTCATCATCGCCCCCGAGGACCCCGGCCCGGGCGTCGAGGTCGCCGCCACAGGCCCCTTCCAGCGCCGCAATTTCGCCCTCGCGACCGCCGCCGCCGAGGCCTTCCTCGGCGCGGTGGACCCGGAGAAGGTCGCCGCCGTCGCCGCCGGCCTCACCGTCCCGGGACGCCTCGAGCTGATCGCCGAGAGCCCGCCGACCTACGTCGACGCCGCCCACAATCCCGACGGAGCCGCGGCTCTAGCGGAGGCGCTGCCCGGGATCGCCGCCGGCCGCCCGGTCGTCGCCTGCCTCGCGATCCTCGCCGACAAGGACGCGCCGGCGATGATCGAGGCGCTCGCCCCGGCGCTGCGCTCGGTCGTCTGCACCGAGATCCCGGCGGCGGCGCTGCAAGGCCACGGCCGGCCCGGCGCCCGCTCGCGCCCGGCCGCCGAGCTCGCCGACCTCTGCCAGGCCTTCGGGCTCGAAGCGATCGCCGAGCCGGAGCTGGAAACGGCTCTGCGCCGCGCCACCGAACTCGCCTGCGGCACCTACGCCGGCGTCCTCGTCGTCACCGGTTCGCATTATCTGATCGGTCCCGCGCGGGCCGCTCAGGGAACTCTCACGGCACCCCCACCGGGGGTTGAGGACTAACTATGCGAGGATTCCTGCATGGATCGCAGCGCGGGCTCCGAACTGCTGTCGATGATGGCTCTGGTCGCCGCAGTAGTGGTGATCGTGATCCTTATCTTCTTCGGCGTCGGATACCTGTTCGGGAGGCTTTTCCTCTGAATCAGGGACCCGCCTGAGCGCCTGAACAGGATCAGGCGTCCGCACGGCGAATACACTGCGCGATCCCCCGTCCCCGATGAAGGGGGTTGACCTATGGCACTAGCGATCTTCGGAATCACCAACTCCGGCCTCAACCTGGCCGCGACCCTCGTTCTGCTCCTGCTGATCGTTCTATGGCTGGCGCTGATCGTCTACACCTTCCTCGACGCGCGTCGGCGGATCGCCGATCCGTTCCTGGTCGGCTGCGCGACGATCGCCTCGTTCTTCCCGTACATCGGCACCGCCGTGTACACGATCGTCCGCCCGCCGGAGTTCCTCGAGGACGCCCACGAGCGCGACCTGGAGATCAAAGCGGCGGAGCTCCGCGTGCGCCAATTGCGCGAGTCGAGCTGCCCGAACTGCGAGTACCCGATCGAGAAAAACTACCTGCGCTGCCCCAACTGCCAGCGCCGGCTGAAGGACCCCTGCCCGACCTGCGGCGAACCGGTCGACCCGCGTTGGGGCCTCTGCCCCTTCTGCGAGACGGCGCTCGCCGGACGCGGCGGCGGGGAGCCCGAGGGCGGCGGGCGCCGGATCGGCAGGCGTCGAGCCCCGGCCCAGGCCGACCGGGAGCGCGAACGCGAACGCGAGCTCGAGGAAGTCGCGCCGCAGCGTCGCGCTCCTCGCAGCCGGAAAAAACAGCCTGCCAACAACGCCGCGGCCGCCGCCGGTAACACTGGCGAAAGCGAACGCGCACCCGCCAAACCGAAATCTTCGGGCAGCCGCAAAGGCACCCGCAGCGCTTCCAAAGAAGCGCCGACCACCGAACAAGAACAAAGGAGCCCACAGCCGTGAGCCGGACCCTGATCCTCGTCAAGCCCGACGCCTTCGAGCGCGCCCTGACCGGTGAGGTGATCGCCCGCTTCGAGCGCAAGGGGCTGCGGATCGCCGCCCTCAAGTCGCTGACCGCGTCTGAGGCGATCGCCAACGAGCACTACGCCGAGCACAGCGAGAAGCCCTTCTTCGGTGAGCTCGTCAGCTTCATCACCGGCGGCCCGCTGGTCGCGATCATCTTCGAGGGGGTCGAAGCGGTGAAGGCGGCCCGTCAGCTGATCGGCGCGACCAACCCGGTCGAGGCGGCGCCCGGCTCGATCCGCGGCGACTTCGCGCTCGAGGTGACCTTCAACATGGTCCACGGCTCCGACTCCGACGAGTCGGCCGAGCGCGAGATCGGCATCTGGTTCCCAGAGTTGTCCTAGCCTCGGGTTCTCCTCAGCGGCGGGAGATCCTCGCCAAGCTGGGGCTCGAGTTCGAGGTGGTGGTTTCCGGCGTCGACGAGCTCGACGCCGGAGATCCCGAATTCCTCGTGATCGAGAACGCGCGTCGCAAGGCGCGGGCGGTCTCGACGTCGCCAGGCACACTCGTCATCGCCTGCGATACGGACGTCGTTCTCGACGGCGAGGTGCTCGGCAAGCCTGCCGACGCCGCCGAGTCGAAAAAATATCTCGACCGAATGTCTGGACGCGCTCACACTGTGATGAGCGGATTGGTCCTGGTTCAGGACGGGGAGGAGCGGAGCGGCCTCGAACGTACCGAGGTCGTCTTCAAGGACATTTCCGACGCCGAAAAGCAGCGTTATGTGAACTTCGGCGAGTGGGAAGGCCGCTCTGGGGGCTACGCGATCCAAACTTTGGGGTCGACCCTGGTCGAACGGGTGGAGGGCAGTATCTCCAACGTCGTGGGCCTCCCGGTGGGCCTTCTGGTGCAGCTCGCGCCCGAGCTGTTTTAGCGCTCTGTAAGTGGCTTCCTAGCACCCGTTTATCCCGCTAGCGAGGGATTTCCTGCGCCGCGTAGATCGATCACGGTTCGATTAGGCGCGTTTGGAATCATGGGGCGTTCTGGTCATCTGATGGAGGTCGTTCTGGTTACTCGACGGACAGACGTATGAGTTGGTTTAGCCGCCTTTTCCGCCTCGGCGGACGCGACATGGCGGTCGATCTCGGCACCGCGAACACGCTCGTCTACGTGCGCGGCCGAGGTATCGTTCTCTCCGAGCCGTCGGTGGTCGCGATCGACACCAAAACCGGCCAGGTCCACGCGGTCGGGGTCGAGGCGAAGCGGATGATCGGGCGGACGCCCGGCAACATCACCGCGATCCGCCCGCTGAAGGACGGCGTGATCGCCGACTTCGAGGTGACCGAACAGATGCTCCGGCACTTCATCCAGTCGGTCCACTCGAACCGCTTCGCCCATCCGCGGGTCGTCGTCTGCGTGCCCTCCGGCGTCACCGGGGTCGAGAAGCGCGCGGTCGAGGAGGCCTGCCTCTCGGCCGGCGCCCGCCAGGCGTACCTGATCGAGGAGCCGATGGCGGCGGCGATCGGCGCCGGCCTGCCGGTGGCCGAGCCGACCGGGTCGATGATCGTCGACATCGGCGGCGGCACCACCGAGGTCGCGGTGATCAGCCTCGGCGGGATCGTCGTCTCGCAGTCGATCCGGGTCGGCGGCGACGAGCTCGACGAAGCGATCGTCGCCCACTGCAAAAACACCTACAAACTCGCGATCGGCGCGCAGACGGCCGAGGAGGTCAAGCTCGAGGCCGGGTCGGCGGCGCCGCTGGCGACCGAGGTCCGCACCGAGATCCGCGGCCGCGACCTGGTCAGCGGGCTGCCGAAAACGATCGAGCTGACCTCCGAGGAGATCCGCAAAGCGCTCGAGGAGCCGGTCGGCCACATCGTCGCCGCGGTCAAGGAGACGCTCGACCAGACGCCGCCCGAGCTGGCCGGGGACATCATGGACCGCGGCATCACCCTCGCCGGCGGCGGCGCGCTGCTGCAGGGGCTGGAGCAGCGCCTCCACGACGAGTGCCAGATGCCCTGCCAGCTGGCGGAGTCGCCGCTCACCTGCGTCGCAGTCGGCTCGGGCATCTCGCTCGAGGAGTTCGAGACGATCCACCGCAGCCCGAAGAAGTAAGGCGCCGAGGGTGTACCGCAAACAAGTCCGTCGCCGGAGGGCCGTGCTCGCGCTGCTCATCGTCGGCTCGTTCGCGCTGCTGACCCTCACCTACGGCCAAGGTTCGAACGGTATCCAGCGTGGGGTGACGGCCATCTTCACCCCGATCTCCTCGGTCCTCGACCGCGCCCTGAAGCCCGCCCGCGACCTGATCAACTGGGTCGACGAAACCTTCGACGCGCGGGGCAAGAACCACAAGCTCGAAACCGAAGTGCAGGCGCTGCGCAAGGAAGTCGTCGGCGGCAAGGTCGCGCTCGCCGAAAACGAAGAACTGCGGGCGCTGCTGAAACTCGACAAATCGGGCGCGATCCCGTCCGAAGAAGGCATCGTGACCGGGCACGTGATCGGGCTCTCGCCGACGGTCTGGTTCAGCACCTTGATGATCGACGTCGGCTCCTCCGACGGGGTGAAGATCCACGACCCGGTGGTCAACGGCGACGGCCTGGTCGGCGAAATCAACGCGGTGACCGGCGGCGCCTCGAAGGTGAGGCTGATCACCGACCACGAAAGCCGCATCGGCGTGCGGGTCGTCCCGGCCGGGTTGCAGGCGCTGGTCAAGCCGACGGTCGGCGAACCGAACCGGCTCGTGCTCGGCTTCATCAACGGCGACAAAACCCTCCACAAAGGCGAGAAAGTCGTCACCTCGGGCTGGCACAGCGAAGACATCGAAGGGCGCTTCCCGCCCAACATCCCGGTCGGCGAAATCACCGAAGCGTCGATCCTCAGGCAGGAGGCGCAGGAACAGGTGATCGTGCGTCCCTACGCCGACATCCGCAACCTCAACGTGTTGCAGGTGCTGACGGGAGGGAGCAACGAATGATCCTCACCCCGAAAATCGTCGCTCGCCTGGTCGTCGTCGGCCTGCTCGGCGTGCTGCTGCAGCTGACCTTCTTCTCCCAGATCGAGCTCTTCCACGTCAGCCCCGACGTGCTGCCGGCGCTGGTCGTCGTCCTCGGCCTGCTCGGCGGCAGCCTCACCGGCGCCGTCTCCGGCTTCGCGATCGGCTTCCTGCTCGACTGCCTCCTGATCCAGCCGCTCGGCGGCGCCTCGCTGGTGCTGATCGCGGTCGGCTTCGCCGCGGGCACCTTCCGCGAGCGCTTCGAGATCCACTCGCGGCTCGTCGCGCCGCTGCTCTGCGCGGTGTTCACGCTGCTCGCCGAGCTCGGCTTCGGCGCGGTCGAGGCGATGTTCGGGATCAACACCGACGTCAGCATCTTCGTCGTCCGTGACATGCTGATCAAGACGATCTTCGCCTTCTTCATCGGCTGGGCCCTCTACGCCGGCATGCGGCGCCTGGTGCGCCCGGCGCTGGTCGACGAGGCGACGGTGCGTCGCACCCGACGACCGACCGTGCTGGGAGCGTAGGAACATGTACCTGCGACCGGAGGACCGGGCCAGGCCCAATCGCATGGCGCTGCGGATCGCCGTGATCGGCGGTTTCGCCGTCGCGCTCTTCGGGATCCTCTTCTTCCGCCTCTGGGACCTGCAGATCCTCGAAGGCGCCGAAAACCTCGCCCAGGCGAAGAGCAATCGCACCCGGTCGACCAAAGTCGTCGCCCCGCGCGGCGAGATCCTCTACAACAACGGCAACGTCCTGGTCGACAACCGGACCAGCCTGGCGCTGCAGGTCGACACCTCGAAGCTGCCGGAAGAAGTCGCGGCGCGGAACGCCGAGCTCAAAGAAATCGGCGAACTCGTCCACATGAAACTGCCGCAGGTCCTGAAAGTGATGAAGGAAGAACAGGAAGTCGTCGCGGCGGGGGCGCCGCTGACGATCCGCCAGGGCGTCGGCTACGACCTCATCTACTACGTCGAAGAACACAAGGGCAAGTTCCCCGGCGTGACCGTCGAAAAAGTGTTCGTCCGCAACTACCCGGAGGAAGACCAGGCGGCACAGATCCTCGGCTACACCGGGGAGGTCAGCGAAGAAGACCTCAAAGGCCTCTACAAAGGCACCGAACCGGGCGAAGTCGTCGGCAAGGAAGGGCTCGAGCTCACCTACGACAAGTACCTGCGCGGGACGCCCGGGACGACGCGCTACCAGGTCAACGCGATGGGCGAGCCGACCCCAGGTGGCCGGCTGACCTCGACCCCGCCGATCCCGGGCGAGAGTCTGAAGCTGTCACTGAACCAAGCAGTCCAGGAAGCGGGCGAATCGGCGCTCGCCCAGCGCGGCCTGCCAGGGGCGTTCGTCTCGATGAACATCCACACCGGCGAAATCCTCGGCATGGGGTCCTATCCGACCTACGACCCGAGCGTCTGGGTCAACCTGAGCCAGAAGCACTACGAAGAACTCTCCTCTGAAGACACCGGCGACCCGCTCTTCAACCGGGCGACCTCCTCGTCTTACCCGACCGGCTCGACCTACAAGATCATCACCGCGCTGGCGGGACTCGAAAACGGGGTCTTCACCCCGAACACGGTGGTCGACGACACCGGCAAAATCGAAGTCGGCGGCCAGGAATTCGAAAACTCTGAAGGTGAGATCAACGGGCCGATCACGCTGGTGCCGGCGCTGGAAAAATCCTCCGACGTCTTCTTCTACACGCAGGGCTACAAGATGTGGAAGACCGATTACCTGCAGGAATGGTCGGCGAAGATGGGCATCGGCCGGCCGACCGGGATCGACCTGCCGCTCGGGGAAGACGCCGAAGGCAATGTCCCGAGCAAGCAGTGGACCGAAGAAGAAGAAGCGAACGGCAACGAATTCATCGAACCGTGGGGGCCGGGCCAGAACATCCAGCTGGCGGTCGGCCAGGGATACCTGCAGACCGACCCGCTGGAGATGGCGATCGCCTACGCCGCGCTCGGCAATAAAGGGACGATCGTCACCACGCATCTCGGCAAGGAAGTGCAGGACCCCGCCGGCCGGGTGCTGAAGGAAATCGACCCGGGCCCGCAGCGCCACGTGAACATCAACCCCGAATACCAGCGGCTGATCATGGAAGGGCTGCACGACGTGACCACCGGCCCCGGCGGCACGGCGACCGAAGTCTTCAAAGGATTCCCGATCCCGATCGCGGGCAAGACCGGTACCGCGGAACGCAAGCCCCACCCCAACCAGGCCTGGTTCATCTCGCTGGCGCCCTACCCGAATCCGAATGTGGTGACCGTGGTGACGATCGAGGGAGGCGGCTTCGGCGCTGAAACGGCGGCGCCCGCGAACCGGGAAATCCTCGAAGCTCTCTACGGCAACAAGCTCAAAAAAGAATCCGAAAAGGAAACGAAAGCCGAAGAAAAGGAATACGAAGCCGAATACGGCAGCGAAGTCGAAACCGGTGAAGTGGCCGAAGGCGCCGAATACGAAGAACCCGAATACGAAGGCGAATTCGGCGAACCGATCGAAACCGAAGAAGCGCCGGTCGAAGAAGAAGTGACCGGCGAAGAAGCGTTCAGCGAAGAAGCGCCGGTCGAAGAAACCCCGGTCGAAACCGAAAGCGGCGGCATCGGATGATGTACGCGACGCGGGCGCGGCAGGCGCGGCCCGAGCTCTTCGACGACCGGCCGACGATCGCCGAACGCCTCGGCCTCGCCCACATGGACTTCGCCCTCGCCTTCGCCGCGATCGGGCTGGTCGCCTTCAGCGTCTTCACCCTCGGCCAGGCGACCAAGACCGACGTCCCCGGCAGCCCGAACTACTACCTCGAGCGCCAGGCGATCTACGGCATCGTCGGCGTGGTGGGGATGCTCGTCCTCGGGCGGATCGACTACTCGCGCTTCCGCGAGCTGCGGGTCGGCATCTACACCTTCGTCTGCGTCTCGATCGCGCTGGTCTTCGTCGTCGGCGCCGCGGCGCTCGGCTCGCGGCGCTCGTTCGAACTCCCGTTCTTCTCCTTCCAGCCCTCCGAGCTGGCGAAGCTCCTGCTCGTCCTGGCCCTCGCCGGCTTCGTCATCGACGGCGCCAGAACGAGCTCCCCGGTGCGCAGGACGATCCGATATCTGGCCCTGGGATTGTTCCCGGCGGGGATGGTTTTCCTGCAACCGGACCTCGGCACCGCCCTCGTGCTGACCGTCGGAACGCTCGCCGTGATGTACTTCGGGGGAGTCCCATGGACCCATTTCGCAGTAATTGGCGGCGCGATCGCCGCGTTAATAGCTTTAGTCCTCGTGGTGGCACCTGCCGCCGGACACCCCGTGCTCCAGGAATATCAGGAACAGAGGCTCACCTCGTTCCTGCATCCGAGCTCGGATCCGGGCGGTGCGGGCTATCAGCAGGACCAATCCATGGTTGCCATCGGCGCCGGTCAGAAATCCGGGCGCGGCAACCAAGCCACCCAGACGCGGCTCGACTTCGTGCCCGAGCGCTCGACCGACTTCATCTTCGCGGTGATCGGGGAGCGCTACGGGTTCATGGGCGCCGCTTTAGTCCTATCCCTTTACGCCCTTCTCATCTGGCGGGCGCTGCGGATCGTGACGCTCTCAAAGAACTCCTACGGGATCTTGGTCGCCGGCGGTATAGCCGTCGAGCTCTTATTCCAGGTGTTCATCAACGTCGGGATGTGCCTCGGGATCATGCCCATCACGGGCATCCCCTTGCCTCTCGTGAGTTACGGAGGGTCCTCCGTGCTCGCTACCTTCTTGGCGGTTGGAGTTCTTCAGAGCATCAATATCCAGGCGCGCCTCAGCCGGCGGGGAAGGTTCGCGTGGTGATTCCTCTCTAGAGGACTGCGCATGCGTACCTATCCGAACTGAGCTGAAGACATGAAAAAAACGATTCTGGTGTCCGCCGAGCGTGGCGAGACGCGCGTTGCCGTACTCGAGGCGAAAGCGAAAGGCTCCCAGGCCAACGTCGCCGAGCTCTACATGGAGCGACGCGGTCGTCGCTCGATCGTCGGCAACATCTACAAGGGCAAGGTCGACAACGTCCTGCCCGGCATGGAGGCCGCCTTCGTCGACATCGGCCTCGAGCGCAACGGCTTCCTCCACGTCGACGAGATCGTCCTCCCGGACGGCCAGCAGGCTCCGCGCCGTGGCCGCGGCTCCGGCAAAGGGGCGCGGATCAACGAGCTGATCAAGCCGGGCCAGGAGATCCTCGTCCAGGTGGTCAAGGACCCGCTGAAGACGAAGGGCGCGCGGCTCTCCATGAACCTGTCGATCGCCGGGCGGTACCTCGTCTACTCGCCGCAGGGCTCGGGCACCGGCGTCAGCCGCCGGCTCGCCGACAAAGAGCGCGACCGGCTGCGCAAAATGGTCGAGCGCCTCTACAAAGGGCCGGGCGGGCTGATCGTTCGCACCGCCGCCCACGGGGCGAAAAAACCCGACTTCGTGCGGGAGATCTCCTACCTGCAGAAGCTCAACGAGGTGCTCCAGCGGCGCTCCGGCTCGCTCAAGGGCCCGGCTCTCGTTTTCCAGGAGGCCGACCTCTCGGTCCGCGTCCTGCGTGACATCTTCCTCAACGAGTTCGAAACGGCGATCATCGACTCGGAGAAGCAGTTCGAGCGGGTGACGAGCTTCTTCCAGCGCACCGCTCCCGAGCTGGTCGAGGGCGTCCAGCTCTACAAAGACCAGAAGAAGACCCTGTTCGAAAAATATGGGATCGACAAGGAAATCCAGTCGACCCTGAACCGGCGGGTCGACCTGCCGAGCGGCGGCTACCTGATCATCGACTACACCGAGGCGCTGACGGTGATCGACGTCAACAGCGGCAGCTTCACCGGCCGCGGCAAAGGCGGGCTCGAGGAGACGATCACCAAAGTCAACACCGAGGCCGCCGACGAGGCGGTCCGCCAGCTGCGGCTGCGCGACATCGGCGGGATCATCGTCATCGACTTCATCGACATGGCGCGCGCGTCGAACCGGGACAAAGTCCTGAAAGTGATGCGCAAAGCGCTCGACGCCGACAAGTCGAAGAGCTACGTGGTGGAGGTGTCGCCGCTCGGCCTGGTCGAGATGACGCGGCAGAACGTCACCGACGGGGTGCGCGAGATCCTCACCGAGATCTGCCCGACCTGTCACGGCGAGGGCGTCGTGCTCTCGGCCGAGACGGTGGCGCTCGACGGCCTCAGGAAAATGCGCGAAATCGCCGCCGAAAAAGGCGACGAAGCGTTCCTGATCCGGGTCAACCCGAAAGTCGCGGCCGCACTGACCGACGGTGACTCGGGGCTGACCGAGCTCGAGGACGAGACCGGCAAGCGCTTCCACTTCGAGGGCGGCGACGCGAACGCGATCGAGACCTTCGAAGTCGTCGAGTCGGGGACGCGGGCGGCGATCGAGGAGCGGGCGCTGCCGTTCAAGGTCGGCGAGGAGGTGCTGGTCAAGATCGACGAGCCCCACATGTACAACGACAAGGACGCGGTCGCGCGGATCGACTCCTACATCGTCAGCATCACCGGCGGCGGCCCCTACGTGGGGGAGCGCAAGCTGGTGCGGATCGACGAGGTCGAGCGGGCCGCGGCGATCGCCTCGCTGCTCGGCGGTGGGTCGTCGAACGGACATTCGAATGGAGATGAGAGTGCGAACGGGAGCCCGAACGGCGCTTCGGACGACTCCCAGCTAGACTCCGATGCTCCCGCGCGCAAACGCAGCCGTGGCCGCCGAGGCGGTCGGGGACGTTCGCGCGCCAAACAAGGCAGTTCGGACGAGTAGTCGGAAGAGGACGAAACAGCATGTACGCGGTTATCGAGAGCGGTGGAAAGCAGTACAAGGTCGAAGAGGGCACCTCGTTGCTCGTCGACCGCCTGGACGCCAAAGACGGCGACAAAATCTCCCTGCGCCCGGTGCTCTTCCGTGACGGAGACGTGATCGTCGGGAAAGACCTGGCGAAAGTCAAAGTCGAGGCGAAAGTCGTCGAGAATCTGCGCGGGAAAAAGATCAAAGTCTTCAAATACAAGGCGAAGAAGGGCTACCGGAAACGCGCCGGTCACCGCTCCGAGCTGACCAAGCTCGAAGTGACCAGCTTGAAAGGCGCCAAAGGCGGCTCGAAAAAAGCCGACGCCGAGAAAGCCCCCGCCAAAGCTGAGGGAGAGGAGTCCTAATGGCACATAAGAAAGGCCTCGGCTCTTCGCGGAACGGCCGCGAATCGAACCCAAAGATGCTCGGCGTGAAGGTGTTCGCCGGCCAGCAGGTCTACGGCGGCGAGATCATCGTCCGCCAGCGTGGCACCCGCTTCTGGCCCGGCGAGGGCGTCGGCCTCGGCCGCGACCACACGATCTTCGCGACCCGCGAGGGGAAGGTCTCCTTCCACTCCGCCCGCAAGGGCCGCACGATCAGCGTCCTCACCGACGAGAACTGATCCTCGCCACACCTGGCAGTACGGGGCGCCTTCGGGCGCCCCTCTCATTTCTGCGGGTCCTTTCGTCCGGCGCTTGATTTGAGCGCCGGACGGGCCGATTAAGTACCGGTCCGTTTATCCGCTCACCCGGAGCGGGCCGACCGGTATTCAATCGAAAGGAACCGCAGTTGAAGCTTCTTGCTGAGCCCCTGGGCTCACGGCATCGCCTGACCTGGCTGGTCGGGGCGATCGCCCTAGTGTCATGTGCGCTGCTGGGCCTTGCCGCCCACGCGCGCGCGTCCGAAACCATCTACTGGGACAACTTCGAGGGGACTCCGCCGACGATCGGGTTCGCCAACATCGACGGCAACGGCGGTGGGACCCTCAACACGACGGCGATCGAAATCGACGATCCGGAAGGCCTCGCCTACGACCCGACGAGCGGTCGCATCTTCGTCGCGAACTCGAATGGGAATGAGATCGACTGGGTCGCCACCGACGGCAGCGGAAGCGGTGTCCTCGACACCACCGGCGCCAAAGTGGAAGACCCCGAGGGAATCGCGGTCGATCCGACGACGCAGACCGTCTACTGGGCGAACGACGAGAGCGAAGGGTCGATCGGCTACGCCTCGACCAACGGCGGCGGCGGCGGACTGGTGAATACCGCCGGGACCTTGGTCGAAGAGCCGTACAAGATCGCCCTCGACACCACGAACAACCGTGTGTACTGGGTGGGCAAAGAACAGATCTATTACGCCAATCTCGACAACAGCGGCGGCGGCGTCCTCGCCTACGCTCCGGGTGAAGGCCCTGACAACTGGAGCGCGATCAACGTGGATCCAGCGGCCGGGCGCCTCTACTTCCTCGGCGAGTCGCAAGCGGGGGAAGAAGGCATCTACTGGTTCAACACCTCCGGCGTCGGCGGCGGCGAAGTTTCCATCTCGGCCGTCCCCGGCGAAACGCCGAAAACCTACGACGATCCCTACGGCCTGGCGTTCGATCCGTCGAACGGCCACTTCACCTGGGCCAACTACGGGACCAGCGAAGACGCGACCAACGCCTTCGGGACGGCGACGCTGGGCCTGGTCGGCAGCAGCTCCGTCGCTGTCACGACGGCGCCTCTCCACGGTCCCCAGGACCCCGTCATCGTGAAGAGCCCGACCGGCACCGGCGCACCGCGGGTCTCGGCATCGGGCACCGCGCTGTCCTGCTCGCAGGGCACCTGGTCACAGGACTACCCGGGCTCCTACGTCTACGGGGCGCCGCTCAGTTACTCGTACCAGTGGTCGAAGGACGGCCAGGTGATCGCCGGCGCCACCAGCTCGGCGCTCAACGCGACGGACTCCGGCAGCTACGCCTGCACGGTGACGGGAACCAATCGGTCCGGTTCCGCGAGCCAGACGAGCTCCGGCGTCTCGGTCACGATCGCCTCGACGGTAACCTCGACCCCGAAGCCGGCCCCGCCGGCGTCGTTCGCCCTGGCCCCGGCCTCGAAGAAGAAGGTCAAGGTCACGGCGGGCAAGGTCGCGTCCTTGCCGCTCACCCTGAAGAACGCGGGTGGGACCACGTCCTCGTCCTCGACGGTGTGCGTGAAGCTCACCAAGAAGGCGAAGAAGGGCCTCGTCGCGCCCAAATGCGCGGCGGTCACGGCGCTGGCGCCGGGCGCCTCGAAGAAGGTGACGCTCAAGGTGAAGACCAAGGGCGGCGCCAAGGGGACCTACAAGTTCAGCGTCGTCGTCAGCGGCGCGAGTGGGTCGAAGACGCTGGCCGAGCAGATCACGGTCACGCCGAAGAAGAAGCACCACAAGAAGTAGTTCTCGCGATGCGGGGGGAGGGGCCGCTGGGTCCCTTCCCCCGTCCATCTACCCCGGGCCATCTACCTTGTAGGGATGGACGACACCGCGAAAATCTGGGTCGAGGCCGGCGGCGGCGGCAACGGCTGCGTCAGCTTCCGGCGTGAAGCGCACGTGCCGCGGGGCGGTCCCGACGGTGGCGACGGTGGGCACGGGGGAGATGTCGTGCTCGTCTGCGATCCGTCGCGGCGCGACCTGGGGGCGCTGCGGGGCAGCAAACACTTCAGGGCCAAACGCGGCGGCCACGGCGAGGGCTCCAACCGGCAGGGGGGCCGCGGCGATGACCGGATCATCCCGGTGCCGCCAGGGACGCAGGGTGTGACGGTCGAAGGAGTTGAGATCGACCTGGTGGAGCCCGGCCAGCGCGCGGTGGTCGCGCACGGCGGGCGCGGCGGGCACGGCAACAAGCGCTTCACCACCTCGGTGCGGCAGGCGCCGCGCTTCGCCGAGAAAGGGACCAAGGGGGACGCCGACTGGATCGAGCTGCGGCTGAAACTGCTCGCCGACGTCGGCCTCGTCGGGCTGCCGAACGCGGGAAAGAGCTCCCTGCTCGGGGCGCTGACGCGGGCGACCCCGAAGGTCGCCGACTATCCCTTCACGACCCTGTCGCCAGGGCTGGGGACGATCGAAGGCGATGAACGGCAGGCGATTCTCGCCGACATCCCCGGGCTGATCGAAGGGGCGGCCGCCGGGGCCGGGCTCGGCCACGAGTTCCTCGCCCACGTCGAGCGCTGCTCGATGCTGCTTCACCTGGTCGAGCTGACGCCGCTGGAAGGCGAGCCGGTGGCGAACTACGAGCTGGTGAGGGCCGAGCTGGAGGCCTACGGAGCGGGTCTCGAGCGCCTGCCCGAGTTGGTGATCCTGTCGAAGCGCGACCTGCTCGAACCGGCGGTGGTCGATGAGGCGGTGGCGGAGTGGACGGAGCGCCTCGGCGACTCGGTCCTCGGCGTGATGTCGGTGTCCTCGGCGACCCGCGAGGGCCTCGAAGAGCTGCGCCGCCGGATCCTCGTCGAGCTGGCGAAGGTGCAGCCCCTCGATGCGCTCACGGCGGGAGAGGCGAGCGGCGAATTCGAGTCCGAGCACCGCGTCTACCGGCCGGAGGGCGAGGGCGGCTACTGGGTCGAGCGCGAGGAGGACGCCTTCCGCATCGGCGGCCGCGGCGTCGAGCTCCTCTTCGAACGCCACGACACGACCAACGAAGAAGCGCTCGCCTACCTCGAGCAGCGCCTCACCGAGATGGGCGTGATCGCCGCCCTGCGCAAGTCCGGCTTCGAGGCCGGCGACGACGTCCGCGTCGGCGAGCACGAGTTCGAGCTGCACGTCTAGAGCGCCGGGAGGGGGCGTCGGGGGACCCCTTCTCTCACGAACTGCGGGAGGTTCGTTCAGGGGTCCCCCGACGCCCCCGTCACGGGGCTGCGGCGTCGGCTCTCAGCGGAGGAGCAAAGGCTGCAGGCGGTCCCTGACCTTTTCGG
>DAIQOT010000082.1:0-14614 GCA_036787695.1 Solirubrobacterales bacterium | reverse complement strand
TGTGGTCGATATTGCCGCGGCCGAGGTAGATGTCGTGGAGGACGTGCCAGTCGTCGCCGAGCCCTTCGAGCGTCGCGCCGACCTTCCGCTCACCCGCCGCCCCACGCTCCCACCGCTCGGCCGACGGCCGGGTCGCGGCGGAGCCGACCACCATCACGAGGATCGCGACCAGCCCGATCTCGATCAGCGCCGGCCCATGGCCGCCGAGCGCGACGAAGGCGATCCCGGTGACCGCCAGCGAGCCGACGATCAGGAAGAGGAGCCGCCTCCACCGCCGGTCGGCTTCCGCCTGTACGTGCGCCCCTGCCTCATGTCTCCGCGTCGATACCGCCGGCGTTCCCATGACCACGTGATCGGACGCGGGGCGGCGGACTTGAGTCGAATCGAGCTCAGCGGACGCGCCGCAGGGTGACAGCCACCCCTACTTCTTCTTGATCAGGAGGTCGGCGACGCCGATCAGGGTCGTCGTCGAGATCACCGGGAACTGGCCGGCCTTGGTCGCCTCGAAGGAGATCACCGAGCTCTTTTCGATCGACTGGGTGATCCCGAGGCCCTTGATTTCGAAGGTGAAGGGTTCGTTCGTGTCGATCTCGAAGCGGACTTTTTCACCCTTGGTGAAGTTCAGTTGCTTGGGGCCGGCGCCGATCGGCGGGGCGCCGCCGATCACCTTGACCACGGGGACCGGCTTCTTCTGGGGCTTCGCGGGTTCGCCACCGCCGGGCTTCGGTTCGCCTTCGGCCGGTTCCTCGGGGGAGCCTGGATGGGCGGGGAGGGTGCCGGCGCCTTCGTTCGATTCGCCCTCGCCGGGGAGCGATTCGCCGCCCGCCGCTCCCGTCGTCTGCCCCGATTCGCTGCTGTTGACCTTCGGCGCGTCGATCGTCCCTTCCGAGTGGACGAAGACGAAGTAGACGAGGACGCCGAGCCCGAGCAGGATCCCGACGGCGATGCCAAGGATGCGATCGGTCCAGCGCCGCCGGGGGGAGCGGTCGTCGGGACCGCCTGCGAAGAGCCGTGCCAAGGTCCCCGAGCCTAGATCAAGGCGCGGTGGGCGGCCCGATCGCGGGCGAGCTGACCGGCGCGGCGAGCCCGAGGTAGGCGACGATCTGGTACCCGCCGGGGTTGGTCTGGATCGGCACGTTCTTCCAGTTGTTGGCGAGCCAGACGTTGCCCGAGGGGTCGACGATGACGCCGGTGTTGCGGACCAGCCCGTCGAAGCCGTAGCCGGAGGCGGGCGAGATCGCGGCGCCGACGTGGCGCTTCCCGGGCGGGCAGTTCTGGGTCTCCGAGCCGCAGAGCTCCGACAGCCGCTTGCCGCCGAAGTTGGCGACCCAGACGTTGTCGTCGCCGTCGACCGTGATCCCCCACGGATTGTTCAGCCCGGCGCCTTCGATCTTCACCGGCGCGGCCCGGCCCTTGGTGTTGATCAGGGTGACGTCGCCGCCGCCTTTCGGCTCGCTTTCGCTCACCGCTTTGGCGCTCCGCACGCCCGGGCACGGCGCGACGACCCACTTCGAGTTCGAGACCCAGGCGTAGCCGTTGCTGTCGACGACGACGCCCATCGGCAGGTGCAGGCCGCCGCCGGTGAAGAGGCCGACGGTCTGGCCGCTCGGCGAGAGCTCGACCACCGAGTTGCTCGCGTTGCCGGTGACGAAGAGGTTGCCGTGCGAGTCGAGCGCGTCGGCGAAGGGGCGTTCGAAGGCGACGCTGCTGCCCGCGGTGATCTGGGACCCAGGGAAGTTGACCGCGGTCGGCGGCGTTCCTTCGGGCGAGGCGGGGACGGTTTCGCCGTCGATCCGGGTGACGCTGTCGTTGCCGCAGTTGGCGAGCCAGACGTTTTCGCTGCGGTCGACGACGGTCCCCTGCGGCCAGCTGATCCCCCCGACTTCCCAGCCGCCTTCCGGCGAGAGCGTTTCGCCCGCGGTGTTGAAGAGCGACACCGAGGTGTGGTTCGCCGCGGTCTTGCAGCCCTTACCTTCGAAGCCGAAGTTGGCGGCCCAGACGCGTTCGGAGAGGTCGACCGCGACGCCGAACCCGACCCCGCTGAGGCCGCCGCCGACGTACGGCGCGCCCGGGTAGGTCTGGCCGGTCGGGGTGAAGCGGAACAGCTTGTCGCTGCCGCAGGCGGGCTGCCGGGACTGGCGGCTGTAGGCGTAGTTGTTGGCGACCCAGAGGTTGCCTTCGTTGTCGATCGAGAAGTTGCCCGGGCCGTCCATGCCGGGCGGCGTGCCTTCGAAGCGCAGCGCCAGCGTCCAGGCGTCGGGCGCTTCGCCCTTGCCGAGGGCGGGCTGCCAGGTGCCGCGCCTGCCGAGCGCCGCGAGCGAGAGCTCGAAGAGGTCGCGGACGCCGTGCCAGGGGTTGCGGGCGACGTTGGCGACGGCTTCCAGCGTGTCGCGGGACGGCGCTCCACCCGGCGCGCGGGTCTTCGACAGCAGCCGCTCGCAGCCGATCGTCTGGCCGCGGCAGATCGTCAGCAGGTTGGCGAGCGAGTTGAAGGTCGGCAGGGTGGAGGTCAAGCCGGCGTTGGGGAACCTGAAAAGCACTTTGCTGATGCCGCCGTCGGTCTTGACCAGATCGGCGCTCATCGCGGCGGCGTTCTTCAGCCCCGGGTTCGTCCCCGCGACGCGATCCCCGGCACCGATGAACTGCGCCATCGCGAAGCCCATCGCGACGGTCGTGCGCTCCGTCACCTTCATCGGTCCGTAGGGCTCGCCCGCACCGAGCGCCAGCGCCAGGCGGTAGCTCTGCCCGTCGACCGGGAAGCCCGCTTCGGCAGCCCCGCCGGGGCGCGTCGCGAGCAGGTACTTGACGCTCGCCGCTTCGTTGCCGCGGTAGTCGATTTCGAATTCGCCGTGGCGGTCGCTGCGCGTGCTCCCGAGCTTGGTGGGCGACTTGGCGCCCGGCTTCGCCGCCATCAGGACTACGTTCATGCCCGCCATCGGCACCGTGCCGCGGATCGTCCCGGTGCTCGTGACCTTGGGGACGAAGGTCACGCTCCCGCTGCCACCATTGGCGAACGCGGCGCCCGGGAGGGCGGCGAGGGCGACAACCGCCCCGACGATGAGGGCCATGAGCAGGGACGGGCGGCGGCGTGCGGGCAAGATGTTCTCCGTCTAGGGGGTCTGGGACGCGGGTGGGGCGGGGCGCAACCTAGCGCCGAATAGAGTTCGCCGCGAGGAAAGCCAGCCCTTGTACGAGTACGACCCCACCAGCTTCCGCGGCGTCTTCGAGCGCGATTTCGGCTACCTCGCCGGGGTAGCCCGCAACGCGAGCCGCTTCGCCGACCAGCCCGCGCTGAGCGAGGCCGAGGGGGCGCGCGCCTGGACCTACGCCGAGCTCTGGCGCGACGTCGAGCGGCTGGCGAGCGAGTTCGCGGCGCGCGGCGTGCGGCCCGGGGAGACGGTCGTCTTCCAGCTCTTCAACGGTCCCGAGTTCGCGCTCTGCTGGCTCGCCGCGCTGCGCCTCGGCGCGGTCGCGACGCCGATCAACTTCCGCCTCTCGGCCGGCGAAACCGCGCACGTTCTCGACGACTCTCTCCCGGCGGCGTTCATCTTCGACACGGAGCTGGGACCGCAGGCGCGCGAGGCACTGTCGCTGGCGTCCCACGAGCCGGGCTGGACCGCGGTCGTCGCTCCGGCCGGAGACGGGGCATCTGGCGACGGAGACGGAGCCGAGACGACCTTCGACGCGCTCCTCGCCACCGACGCCGCGCCGCCGCCCCACCCCGACCGCGACGTCTACGGCGAGACGACCCGCCTCTACACCTCAGGCACGACCGGGCTGCCGAAGGGCGTCTCGCTCAACGACGTGGTCGAGGTGATGAGCGCCCACGACGTGATCATGCACTTCCCGCTGGCGCCCGACGACCGCACCCTCAACATGACCCCGTGGTTCCACCGCGGCGGCCTCTACTCGGGCGGCCCGAACCCGGTCTTCTACGTCGGCGCGCAGTCGATCTCGCTGCGGGCGTTCGACCCGGCGCGGGTCCTCGACCTGGTCGCCGAGCGCGGCCTCACCTTCCTCGTCGGCGCGCCGACCAACCTGGCGATGCTGGCCGAGGAGCAGCGCCGCGCGTCTCGCGACCTCTCGACCCTGCGCGGGATCGTGACGATGGGCGCGCCGCTCGAGCGCGAGGCCTGCCTCGTCTACCAGGAGGTCCTGACCCCGCGGATCTTCAACGGCTACGGCACGACCGAGTCGTTCTGGAACACCTTCCTGCGGCCGACCGACCTGCCCGCGCACGCCGGCTCGGCAGGGCGCGCCTGCACCGACGACGACGTGGTCGTCGCGCGCCCCGGACAAGGCGACGGCGACGGAGCGGACCCAGGCGACCCGGTGGCCCGCGACGGCGAGGAGGTCGGCGAGGTCGTCGTCCGCACGCCGAAGGCGGGGTACGCCTACGTGAATAACCCGGAGGAGGGGGCGGCGCGCTTCCGCGACGGCTGGTTCCACACCGGCGACCTCGCGACCTGGGACGCCGAGGGCTTCGTGACGATCATCGGCCGCGGCGACGACATGCTGATCAGCGGCGGCGAGAACGTCCACCCGGTGCAGGTCGAGGAGGTTCTGAACGAGCATCCCGGCGTCGCGGACTCCTGTGTGGTCGGTCTCCCCGACGAGCGCTGGGGCCAACTGATCGTCGCCTACGTGGTGCCGGCCGACGCACCGGAGGACCTGACCGTCGCGGCTCTCGACGCCCACTGCCGCGACCATCCGATGCTGGCCGACTACAAGCGCCCCCGCGCCTACCGCCTCGTCGACTCCCTGCCGATGACCGCGACCGGCAAGAAGATGCACTTCCGCGTCGCCGAGATGGCTGTCACCGACGACGCCTCCGGCCTTCTCCAGCGCCCCTAGCCGTCGCCGGGCCAGCGCCCACAGGTGAGTTCGCACTTTCGGCCGCATAGCGACCCTTTCTGCGAACTCATCGGGCGCGCCGCCGAGTGCGTTCGCACTTTCCCGCGCATACCGCGGGTTTCTGCGAACTCACCAAGGTGCGGCCCCGAGTGCGTTCGCACTTTCCCGCGCTATTCGCGGGTTTCTGCGAACGCGCTCAGAGGAGGAGGGCTTCGAGGCGGTCCGCGGCGGTCGCGACTCCGCCCGTCGCCTCGAATCCCGCTTTGACCCTTGCGGCGCCGGGGCGGCAGGTCATCGCCTCGTCGACCGCGGCGGCGAGTCGCTCGGGGGTCAGGCGGCGGCGGCCGACTCGGGTGCCGGCACCGCAGGCGACGACGTGGGCGGCGACGTCGAGTTGGTCGCGGCCCCAGGGGACGACGCAGACCGGGACGCCGAAGGCCAGAGCCTTCTGGGTGATGCCCATGCCGCCGTGGCAGATCGCGACCGACGCCTCGCGCAGGATCGGCACGTGGGGGAAGTAGCGGGCGACGAGCGCGTCGCCGTGGTCGCCGAGGCTCGCCGGGTCGACCCCCGCGGTGGTGACGACGAGGCGGTAGCGGTCTCTCAGCCCGGCGAGCGCGCCGGCGGCGATCGCGCCGTCGTCCTGGAACTCCGAGGAGCAGCCGACCAGCACCAGGGGCTTGTCGCCCGGCGGTAGCTCGACCGTCTCGGCGGCGGTCGGGTCCCAGAGGCTCGGCCCGATCGAGACGACGCTCGGCGGCAGCCGGCGCGGGTAGTCGAGCGGAGTGGCGGTGAAGTAGAGGGTGAGCGGTGCGCGGTGGTGGAATTCGGCGGCGCGCTCCAGTTCCGGCAACCCCGCCGCGCGGCGTCCGGCGTTGACGGCGGGCAGGCGGTGGTGTTGGTCGAAGTGATCGGCGAGGCCGCTGAGAGCGCGGTTGCGCAGCGGTCCGACCATGCCACCCATCGGCCGCAGCCCGAGCCCGAACGGCGTCCCGTCGGCGGCCGGCCCTTCGATGAACGAGGGCTGCGAGACCGCCCAGCGCAGGCCCTCGCGCTCGGCCACGGCCTTGGCGCCGAAGGTGGTCGAGTCGACAATGACGAGGTCAGGCTGGACCGCCGCGAGCGCCGCTTCGAAGTCGGGGACCTCGTGCTTGGCGCGGCGCCGCAGGGTGCGGAAGGAGCGGGCGCCGGAGGTGAGTTGGACGCGCGCCTCGTGGTCGTCGTGGGCGACTTCCTCGATCGTGGCGGCGATCGGCTCCGCCTCGATCCCGGCGGCGCGGACGTTCTCGACCCCGGCGGCGAGCGTGCGGACGTGGACCTCCGCGCTGCGCCGGCGCAGCTCCAAGAGCGGCCCCATCATCGGCGTCAGATGGCCGCGGGCGGGCGAGGTGTAGGCGAGGACCTTCACGCGGCTCCCCGCGGTGCCCTCGCCGACGCCGAGCCGGCGCTTGCTCCGCTGCGGGCGCTCTTCGCCGGCGCGCCCTCGCCCGCCGTCCCTGCTCCTCGCGCGGCTCCCCGCGCCGCCCTCGTAGGCGCGCCCTGGCTCAATCCGCGCGCCGCTTCGACCATGGCGAGCATCGCGCTCTCGGTCGCCTCGCGTCCCAGCCCTTCGCGGCGGCGCAGGAGGTGCCAGACGTAGACGTCGGTCGCGGTCGCGAGAGCGGCGCGCCTCGCTTTGCGGGCGGCCCGCGACAGGCCCTCTAGGTCTGGCGCGAAGACCGCGTCGACCCACTCGAGGTGCGTCTCGACGCCGCGCTCGGTGACCCGACGGACCATCGGCAGCCGATCGGCGAGGGCCAGCCAGCGCATCACTTCGTCGCCCATCCCCTCGTAGTGGGTGACGATCGCGCGGACCGCGCCGGCGACGTCGCCGGGCTCGGCGTGGCGGGTCACCGCCGCGTCCTCGACCCCCGCCGTGATCGCCTCCTCCAGCACTCCCTCCTTGGAGCCGAATTGGCGGATCACCGTGCGGGTGCTGACCCCGGCCCGCTCGGCGAGCGCCTCCAGCGAGGGATCGAACCCCGGGTCCTCGCGGAACAGCTCGCGGGCGGCGAGAAGGATCGCCGCCCGCGTCCGCTCGGTCGCGTCGGCGCGCCGGGTCTGCCGATAGGTCCGCGTGGTCATTTCGCGTCACTATACGTGACGCGAAAACGGCGCGCACGAAATGAGTTCGCAGAAACCCGCGGTATGCGCGGGAAAGTGCGAACTCACCGCGCCGGCGGCCGGGCGGGGCTCAGGCCGCGGGCTGCTCCTCGCCCACCGTCTCGACCGCCTTCAGCATCGCCCGGTGCTCCGCCACCTGGGCGTCGCGGACCGCCCAGCGCAGTCGCTCGACCAGCTGGGCGCCCGCGTGGCCTTCGAGGTGGACCGCGCCCACGCTCTCGCGGTAGACGACCTCACCGTCGACTTCGGACGTGTCGGTTATGACCAGGATCTGTGCCATCCCTCTCCTCTGTTCTCTCTTCTGCATGAGGCGAGGGTGGCGGGCGAAGCTGGGATCGAGGTGAAGCAGCGGTAAAAGCCGCCGCTTTCCCGCCGTCTAGAGGACGCGGCGGGCGAGGGCGATCACGAGCAGGACGAGGATGATCACGATGAGGATCCAGACGATGGTCACAGCAAAACCTCCTGGGTCGGGGTCGTCGCGCGTCGCAACCGCGGCGCGGCCAAGGTTTCTCCTCGGAGGCTGGTTCGTACCCTCGCCTCAGACCACCAAACAACGCCCCTCGTCCAAACGTCGGGGACCGCGAAGCGCCCCCGGACCCGCGGCGCGCCTAGGCGCTCAGGTGTAGACCGGGCCGCCGCACTCGACCTGAGTGCCGTCGCCGCCCGCGTCGACGACGTCCTTGCGGGCCCGTTCGACCGCGTCGTCGCAATTGTCGGCCTGCACGCGCAGGTGATGGCGGCGGCGGTTGGTGCCTTCCTCGTCGGGCGCGCCCTGCACCCAGTAGACGCCGTGCGAGGTCAGCTCGTCGATCGTCGACTCGCTGAAGTGGGCACGGACCGTGACGTTGAAGAGGGCCACGCGTTGATCCTATGCCTCGGCGGCGGCGTCACTCGTGTTGGCCGCCTGGCCAGTCAGCCCGAGCTCCTCGGCGCGCGGTTCGAGCGCCGCGATCACGAAGGCCAGGTGCCCGTCGAAGTCCTCGCCCATCTCCTCGGCCCCGAGCCGCATGTCGTCGCGGCTGACCGCGGCGGCGAAGCTCGGCTGTTTCATCTTCTTCTTCACCGATTTCGGGCTCATCCCGGCGATCCCGGTCGGCCGCACCATCGCCACCGCGCCGATGAACCCGCTCAGCTCGTCGACCGCGAAGAGCGTCTTCGACATCCGCGTCTCACGCGGCACCCCGAGGTACGGCGCGTGCCCGGCGACCGCGTCGATCAGCTCCGGCGGGTAGCCCAGTTCCTCGAACAGCGCCAGCGCCACCCGCGGGTGGCCGGTCTCGAGGTCCGGGTGCTTCTCGTAGTCGAGGTCGTGGAGGATCCCGGTCGCCGCCCAGAGCTCCTCGTCCTCGCCGTAGCGCCCCGCGTAGGCGACCATCGCCGCTTCGACCCCGAGCACGTGCCGCCGCAGCGACTCGGACTCGGTCCACTCGCAGAACAGCTCCCAGGCTTCGTCGCGACTCGGTGCGGGCATCGGCCTCAGAGGCTAACGATCGGCGGGCGCGCCGCCGCGGGTCGGGCCGCTGACCGAGAACTCCGGCTCGTCCTCACGGTGCGCTGCCACCGCGACCTCCGGCCACGGCTCCCCAGGCATCGCCAGGTGGAAGCCCTGCGCCAGCGGCACGTCGAGCGATTCGAGCGTCCGCCGCTCCTCCTCGCGCTCGATCCCCTCGGCGACGAGCAGGCTGCGGACGTGGCGGGAGTACCCGGCGATCGCGCTGACCAGCGCGGCCCGGTCGGGGTCGGAGTCGATGTCGGAGACGAGCGAGCGGTCGAGCTTCAGGTAGTCGGGGAGGACCTCGATGATCTGCCGCAGGCCCGAGTAGCCGGCGCCGACGTCGTCGACGGCGAGCCGCGCGCCGAGCTCGCGCAGCGTGTCGCCGACCCGCAGCACCTCGCGCGTGCTGCCGACCAGCGTCTCCTCGGTGATCTCGACGATCAGCCCCTCGAGGCCGTCGCGCCGGCTCGCGGCGAAGTCGTCGAGCAGCTCGAAGGTGGCGGGGTCGAGGAGGGCGGGGATCGAGAGGTTGACGGCGAGGCGGGCGCCGGCCGGGCGGCGTTCGAAGAGCTCCAGCGCGGCGCGCAGGCAGGCCCGCTCGAGCGCCTCGCGTTCGCCCAGCTCATCGGCGATCGCGAACCAGTGCAGCGGGCTGTGGTCGGTGCGCCGGCGGCCGAAGCGCGCGAGCGCCTCGTAGGCATGGACGCGCCCGCAGCGCAGGTCGACGATCGGCTGGACGACCATCCGCAGGCCGTCGCCGGCGATCAGGCGGGCGAGCGCGGCGCGGGTGCGGGCGACCTCGGCGTCGCTCGGCGGCGGGGCCGGGCCGGGGGAGGCCGGGCGGAGGTCGACGGAGGCGCCGTCGCGCATCGCGACTTCCTCGCGCTGGATCACGCGGGAGGCGATTTCGCCGGCGAGCAGCAGCGTTTCGGCGTTTTCGGCGTCGTGGCGGGCCTGGCGGAGGAGGCGGCTGAACTCCATCGTCAGGCGGCCGGCGGACAGCTGCAGGGCGACGACGGAGGCGCAGAAGGCGGCGTATTCGAGGCTGAGGGCGCCCGAGCGGACGATCGGCAGCGCCAGCGCCCCGAGCACGACGGCCCGGCCGATCCAGTGGACGCGACCGCCGCGGGCCATCATCCCGGCGGCCAGCGCGACCAGCCAGAGCAGGTTGATCGCGTTCACCCGCTCGTCCTGCACGCCGATGATCAGGATCGCGGCGGTGGCGGCGAAGGACTCCTCGACCTGGGTCCAGACGATGCGCAGGTTGGCGAGCTGGAGGAACGCGGTGACGACGATCACGGCGAAGCCGGCGACCCCGGCGGCGGGGAGCGGCAGGGCCTCGGGGCGGTCGAGGATCAGGGCGATCCCGAAGACGCCGAGGACGACCCGGCTGACCGAAGCTGTGTGGCGGGCGCGCTCGATCGGATCGTCGCGCTCGATGGCGAAAGGGTTGAAAGGCATGACTTTTCACACCTTTTTTCGACAGAACACCGTCCCTACTTGACGTTTGGTCGTTAAACGGGCCGGCCTGCGAGGATTGCTGCATGCCCAAGCCACCCACCGCCCCCGTCGTCGCCACCGGCCTGGTCGGCGGCTTCGCGATCGCAAAATACAGCGGCCGGCGCGAGTTCGGCGGCCTCTTCTACGCCGCCTGCGGCGCCTGGTGCGCCCGCGAGTGGGCCCGCACCGGAGGCGTGAAGCTGACCCTCCCCCTGGGCCTGACCTACGTCGCCGCCTTCGGCGGATCGCACCCCCTGGCGAAAAAGATCGGCCCCTGGCCCTCGGTAGCCGCCGTGACCGCAATCGCCGCCGGCACCGCCGCCGCCTTCGCCGATCGACAGGTGTAGTCGGCGCCCCGCGTCGGGGCGCGGCGGCTCAGCCGTGCCGGCCGGCGGCGAAGTGAACGGTGCGGATCGGCGAGGAGCCGGACGTCGGCGAGAGCGCCTTGACGCGGAAGACGTGGGGACCCCGACGTAGGCCGCGGTAGACCTTCGGCGAGTCGCAGCGGCGAAACGGCGCCCGGTCCAGTCGGCACCAGAAGGTGGCCCTACCGGTCGGGTCGGAGAAGTGGAAGGTGTAGCGCGGACCGCCCGAGGGGTTCGGGTGGTGGGGACGGTTCGGCGTGTAGCGGAGGTCGACACGAGGCCGTCCCTCCTTCGGTGGCGCCGAGGTGCTCGTACTCACCGTGGGAATCGGCGGCGGGGATTCCGCGGCCGTCGGCGGCGCGGGGCCGATCGTGATCGTCCCCGTGACGGTGCTCGCGTTGCCGACCAGGTCGGTGGAGCGCAGGGTCACCGCGTAGGTGCCCGGGCTCGCGTAGGTGTGGGAGGCCGACGGCCCGCCCGCCGAGCCGCCGTCGCCGAAGGTCCATTCCGTCGCGCCTACTCCCGACCAGACGTCGAGCGGCGACGCCGAGAAGTCGACCGGCGTCCCCGCCGTGCCGGTCGTGGGAATCGAGGCCGAGCCGAGGCGCGGCCCGGCGGCGTCGTAGCCGGCGGCTTCGACCTCGTATTCGGGGTCGTTTCCTTCTCCCTCGCTCGAGTACCAGGCGGCGATCCCCTCTCCTTCGGCATCGAAGGCGAGCTCTGGGGCCTCGACGAAGCGGGCGTCGCCCGAGGAGATGTCGGTCGGCGCACCCCAGGTCCCATCGTCGGACCTGCCGGCGGTATCGATCACGTTCGCGCCCCCTTCTTCCCACTGGTGCCAGATCGCGACCGGTTCATCTCCTCTGTAGGCGACATCGGGTTCTTCCGCGGATTTGCCGCCGCCCAGCCGCACGGCCGGCCCCCAGTCACCGCCGGCCGCGCGGCTCGCCGTCTCCACCGTCGCCCCGGGTGAGCCGACCTGCAACCAGATCACCGTCGCTTCGCCCGCGGGGTCCATCGCGAGCCCGCCGACGCCTACGTCGGTGGAGAGGTGGGCGACGACGGCGTGGGGTTCCCAGGGGCCGCCCGCCACGGAGGTGGCGGACTGGATCGAGAATTCGCTGAAGTCGTCCGACTGCGAGGTCCAGGCCAGGTCGGCGTCGCCGCCCGCGTTTACGGCCAGGACAGGCGATCCCGCGAAAGCGTCCGTAGCGGAGACAGTCGTCGGTTTCCCCCAGGTTCCGCCCGCGGGCCTCCTCGCCACCTGGATCGTGGATTCCGGCGTTGGGCCGAAGGCCCAGACGGCGGTCAGGTCGCCTGCGGCGTCGGTCGCCACGCGCGCGTCGTCCGCGGCGGGCAAAGGTATCGGCCCCGTCGCCACGGCCGAGAGTTCGACCGGTTCCTCCCAGGCACCGCCCGCGGGCCTCGATGACGCCTCGACGACATCTTCTTCGGGCCCGACTTGGGCGACCCAGACGGCGGTCGCTTCGCCGCCGGGCGCGACCGCGAGGGAGTTGAGGTTGAACTGTGCACCGGGTGCCGAGATCGCCACGGGTTCTCCCCAGGCGCCGTCCGCCCGCCGGGTCGCCGACATGATCGACCCTTTTGAGGACTCGAAGTTCGACCAGATGGCCGTCTCGTCCCCCGCCGCGTCGAAGGCCACCTGCGGAGCGACGGAGTTTTCGCCCGTTCGCGAGAGTTCCGCAGGAGGCTCCCACGGACCGCCGGCGGGCCGCGAGATTCCCAGGGTGACGAATCCCGATGCCGGGTCGCGGCTGGTGACGACGGTGGCGTTCCCTTCTCCATCGACCGCGATCGAGGGGGGCCATTCAAGCAAGGCGTTCCCGGGCTGCTCGATCGGGCCTCCCGCCGCGAGTTCGCTCGGCGCCAGCCAGCTCGGCGCCGCCGAGGCCGAGGCGGTGAACCCGAGCAACGCCACCGCGATCACGACAAAGAGACTGCGTCTCATCGGGCGCGATGCTATTGCACGAGAAGGCTTATTCGATCGGCGTAGACAGCTGTTCGAGAGCCTGACCGCGACGTGCCTCCCTCGACGATCAGCGGTGTTCCCACCAGCGGATGATCAGGGGCCAGAAGCGCATCAGAAGGATGATCGCGACGACGGCGATCAGGCCGACGACGCCGCGGCCGAAGACGTGGTGGACGAAGAGGCGCTGTCCGAGGGCGTAGGGCACCGTTTCAGCGTAGGGGGTCGAAAGTGCCGGCCGGACGGTTCGGTATCCGTCCCGGGGTGAACGCGCACCTGCTTCTCGCCACGGCGCTCGGCGCCAGCGACCGCGCCGCCCTGCAGAGCCTGATCCCGCTCGCCAGCGGGCTCGGCGCGGGGACGATCTTCGGGCTCTTCTTCGTCGGCCGGCGTCGGGCGGGCTTCGCGGTGTTCGAAGCGATCACGATCGTCGCCGTCCTCGTCGCGGTCTCGACCACCGCCTACTACTGCATCGCCCTGCTCCACCGCGACACCGCGGTGAGCAACAAGGAACTGGTCGAGACGGCGCTGCCGCTCGTGGTCGCCGCGGTCCTCCTGATCGTGATGAGCATCGTCGCGCGCCTGCGCGGGGCGACCCAGCGGATCGTCGTCGTCCTGCCGCTGGTGCTGGTCGCGGTGGTGGCGGCGATCGAGCTGGCGAGCTCCGGCGTGGCCCTAGAACCGACCGCGGCGCCGGTCGTCGCCCTGGTGATCCTCGCCGCGGGCGCGGCCTTCGGCGCCCTCGGGACGCTGGTCGACGCGCGAGCGCGCCGCGAGGCGAGACGCATCGAGCACGACCGCCTCGCGCTGTTGACCGGCCGAGGCTACGTCCCGGCCGAAGCGCGGCTGACGCTCGCGCTGCCGCGGTTACTCGACGAGCCGCGCGTGGCCTCGCCGGCCGCCGACCGGGCCAGCGCGGCAACGACGAGTGGGGACGCCGCGGGCGCGCCGATCGCCGTCTCACCCGGGGAAGGTGTGAGCGACGGCCTCGCGCTCGACGTCTGGCGGCTCGGCGAGGCGGCGTTCATCGACGCCGCGGGTGCGAAACGCTTGCGCGAGGAAGTCGATGCCCGCTGGCAGTCGCTCGCCGCGGGCGAGGCTCACTCCGCGATCGGGCCGTTCGTCCTGCTCGAGGTCGAGTCGACCGGCGGCCGCCGCGGCGCCACCCCGACCGAGCTCCGTCTCGACACCCTGCGCCCCGGCACCGCGACCCCCCGCCGCACCGCTCGCCTTCAGCCCAACGCCGACGGGCTCTTCGACGTCACCGACCTGGTCGCGTAGCGGCGCCGGCGCCGGCGCTCGGCGGCGGCCGATGCTCCCCCGGGACCCTCCGCTTCAGCAGCGCCTCGGCCTTCTCCATCTCGTCGTTCATCTCTTTGCTGCGGGCGTGGAAGAAGGCGCCGAAGGAGCCCGCGAGGGAGGCGACGACGGTGATCGCCCAGAGGTCGAAGACCAACTCGAGGATCTTGCCGAGGTCGGTAGACGGGTTGGCGACCGAGGATCCGGTGAGGAGCTGCGAGGTCGTGAAGATGAACGAGTCCCAGAGATTGTGGATTTCGGTCCCGTGGGCCTTGTGCTCGACGAGGAAGACGAGCAGGGTGCAGATCACCGCGAAGACGGCGGTCGTGCCGAAGATGATCGAGATGCGGCGGCGCAGGTGGTAGTGGGTCTTGCTCGACCCGCGGGCGACCGCCATCACCTCGTGCCCCGCGTGTTTGACCGGCCTGCGTCGCGACATCGCGCAGAAGTATCGAGTGGTATACGGATGTCATGGCAGATGCCGACGGGGTCGAGGGACTCACCGCCTGGGCGGCCGCCCACGGCCTCACCGTCGAAGCGGGTGCCCACCTGCCGCGGACGACGCCGCTGCTCGCCGAGGGCGAGGTCCACAGCGTCGACGCGCTCGCCGGAGGCTGGCTCTCGAAATACGTCGAAGCGAAGATCGCGCTGGTCAGCCGCGGCGACGACGAGCACTTCACGGTCGCCGTCACCCACGTGCCGAAGGCGAAGCGGTTCGTGCCCTGGATGCTCTGCCACCGGGCCGCGGACGAGGGGCTGCTCGGGCGCGCCGCCGCGGCGCTGATCGGCGAAGGCGACCGGGTCGACCTCGGCAGCGCCGAATTCGACGGCTGCTACCGCGTCTACGCCTCGTCCAAGCGCGACGACGTCTGGTTCCACGAGCTCTTCTCGCCCGCTTTCATCGTCTTCCTCATCGAAGAGGCGCCGAAGGGCTTCGCCTTCGAGTACGTC
>DAIQOT010000081.1:13875-14710 GCA_036787695.1 Solirubrobacterales bacterium | reverse complement strand
TCCCGGTGCGGCCGAAGCCGGTCGCCACCTCGTCGCAGATCAGCAGCACGCCGTGCTTGTCGCAGAGCTCGCGGACCGCCCGCAGATAGCCCTCGGGGTGGACGATCATGCCGCCGGCGCCCTGGACCAGCGGCTCCATGATCACCGCCGCGACTTCGCCCTCGTGCGCGCTCAGCAGCTGCTCCATCTGCGCCGCGTCGCCGGGCTCCGCCGCCAGGGTCTCGAAGAGGAGCGGTTTGTAGGTCGCGTGGAAGAGGCCGATGCCGCCGACCGAGACCGACCCGATCGTGTCGCCGTGGTAGGCCTCGCGCATGCGGACGAAGCGGGTCCGCGCCGTGTCGCCGCGCTGCTGGTGGTACTGGAAGGCCATCTTCAAGGCGATCTCGGCGGCGGTCGAGCCGGAGTCTGAGTAGAAGACCCGCTGCAGCCCCTCCGGCGCTATCTCGATCAGCCGCTCCGCCAGCTCGGTGGCGCCGGGGTGGGACAGTCCCAGCATCGTCGAGTGGGCGACCTTGTCGAACTGGGCCTTGGCGGCGGCGTCGAGGACCGGGTGGTGATGGCCGTGGACGTTGCACCAGAGCGAGGAGGTGCCGTCGATGTAGCGGTTGCCGTCGACGTCGTAGAGGTAGACGCCCTCGCCGCGCTCGATCATCAGCGGCGTCTCCTCGCTCCATCCCTGCTGCTGGGTGAAGGGGTGCCAGACGAACTGCTGGTCGAGGTCGTTGAGGCGGGCGGCCAGGACCACCTGGAGAGCCTGACCCTGCGGGACGCCGTGAGCGGGGCGACCGAGACCGTGCCGGCCCGATTAGGCTGCACGGTCGTGGCCGATTCCGAA
>DAIQOT010000081.1:0-13865 GCA_036787695.1 Solirubrobacterales bacterium | reverse complement strand
ATCGGATCAACCCTAAAGGGACGCTCCCGTCCCCGATCCCTACCAGCGCCGCAACCATTGCACTTGCGGAAAGGTTGCGTCCGTGCAACAATTACGTCCATGCAAGCAAGCGATGTCAAGACCCTTGAGCGCACCCAGAGTGCCGATGCGGGTGCGGACGTCGGGCCCGAGGCCCGCGATACCGCCGCCCGGATCTGCGCCCTGATGCGCCACGTCTTCCTCTACGACCGTGGCAACCAGCTGCGGGTGGTGGAGGAGAGCGGTCTCAGCTCGACCCAGTGCAAGGCGCTGCTCGAGCTGGGCGGCCTCGGCAACTGCCCCTCGACCTGGCAGGTCACCGACCTGGCCGAGCTTTTCGGCTCGTCGCTGCCGGCGATGAGCCGCGCCGTCGACGGCCTGGTCAAGAAGGGGCTGGCGACGCGAGTGGAGGACCCGACCGACCGTCGTGTGCGCCTGGTGCGGATAACCGCCGACGGCCGCGAGTTGGTCGAGACCCTGACGACGGTGAAGCGGAACGGCCTCGAGGCCTTCGCCGCGACCCTCACCGCCACCCAACGCCGCAAGCTCGACGCAGCCGTCGAGGCCCTGATGGACCGCGAGGACATCGCGAAGACGTACCAGCACTTGAAGGAGGCCTAATGTCCACCACCGATGTTGATTCTTTTGCCCCCCTCGGAGGGGAAGACCGCTCCGACGACGGGGCCGCCCGTCGATCTAAGCAAGCTCGCCTACGCAGGCACGCTGACGCCGTCGAGGCAGAGGTTGCTTGGGGCGCTCGCCGCGCTCGCGGAGCTGCCAGTCGAGCGGGCGGTCTCGATGCTCGCGGTCTCCCCGGGCCAGGCGGCCGAGGTCGCCGTTGACGCGGAGCTGAGCTCCGCCCCGGCGGGCCCGGCGGCCGCCGTCTACACGGGCGTCTTGTACGACCGTCTGCGGCTGCCGGACCTGCCCAAGCGGGCGCAGGGGCGAGTGTTGATCGCCTCGGCGCTCTGGGGAGTGCTGAGACCCGGGGACGAGATCCCCTACTACCGGTTCTCGGCGAAAGCGAAGCTGGACGGGATCGGCGGCCTCGCCGCCTTCTGGCGCCCGGCACTCGCCGAGGCGCTCCCCGACAAACCGGGAACCCTGGTCGTCGACATGCGCTCCGGCGCCTACTCGGCGGCCTGGAAGCCGAAGCGGGCGACGCTCGTCCACGTCCGCGCGTTCAGCGAGGTGAAGGGGAAGCGCAAACCGGTGAGCCACATGGCGAAGGCGACACGCGGCGAAGTCGCGAGAGCGCTTCTGGAGGCGAAGAAAGCCCCCGAGTCCCCCGAGGCGGCGGCGTCAATCGCCGAGTCCGCGGGCTTCACCGTCGAACTGACCCCCGGCTTCCTCGACGTCATCGTCCCCACCTGACCCACCTCCGTCACACCCCCGTGTTGACGGGCCGAAAACTCAAGACATAGTTGAGTTTTCGGCCCATCAACAGCGAGGTGTCACGGGAGGTGGAGGTGGGGCCAGGTGCTCAGGTCGGTGAGGTCGAGCTGGGGGAGGGTGAGGACGGGGACGTTGCTGAGGGCGGCGATCGTCTCGCGGTTGTCGGCCTCGATCGGGGTCGGCTCGGAAGGCCAGGGGTTGAGGACGATCGCGGCGACTTTGAGGCCGACCGAGCGGGCCGACTCGACCGTCAGCAGGGTGTGGTTGATCGAGCCGAGGCCAGGCGGGGAGACGACCACCAGCGGGTAGCCGAGCTCGACCGCGCAGGCGCGCATCGTCCAGGTGGGGGAGAGCGGGACGAGCAGGCCGCCGGCGCCCTCGCAGACGATCGCGTCGACCCCGGCCGCCGCGGCGTGGGCCGCCCTGATCACCCGGTCGGGGTCGATCTCGACGCCCGCCAGTCCCGCCGCCAGGTGCGGCGACATCGGCGGGTCGAAGCGGTAGGGGGCGATCTCGTCGTCGCTCTGGGACGAGCGCGCCGCGACCCGCAGGATCGCGTGGTCGGGCAGGCCGACGATCGACTCGGCGCCCTTCGCCGCGGCTTCGTCGTAATCCGGGAATTCATCCATGCCGGTCAGCGCGGGCTTGAAGACGGCGACGCTCTGGCCGTGGTCGGCGATCGAGCGGGCGAGCGCCGCGGCGACGATCGTCTTGCCGATCTCGGTGCCCGTCCCGGTGACGAAGATGCCCGGCGCGCGGCGCTGCTGCTCGATCGCGGCCTCTTCGCCGACCTCGACTTTCAGCGGCGCCAGTTTCCACTGTCCGCGGGTGATCCCCATCAGCCGGCCAGGGTGGGGGCCTTGAGCAGGCCGATCTCGCGAGCCGCCGCGCCGACCTCGCGCGCCGCCCGTCGCAGGTCCTCGGGGTCGTGCGTCGCCATCACCGTGAAGCGCAGCCGCGAGGAGCCCTCGGGTACCGTCGGCGGGCGGATCCCCTGGGCGAAGACGCCGCGTTCGAGCGCCCGCTCGCAGAGCGCCATCGTCGGCTCCGCCTCGCCGATCTCGATCGGCACGATCTGGGTGGTCGAGTCGCCCATCTTGAGTCCCTCCGCCGTCAGCGCCTCGCGCAGCACCTGCGCGTTCGCCATTAGCCGGTCGACCCGCTCCGGCTCGGCTTCGAGGATGCCGAGGGCCGCCAGCGCGGCGCCGACGATCGGCGGCGACGGGGCGGTCGAGAAGACGAACGGACGCGCCCGGTTGACGAGGTAGTCGATCGTCTCCTCGTTGGCGCAGACGTAGGCGCCGTAGGAGCCGAGCGACTTGCCCATCGTCCCCATCACGATGTCGACCTCGCCGCTGAGCCCCGCCGCGGAGACCGAGCCGCGGCCACCCGGGCCGAGCGCCCCGGTCGCGTGCGCCTCGTCGACCATCAGCCGCGCCCCGTAGCGGTGCGCCAGCTCGAGCAGCTCCGGCAGCGGGGCGACGTCGCCGTCCATCGAGAAGATCCCGTCGGTGACGATCAGCGCCGGGGTACCGGGCGCGCTCCGCAGCAGTGACTCCAGGTGATCGACGTCGTTGTGGCGGTAGACGACGGTCTCGGCCCGCGAGAGCCGGCAGCCGTCGATGATCGAGGCGTGGTTCAGCTCATCGGAGAAGACGACCTCGCCGGGGCCCGCGAGCGCCGCGATCGTCCCCGTGTTCGCCAGGTAGCCGGAGCCGAAGAGGAGCGCACGGTCGTAGCCCTTGAAGGCGGCGAGGGCGGCCTCGAGCTCCCGGTGCGGCTGCATCGTGCCGCTGATCAGCCGGGAGGCGCCCGCCCCGGCGCCCCAGCGCAGCGCCGCCTCGGCGGCGGCCTCGCGGACGCGCCGGTCGGCGGCGAGGCCGAGGTAGTCGTTCGAGCAGAGCAGAAGGACCTCGCGGCCGGAGAGGGTGACGCGCGGTCCCTGTGGCCCCTCGATCAGACGCAGCCGCCGGTAGAGGCCGCGGTCGCGCAGCTCCTCCAGCCGGGCGGCGACGTCGGTCACGACCGTGCTCTCAGGCCGCGGTCGGGTACGACGGGGTGCGCTCGCCCTTTTTGACGACGCGCAGCTGGGTCGACGGATCCCACATCGGCGCCTCTTCCTGGCGGTCGATCAGCGTCTCCATCGGCGTCGCCGGGCTCTCGCCCTCGAGCCAGCCCGAGCGGTTGTCGGGACGGGGGTTCGCGCCGTTGTCGTCCTGGCGCGCCACGTTCAGGCCCAGCTCCTCGAACATCGCCCGGTCCTCGGCCGGCTCGGCGCCGAGCGTGGTGAGGAAGTTGCCCATCATCACGCCGTTCAGGCCGGCCTTGACCGCCATCTGGTGCAGCTCACCGAGGTTCTCGACCCGGCCGCCGCAGAGCCGGAAGAGCGCCCCCGGGATGATCAGGCGGAAGATCGCGATCCACTTGACGACGTCGATCGGCTCCATCACCTCGCGGTCGCCGAATTTGGTGCCCTCCTTCGGGATCAGGAGGTTGATCGGCACCGAGGTCGGGTTGATGTCGGCGAGCTCGAAGGCCATCTCGACCCGCTGCTCCTCGGTCTCGCCGAGGTTGAGGATGCCGCCGACGCAGGTCTCGAGGCCCGCCTCCTTGACCGCCTGGATCGTGCGCAGGCGTCCCTCGTAGCGGACCGTCGTCGAGACCTCCGGGTAATACGACTTGGCCGACTCGACGTTGTGGTGGACCCGCTGGATCCCGGCCTCTTTCAGCGCCTTCGCCCGCTCCGCCGACATGTGGCCGATCGAGGCGCAGCGCTTCAGGTTCGTCTTCTCGGCGACGAGTTCGGCGCCTTCGAGGATCTTCTGGAAGTCTTTTTTGGAGAGCCCCTGGCCCTGCGTGACCATGCAGAAGCGGTGCGCTCCGGCGGCCTCGGCGGCTTTCGCGTGTTCGAGGATCTGCTCCGGCTCCATCATCGCGTGCATCACGGTGTCGGCGTCGGCGTAGCGCGACTGGGCGCAGAAGCCGCAGTCCTCGGCGCAGCCGCCGGACTTCGCGTTGACCAGTGAGCACATGTCGGTGGAGTCGCCGAAGGTCTCGACCCGGGACTCCCAGGCGCGCTCGACGAGTGCCTCGATCTCGGCTTGATCGGTGAGTTGGCCGAGGGCGAGGGCTTCTGCGGGGGTGATCAAAGATTCCATGGCGTTCCTTTCGGGAGTCCGACCGAATCAAGGCTACGACGCGGGGAGGATCCGTGCTGCCTGGTTACCATCGGCGCATGGAGAGAGCGACAGTGCGCCGGCGGCGGCTTGCGCTGGCGACTTTGGCTCTGCTGGCCGCGGCGGGCCTCGCCGCGGGCGCGATCGTCGGGGGCGGCGCGGGCGGCTCCGGAACTGGCGGTTCGGGGGGTGACCGATCGGGGGGATCGACGGGTTCGACCGGCGGCTCGACCACGCCCGAGGAAAAGCGGCCGACGCTCGCCGAACGGCTGACGCCGTCGCAGCTGGCCGGGGAGCGCGTCGTCGTCAGCATCGACGGGACCGGATTGACGCCGGAACTTCGCCACGCGATCCACGCCGGGAAGGTCGCCGGAGTCGTCCTCTTCGAAGTCGACTTCCCCAGCCGCGCCGCGGGCCGTGAACTGATCGACGCGGTGCAGTCGATCTCGCGCCCAAAGGTCCTCGGTGGGCTGCCGTTACTGGTGATGACCGACCAGGAGGGCGGCCAGGTGAAGCGGGTCGACGGCGCGCCGGACTCCTCGGCGGCGACGATGGGAGCCGAAGGGCCGAGTTTCTCGCGCCGCCAGGGCCGGGAGACGGCCGCCAACCTGAAGTCGCTCGGGGTCAACGTCGACCTCGCCCCGGTCCTCGACGTCGGCCGCCCCGGAGGCGTCATCGCCGACACCGAACGCGCCTTCGGCGAAACCCCGGCCGCCGTCGTGCGCAGCGCGATCCCCTTCGCCCGGGGCCTCGAAGGTGGAGGCGTCGCCGCGACCGCCAAGCACTTCCCCGGCCTCGGCACCGCGACCGAAAACACCGACTTCGAAGCCCAGCATCTGGCGCTCTCCAAAGCGCAACTGCGCGCGATCGACGAGGCGCCCTACGCCCCCTTCATCGCCGCGGGCGGCAAGCTGGTGATGCTCTCGACCGCGACCTACCCGGCCTTCTCGAACCGCCCCGCCGCGTTCACCAGGCGGATCGCCACCGGCGAGCTGCGTCGCCGGCTCGGCTTCCGCGGCGTGACGATCACCGACAGCCTCGGCGGCGCCGCCGTCGCCGAATTCGGCGGCCAGCGCGAAGCGGCGGTCGACGGCGCCGCCGCGGGCGACGACCTCCTCCTCTTCGACGACCTGCCGAGCGCCCTCGCCGGCCACGAGGCCCTGGTCAAGCAGCTGCACGCCGGCGCCCTCAAGCGCGCCCCGTTCCTCGCCGCCGCCGGCCGCGTCCTGGCCCTGCGCCGCGCCCTCCCCCACTAGGGCGTTCGCACTTTCCCGCCCTATACGGGGGGAAAGTGCGAACGCGCTCCGGGGGGTGCGCCGTCAGCGGCGGCCGCTGGGGGCGGTGACCCGGATCGCGTCCGGGTGGAAGACGCGGAAGCCGTCGCCGCCGGCGTCCTTGGCCGCGTACATCGCGGTGTCGGCCTCCGAGAGCAGCATCGCGTAGCTCATCGACTGGTCGATGCCGAAGTTGGCGACGCCGACGCTGCAGGTGACCGGCCGGGTCTCCCCGTCGTCGGGCTGGTGCTCGCGGACCGCCGCGACGATCGCCTCGGCGACGACGTTGGCCTCGTCGGGCCGGCAGCTCGGCAGCGCGATCGCGAACTCGTCGCCGCCCAGCCGTCCGAGGATGTCGCCCTCGCGCGTCCGTTTGCGCAGCACCGCGGCGACCTCGCGGATCAGCTCGTCGCCGGCCGGGTGCCCGTAGGAGTCGTTGACGTTCTTGAAGCGGTCGAGGTCGAGCATCAGCAGCGCGCCGGTCGTCCCGTCGCGGCTCGAGCGCGCCATCGCCGCCCGCACCTCCTCCTCGAAGCGGCGCCTGGTCCGCAGCCCGCTGAGCGAGTCTTCGTCGGCCTCGCGCTGCAGCACCCGCATCCGCTCCTCGCGGCTCCAGACCCAGATCAGCGAGCCGAGCACCGCCGCCAGCGCCAGTCCCGCCGCGCCGAAGAGGATCGGCAGGCTGCCGTCGGGCCGGTTGGGGTCGCGGACGACGAGGATCCAGGTGTGGTCGGCGATCTGAAATTTCGCCGCGGCGGCGTCTTCGAGGTGGCCCTCCGGCCCGATCACGGTCTGGTTGGCGACGTCGAGCTGGGTCGTGACGTCGCCCGGCAGCGAGGTGACCGCGGCGGCGGCGAGGTCGCTGAGCAGGAAGCTGCCGCCGGCCCAGCCGATCAGCGCGCGGCGGCGCTCGGCGACGGTCGCGGTCGGTGCCCCGTCGCGGTAGACGGCGCGGAAGACGTTGATGCCCTGGCCGCCGATCAGCAGCGTGATCACCGGCGTCGCGGTCGCCCTGCCGGTTTCGGCGGCGCGCATCAGGTAGGGGCCTCGTTCGGGGTCGGCGGCGAGGTTGAAGCCGAGCGCCTGGGCGGCGAATTTTTCTTTCTTCGAGGCCCGGTAGGTGAGCGGGTAATAGACCTTCGCCGGCTTCGCCTTGACGACTTCGCCGGAGGAGTTCCGTTCGACGATCGGGAAGCCGTGTTCGCGTTCGTACCCCGCCCGTTCGTCGGCGTGGACGACGTCGATGAAGGCCGCCGCGTGGAGCACTTCTTCCTTCACCAGGGACTGCGCGACGACCGCGAAATCGTGCTTGGAGAGGTGCTCATCGGCCTTGATGAACGAGGCCGCGGCGGCGAGCTCGCCGACCGACAGCGCTCCCACCGACTGCGCCTGGCGCGCTGCTCGCGACGCCTCTTCGCGCTGGCGGGTGTGGAATTCGCTGCTGTCGTGGTCGTAGACGAGGATCGAGCCCACGACGGCGCCCGCCCCGACGACCACCGCGGCGACCAGCCCGATCCAGAAACGCAGACGCATGCGCCTATCTTCGGCAAAGCGGGCGCCGACATTCGCCTTGGGTGGATGTTTGCTGCGCAAATTAAGTAGGCGAACGGGTCGATTAGTCGGGGATCGCGTGCAGCGACTCCCACAGATAGAGCATCGCCAGGGTGCGGTTCGGCCGCCACACCTGCGAGCGCTCCTCGACCTCGGTCGGCGTCGGCATCTTCCCGAGGCCGTCCTCGATCATGATCGCCTTGCGGATCCCGAGGTCGCCGCCGGAGATCACGTCGGGGCGGCCGAGGTGGAAGGCGAGGAAGATCTCCGCCGTCCAGCGGCCGAGCCCGCGCACCGCGATGATCTCGGCGATCGCGTCCTCGTCAGGCAGGGTCGCGATCCGGTCGAGGTCGAGCTCGCCTTCCTCGATGTGGATGGCGAGGTCGCGGATGTATTCGACCTTGCGGCCCGACAGCCCGGCGCCGCGCAGTTCCTCTTCGCTCACCGCCAGGAGCTGGGCCGGGGTTGGGGTGTTGCCGCCGAAGAGGTCGAGCACGCGCAGGTAGATCGCCCGGGCCGCTTTGGTCGACACCTGCTGGCCGACGATCGAGCGCAGCAGCGCCCCGTAGGCGTCGGGCGGACGTTCCTCTTTGCGGCGGCGCAGGCGGGTCGCGAGGTCGAGCGGGCCGATCCGCTCGATCAGGTCGGCCATCACCGGGTCGGCGGCGGCGAGTTCCTCGCGTCGCGCTTTGCTGCTTTGGCGGGGCACGGCTAGCGCCCTGTCCAGGACGGGCGACGCTTCTCGGCGAAGGCGCGGATGCCCTCGCGGAAGTCGGCGGAGCCGAAGCAGGAGCGGCGCAGCTCGACCAGCTCCTCCTCCTGATCGTCGCTCAGCACCGGGTTGGCGGCGAGCACGTCGATCACCCGCTTGTTGCCGCGGGTGGAGAGCGGCGCCGCGGCGGCGATCGCGGCCGCCAGGTCGACCCCCGCCGCCTCGATCTCGACGTCCTCGACCACCTCGTTGACGAGCCCGATCGCCTCCGCCCGGGCGGCGTCGAGGTTGCGGCCGGTGAAGAACATCTCGCGGGTCCGCGGCAGGCCGATCGTCTCGAGGAACCGGCGCAGGCCGGTGTGGCCGTAGATCAGGCCCAGTTTGGCGGGCGGCATGCCGAGCTTGGCCCCGGCGGCGGCGATCCGCAGGTCGCAGCTGACCGCCAGCTCGAGCCCGCCGCCGAGGCAGAGCCCGTTGATCGCGGCGACGGTCGGCCAGGGGTGGGCGACGATCGCCTCCATCGCCGCCTGGAAGGGGTGGGCGACGAGCGCCTCGGTCTCGTCCTCGAAGGCGTCCTCGGTGAAGCCGGCGATGTCGTAGCCGGCGGAGAAGAGCGGCGGTGTGCCGGTGATCAGGACGCAGCGGGTGGCGATGCCGTCGTCGAGGCGGGGGAGCGCCTGGGCGATCGCGCCGAGGATCTCGTGGTCGAGCGCATTGCGGCGCTCGGGGTTGGCGATCCGCAGCCGTGCCACCGCCTCGGCGGGAAAGTCGAGGAGGAGCTTGCCGCCCGCCAGGGTCTCCATGAAAGACCTACTCGAGGACTATGAGGACGTCGCCTTCGCTGACGGCTTGTCCCTCTTCGCAGCGGATCTCTTTCACCGTGCCGTCATCCTCGGACTCGACCGGGATCTCCATCTTCATCGACTCGAGGATGACGACGGTGTCGCCCTCCTTGATCGAGTCCCCGACGGCGACCTCGACTTTCCAGATGTTGCCGGTGATATGTGCCTCGATGTTCGGCATCGGCGAGGACAATAGCCGCCGTCGGCGTGAATATGGGCGCGGATGGGAACCGAGCCGCAAACTTCCTCGACCAACTCGCCGCTCGGCGGGGAGCGGCTGGCCGTGGTCGTCGCCGCGCACGAAGAGGCCGACCGGATCGAGGCGACGGTGCGGGCGCTGCGCGGGGCGTTCCCCGGGGCGGCGATCTGGGTCGGCGACGACGCCTCGCGCGACGGCACCGCCGAGCGGGCGATGCAGGCGGGCGCGCAGGTGGTGCGGCGGGGAAGGTCCCACGGCAAGGGCGGCAACGTGACCGCGGCCTGCGAGGCGGCGCTGAGCGCGGAGCCGGCGCCACGGCTGGTGCTCCTGTGCGACGGCGACCTGGGGGAGAGCGCGGCTCGGCTCGGCCCGTTGGTCGCGGCGGTCGAGGCGGGAGAGTGCGACCTCGCGGTGGCGATGTTCGCGCGGCGGGTCGGCGGCGGCTTCGGCGTCGCGCTCGGCTTCGCCCGCTGGGCGGAGCGGCGGCTCTGCGGCTTCGAGGCGCGGGCGCCGATCTCCGGCCAGCGCGCCCTCTCCGTCGATGCCCTGCGCGTCACGCTCCCCTTCGCCCGCGGCTTCGGCATGGAGATCGGGATGACCGTCGACGCCGTCCGCGCCGGCTACCGGGTCGGCGAGTACGAGATCGACCTCTCCCACCGCGCCACCGGCCGCGACGCCCGCGGCTTCCTCCACCGCGCCGTCCAGCTGCGCGACTTCGCGCTGGTGTCCCTCAGTCGCCTGCGCCGCTGAGCACCGCGCTGTGGAGACTTACTCTCGCTATGCGGGAGTAAAGCTCCACGGCCCCGCCGTTCGTCGGGTCCCGGCGCCCGTTCGTAACTCCGCCGCGCCGGTCGAGTAAAAACCGGGGACGGGCCCTTGCCGCGCCCGCCCTTGCCGATGCCCGACATGAAGCCACAGAAGTACCTCGACGACCGCCCGGCGGAGTACTTTGACCAGTTCCACGAATCGGCGCGCAAGGGGGCGGGGTGGACCTACGACCTGGCCCGCCTCGTCATCACGCTGCCGACGATCGCGCTCTACCGGGTCACCGCCCGGGGCCGCAAGAACGTGCCGAAGCGCGGCGCCGCCGTCCTCGCGCCCAATCACTTCAGCCAGGCCGACCACTTCTTCGTCGGCGTCTACCTCTGGCGCAAGGTCCGCTTCATGGCCAAGTCCCAGCTCTTCGGGCCGCCGGTCCTCACCTACATCCTCAAGGTCGGCGGCGTCTTCCCGGTGCGCCGCGGCCACCGCGACGACAAGGCCTTCGAAACCGCCTACGAGCTGATCGACCAAGGCGAGCTGCTGCTCGTCTACGCCGAGGGCGGGCGCTCGCGCTCGCGGGAGCTCGGCACGGCGAAACCGGGGATCGGGCGGATCGCGCTGGAGAGCGGCGCGCCGATCATCCCGACCGCGATCTACGGCTCGGCCGGCGTCCGCGGCTGGAAGCGGCTGCAGTTCCCGAAAGTCACGGTCGAGTACGGCGAGCCGCTGACCTTCCCGGTCGAAAAGGACCCGAGCCGGGAGCGCCAGCAGGAGGTCGCCGACGAGATCTTCGCCCGCGTCCGCGAGATGTACGAGGGGATCGCTACTCGAAGCGGGGAGCGAGCCGAGAGTAGAACTCCGGATCGTGCCCAGGCGTGATCACGGCGGCCGGGAACTGAGCGTGGAAGAGGCGCAGCTCCTGGACTGAGCGGCGCAGGTTGTGGGCGTCGAAGGGGCGCGGCGCGAGTTTTTCGGAGCCGTCCAGCTGTCCGGCGAAGTAGACGGCGTCGCCGCCGATGACGAAGTCGGCGCTGGCCAGGCGGCAGATCACCGAGCAGTGGCCCGCGCTGTGTCCGGGGGTGAACGCGAGCCTCACGGAACCGTCGCCGAAGAGGTCGAAAGTGCGCCCGAAGTTCGCGTAGGAGCCGATCGCCTCGCCGTCGAAGTCGACCGTGCGGTAGTCGAAGGCGAGGTCGAACTGGGCGCGGCGGTAGCCGTTCATCGACGGTTTCGAGCCGTGCGCGGCGTCCTGCCACTCGGCGGCGCTGACGACGAAGGTCGAGTCGGGGAAGGCGGAGATCGCCGAGGCGTGGTCGAGGTGGAGGTGGGTCATCACCACGGTCGGGACCTGGCGCGGCTCGATGCCCTTGGCGCGCAGCTGCGAGGGGACGTCTTCGCCCGCCTCGAGGCTGGGCCGCCCGAAGCGATTGGCGAGGCCGCCGAAGTTCTCGTGGCCGCCGCTGGCGATCGAGGGGTGCAGGCCGGTGTCGACGAGGATCGGGCCGGCGCTCGGGTGGTGGATCAGGAAGGCGGGGACGGGGACCGTCTGGGCCTGCTTGGAGCTCGAGATCGCGCGGGCGATGCGGAGCGTCTTGAAGCTGCCGCCGGGGTCGACCATCGCCGCGCGGGGGAAGTCGACGTGGCCCGCGATCAGCGGTTCGACGGCGACCTGGGCGCCGGCGGAGCCGCCGGGGAGCGGCCCGGCGAGGGCTTGCGGTTGGACGTGGACGGACATATCGGTCCCACAGTACGCCTGCGGATCGCGACTGTAGGCTGGCGCGGGATGGCTGAAAGCTCGCGTTCGCAGGGATCGCAGGTGTTTCGGGACGGTCTGCTCGAGGGGATGGTGTGCGTCGTCTCCGGGGCGGGGACCGGCCTGGGGCGGGAGACGGCCCTCGAGCTGGCGCGCCTGGGGGCGGACGTGGTCGGTTGCGGGCGGCGCCCGGAGCCGCTGGTCGAGACGGCGGCGCTCGCCGCGGGGCTGCCGGGGACGTTCGGGCACGAGGTGCTCGACATCCGCGAGGAGGACGCGGTCGACGTCTTCTTCGACGGGCTCTTGGAGCGCCACGGGCGCCTCGACGTCCTCGTCAACAACGCCGGCGGCCAGTTCCTCTCGCCCGCCGAGGCGATCTCGCCGAAAGGCTTCCGCACGGTGATCGAGCTCAACGTGACCGGGACGTGGCTGATGTCGCACGCGGCGGCGACGAAGGCGTTCATCCCGAATGGCGGCGGCAAGATCCTCAGCGTCACGCTCTCACCCCACAACGGGATGCCGGGGATGGTCCACTCGGGGGCCGCGCGCGCCGCGGTCGAGAACATGATGCGGACGCTGGCGATCGAGTGGGCGCGCTTCGGGGTGACGACCTGCGCGATCGCCGCGGGCCAGTTCGCGACCGAGACGCTGCTGACCAAGTACCCGCCGGAGATCGTCGAGCGGGTCGCGCACTCGATCCCGCTGGGGCGGACCGGGCGTCCCGAGGAGATCGCCTGGCTGCTCGCCTACCTCGCCTCGCCGGCCGGGGACTTCTATTCCGGGACGACGATCACGATCGACGGCGCCCGCGACAACTGGGTCGGCCCCTGGCCGCCCGCCGAGGTCGCGACCGAGAGCGGCAGCCTCCCCGCCGAGCAGCGTCGCGTGGAGCCTTAGTCGGTCATAGACCGACTTTCTCTCCACGCGGCGGGCGCGGTCAGATCGCGGCGACCGGCGCGGGGGCCGGCTCGAGGACGACGATCGGGATCTCGCGGTCGGTCCGCGCCCGGTAGTCCTCGAATCCCGGCCAGCATCGCACCGCGAGGTCCCAGAGCCGCGGCCGCTCGTCAGGCTCGGCGACTCGCGCCTTCACCCGCCGCCGTTCCGGCCCGACCTGCACGTAGGTGACCGGGTTCGCCCGCAGGTTGTAGAACCACGCCGGGTTCTTCGGGAAGCCGCCCTTGGAGGCGATCAGCGCCAGGTCCTCGCCGTCGCGCACGTAGAGCAGGGGCGTCGTCCGCAGGGAGCCGCTCTTGGCGCCGACGTGGTCGAGCAGCAGCGTCCGCGCCCGTCCCCAGCCTTCGCCGATCCGCCCGCCCGACTTGCGGTAAAGGAACGTGTGGGCGCGGCCGAGCCGGTTGGTGACCGGCCAGAGCTGATCCGCGTACCTCAGGTACAACGGCTCTGGCCGGTCGGAGCTCATCGGCTCAGGTGTACATCCCGCCGAACATGCCACCGGTGATGTTCAGCACCTGGCCGTGCACGTAGTTGGCGAGCGGCGAGGCGAGGAAGAGGACCGGGCCGGAGGCCTCGGTCGGGGTCGCCGGGCGGCCGAGCGGGATGATCGCCGAGGCCATCGCCCGCATCTGCTCGGGGATGCCGAGCTCGATTTTCTCGCCGGTCGGGGAGGTGATCTCGCCACCCTCCTCTTTGGCCGCGGTGAGGCGGGTGTCGACGAAGCCGAAGGCGACCGCGTTGACGTTGATCTTGAACTGGCCCCACTCCTTGGCCAGCGTTTTGGTGACGCCGACGACGCCCATCTTGGCGGCCGAGTAGTTGACCTGGCCGGCGTTGCCCATCATCCCCGAGGTCGAGGAGGTGTTGATCAGCTTGCGGAAGACCTCGACGCCTTCCTCGCGCTCTTTCTTGGCGGCCTCGCGCCAGAACGGCGCCAGCGCGCGGGCGACGCGGAAGGGCACGATCGTGTGGATATCGAGCATCGCCTGGAACTGCTCGTCGGTCATCCGGTGGGCGACGCCGTCCCAGGTGTAGCCCGCGTTGTTGACGACGATGTCGACCGAGCCGAAGGCGTCGACCGCGGCGGCGACGAGCTCGTCGGCGGCGCCGGTCTTGGTCAGGTCGCCGGCGAAGACCGCCGTGTTGTCGCCGAGCTCCGATGCCGTCTGCTCGGCGACGTCGGCGTCGAGGTCGTTGATCAGCACCTTCGCGCCCTCGGCGACGAA
>DAIQOT010000282.1:0-4604 GCA_036787695.1 Solirubrobacterales bacterium | reverse complement strand
GATGGCGGGAATCGCGGCGAGCACCTCGCTCAGCGGAGCAAGCGTTGAATGGCCGTGAAATGTTCGGCCGATGTGCCAGTCAGCTGTGTGGAGGATCCGCATAGATCCACCATGGTGGAGCACGGTCGGGACGGAACCAGCAGGAGAACGCAGGATCAGAGGCGAAATTCCCGGGCATGGCCGCTGTCACAACCGCTCCCGCGCGTCATCTGACGGAGCTGACGCTCGATTTCCTTGCCTATCTGGAGCTGGAACGCGGCCTCTCACGCAACACGCTGGAGGCATACCGTTCGGATCTGCAGCAGCTTGGAGAGTTCCTCGAGCGAACGGGTGTCGACCCGCTCGAGGCGATGCCGGGGCACCCGGAGCAGCCCGAGCGACTGCGGGCGATCGAGCGGAAGCTCGCGGACGAGGACTGGCTCGGCTGGGAGCGGCGCCCGTCGCCGGAGGCGGGCACCGCGGAGCTGGAGCTCGTCCACACGCCCCGCCACGTCGCCGCGATCCGCGAGCTGAGCGAGGCGGGCGGCGGCGCGATCGACGTCGAGACCTGGGACGGGCCGAGCTCCTACCGGGCGGCGGCGCACGGGGCGGGCGGCGCGGCGGCGCTGGCGCGGGCGCTGCTCGCGGGCGAGGCGCATACGGGCTTCAGCGTCGCCCGGCCGCCCGGCCACCACGCCGAACCGGAGCTCGCGATGGGCTTCTGCCTGTTCAACTCGATCGCGGTCGCCGCGGCCCTGGCGATCGCCGAGCTCGGCGCCTCGCGGGTCCTGATCCTCGACTGGGACGTCCACCATGGCAACGGCACCGAAGCGATCTTCCGCGACCGCGACGACGTGCTCCTGGTCACGATCCAGCAGGAGGGGATCTGGCCGGGTACGGGACTGGCGCGGGACGTGGGAACAGGCCCGGGCGAGGGCTTCACGGTCAACCTCCCGGTCCCGGCCGGATCGGGCCGCGACGTCTTCCTCTCCTTGATCGACCGCGTCGTCGCGCCGCTGGCCGGCGAATTCGGGCCGGACCTGATCCTGATCTCCGCCGGCTTCGACGCCCACCTCGACGACCCGCTTGCCGGCCTCGCGCTGACGACCGAGGACTTCGGCCAGATGGCGGCCGAGGCGCGCGAGCTGGGCGCCCGGCTCGCGGCCCCAGTCGGCGCCGTGCTCGAGGGCGGCTACTCGCCGCCGGCCCTCGCCGACTCGGTCGCCGCGACGATGCGCGGCCTCGGCGGCGAGGGCGATCCCGTCACTGCCCCCGAGACCGCCGTCGCCGACGAAGCCGCCGACCGCGTCGCCCGCTACTGGCCGGCGCTAGGTTCCTCGGCGTGAAGCTGCGAATCACCCTCGGCGCGCTCCTAATGCTGCTGCTCGTCGCCGGATCGGCCGGAGCGGCGGCCAAGACGCGCAAGCTGAAGACGATCCACCCGCCGGCCAAGGTCAGCGTCGGTCGCGTCGCGCTCGCCCGGACCGCTTCGGGAGGGGACGCCCTCCTCGTCGCCGTGCGGTACCCGATCCAGGCGGCCGGCCGGGTGATGGCGATCTCGGTGCGGCTGAACGTTCCCGAAGCCAGGATCGGCGAAGTGATCCCGACCCGGGTCAGCGCCGGGGACCTGCGCCGCCCGGACCGGCGGCGAACTTTCGTCTTCGTCCGCCAGGTCGACCTCGGGCGCGGGGTCACGAGAGCGATCGAAGCGGCTGCCCGCGAAGGCCGCGCGGCGCAGGTCCTGGTCCACGTCGACGGGCGCATCGACGTCGATGACGACGGTGTCCCCGAGCTGAGCTCGCAGGCATTCGCGCGCCGTAGTGTCCGCGCGCCGGGTCCCATCGCGCCACGCCGTGGCACCCCCACCTTCGCGACCGGCGGCAAGCGTGCCGGCCCGTCCGCCGCCGGCGGACGGACGAGGGGCGCATCCGGCGCTCCGCTCTGCGGCGACATCCCGGCGAGGATCGTCGCGCCGGGGAGCGAAACGACGATCCCCCTCCCCGCCTGCACCGCGCCGATCACCTGGCGCGTCCTCGCCGACGCGGGATCGGGTTCGGGATCCGGCCCGTCGTCGATGCCCGCGGCGACGATCTCCGGCGGCGCGCTCCACGTCAAGACCGGCAGCGCGCTCGGCGCCCAGCGGGTGAAGCTGAACGGCGCGACCGCGGTGCTCAAGGTGACCGCGAACGCGCCCGAAGAGGCGCCGCCCGCCGCCGGGCCCACCCAGCCGGTCGTCCGGGCGATGGGGGACTCGGTCACCGCCGGCTTCGGCTACTACAGCGACGGGGCCCTGATGCCGTTCCTGTCCTTGTATGAATGCAAACCGGTGGGTGAAGTCCTCGACGACGCCTGCTCGTCGAACTCGACCGCGACGAAGAACGGGCTGAAGGAAGTTCCCTACGCCTCCGACTACGGGCTCTCCAACAACGTCTCCTGGGCGGCTCAGTGGGCGAACGAGTACGGGGTCACCAACTACAAGAACTACGCGGTGAGCGGATCGGAACCGGTCAACTGGGCTCCCGGCGGGAGCCTCTACGGCACGACCCAGAAGATCGAGTCGGAAGACCCCGACTACATCCTGATGACGATCGGCGCCAACCCGATCCTCGCCAACACCCTGTTCGGCGCCGGCCCGATGGAGTGCGCGCTCGAATCGGACATCTTCGGCGGCTACTCGAAGTGTGTCGAAGAAGCCTTCGAAAGCGTCCATCTACGCGCCGAACTGAAGAGCCTTTACACCGACCTCGTGCAGAAAACGCACGCGACGATCTACCTGATGCAGTACCACCTCTCGATCCCGTCCTCGGCGCTGCTCTACAGCGTCACCCAGATCGCCGAGATGGCGAAGATGATGAACGAAGAGATCGCCGCGGTCGCCGGGGAAGTGAACGCGGCGACGGGCACCCAGCGCCTTCAGGTCGTCTCCCCTCCCCACTTCAACGTCGGCGTCAGCCTCGAACCGGTCTACCCGTCGAGCTACACCTGCTCCTACTTCGAATACGGCGTCGACGGGCCGAGCGTGCAGTCGACGCCGACCCAGGACGAGCTCGAGACCGCGCACTACCTCTCCTTCTGCGGGGGGCCGAAGGGCGGCGGCGAACCGTGGGTGATCAGCGGCGACACCGGGATCCACCCGAGCGCCGCCGGCTACGCGCAGATGGCTGGCGCGGTGCCCGCGCCGGCCGGATGAGTTCGCAGTAAGCCGCGCTATCCGCGGGAAAGTGCGAACTCACCGCGGGGTGGCTGGCCTGATCTCAGAGCTGAGGTCGGCGAAGGCGATCCCGGCGGGCGGGGCGACGCGGTCGGGGTGGAAGAGGTGGCCGAGCAGCTCGGTCCCGTCGACGAGGCGCGGGCCGGGGCGCGAGCAGGTCGAGGCGGCGTCGACGGCGAAGACGCGGGCCGCGCCGAGGGCGGCGATCCGCTCGCGGAACTCTTCGGCCTGGGCGCGAGCGTCGTCGAGGTAGAAGCCGCAGGGCATCACGACGACGACGTCGGGCTCGAGACCCTCGAGCCGCTCCCACGCGACCTCCGGCGACTTCGCCCCGGCCGCCCCGACGACGTCGACGCCACCCGCCACCTCGATCATCTCGGGGACCCAGTGGCCGCCGATGAAGGGCGGGTCGAGCCACTCGAGCGCGATCACCCGCGGGCGCCCCGCACCGATGACCGCGGCGACCACGGCATCGAGCCGTCCTCCCAGCTCCCACCGCAGCGCCGCGGCGCGCGCCCCGACCCCGGCCGCCTCGCCGAGCCGCCCGAGGTCGGCCAGCATCTCGGTCAACGAGCTCGGGTCCTGCTGCAGCACCCGCGGCGGGCCCGGCAGCCGCGCCGCCACCTCGACCACGTCCTCATAAGAGACCGCACAGACGTCGCAGACCGCCTGGGTGACGATCAGGTCCGGCGCCAGCTCGGCCAGCCGCTCCTCGTCGAGCGAGTAGAGCGCCTTGCCTTCGCCGACGATCGCCTTCACCGCCGCGTCGATCTCCCCCGCGCTCAGCCCCTCCGGCATCACCGTCGCGGTCAGCTTCGGGAGCGCCGCCGCCGCGGGCGGGAAGTCGCACTCGTGGGTGACGCCGACGACCTGGTCGCCGAGCCCGAGGGCGAAGAGCATCTCGGTCGAGGAGGGGACGAGGCTCGCGATCCGCATCCCCGCATGGTCGCAGGACGGGCCGGGTACGGCCGCCTGCGAGGATCGAAATTCCCCCAGTCACAACCCTCCAGGAGGACGGATGGCAGATTCGAAAGTTTGGTTCATCACCGGTTGCTCGAAGGGCTTCGGCCGCATCTGGGCCGAGGCCGCGCTCGAGCGCGGCGACAAGGTGGCGGCGACCGCGCGCGACGAGTCGACGCTCGCGCCGCTGACCGAGAAGTACGGCGACAGCGTGCTGACGATGTCGCTCGACGTCCAGGATCACGACGCCGACTTCGCCGCGATCAAGGCTGCGCATGAGAAGTTCGGCCGGCTCGACATCGTCGTCAACAACGCCGGCTACGGGCTCTTCGGCGCGGTCGAGGAGCTGAGCGAGGCGGAGGCGCGCGACCAGATCGAGACCAACCTCTTCGGCGCGCTCTGGGTGACCCAGGCGGCGCTGCCGTACATGCGCGAGCAGGGCAGCGGCCACATC
>DAIQOT010000281.1:0-4613 GCA_036787695.1 Solirubrobacterales bacterium | reverse complement strand
CCGGCGACTCGCCGAGCCAGGTCACCGGGATGCTGAACGCGGACCTCCGCCGCCGCGCCTCCCAAGCCTTCGCCTAGCGCGACGCCGCCCGTCCGAGTTGCGTTCCCGGGCGTCTCGTGGCGACCGGGGCAGGCTGTGGCCGCCACGAGACGCCCGGGACGGGAGGGGTTCGTTCCACTTCTGTGCTGTGGAGCTTTACCGCCGTATAGGGACGGTTTCTCTCCACAGCAAAGTGCTGACCAATGGGGAACGTGACGAAGATGCCGGGAACGTCACGGAGCTTCCACTCGTCTCATACCCGGCCGTCTCGGCCACGGCCACAGCCTGCCCGGGCCGTGGTCGAGACGGCCTCGTCCCTCTCAACTCCGGCGCCAGCTCCCACCAACAAAAAAGCCGGCGCGGGGCCCGAGGGCCCCGCGCCGGCGGGAACTGCCGCGCCTTGCGGCGCTGGCGGTGAACCTAGTTGATGAGGTTCAGCGCGGATTTGGCGGCCGAAAGGACGTTCTTCGGCAGCGGCGCGAAGTCGAGGGCAGCGCCGTAGCTCTGGCCCTTGGTGATCGCGTAGTTGATGAACTGTTTGATGAACTGACCCTGCGGAGCGTTGTAAGGCACGATCGCGTAGGTGAACGTCGAGATCGGGTAAGCCTTGGAGGCGCTCTTGGGCGGGTTCACGATGCTGATGCCCGAGTTCGGCTTGGCCTTCTTGACCACCGAAGCGGCTTCCTCGATGTTTTCGAGGTTCGGCAGCTCGAAGTTGCCGGCCGCGTTTTCGACCGCGGCGGCACCGAGGCCGGCGGCGATCAGGTAGGACGCCGAGATGTAGCCGACCGCGCCCGGGGTCTTGGTGACCAGCGAGGTGACGCCGGCGTTGCCTTTGGCACCGGTACCGGCTTTGAAGCCGACGGTGGTGGCGACGCCAACTTCGGATTTCCAGGCGGGGCTGATCCGCGACAGGTAGTTGGTGAACGCGTAGGTGTCACCGGAGCCGTCGGAACGGTAGACCGGGGTGATGGCCAGGTTCGGCAGCTTCGTCTTCGGGTTGAGCTTGGCGATCTTCGGGTCGTTCCAGTTGGTGATCTTGCCGAAGTAGATGCCGGCGAGGACCGAGCCCGAGAGGTTCAGCTTCTTGACGCCGGGGACGTTGAAGCCGATGCCGGTGGCCGAGAGGGCCCACGGGATCGTCGCGCAGCCGCCGCAAGCACCGGCCTGTTCCGCGGTCATCGGGGCATCGGAGGCGCCGATGTCGACGGAGCCTTTCGAGACCAGTTTGATGCCTTCGCCCGAGCCGACGCCCGAGTATTTGACCGGGATGCCTTCTTTGATTTCGAAGCCGTTGATCCAGTTGGTGAACAGCGGCTGGACCAGGGTCGAGCCCGCGGCGTTGAGGCCCGCTGCCGAAGCACTCGCGGTCGAGACGGCTGCCGTGCCTCCAACCGTTCCTCCGACCGCGATGAGGATTGCAAGCAACCTATTGCGAATCAAAAGTGTTTCCTTTCGAGGGTGGGATTTTCGGCGCGTAGGTTCTCCCTCCCGAAAGCGAATGTTGTTTCATTCTCGTGAATAAAAGTGGTAACAACTCTGTAACAAGTGTGTAAACGCCGCCGGAAGCGACGAACGTCCAGCGTCAGGCACGAATCGGGACGCCGACTCGTCTCGTGCCGAGTTGTTTCAATCTTGTGAAAATCGGCGCCACCACCCTTCGATCAGGGTCGACCTCCTCTACATTGGCGGCGATGAGCGCCACCCCGCCCGCCGGTTCGGCGTCGCTGAAACTGGCGCGATCCAACCTGCAGAGTCCCGCCCGCAAACGCGCCGACCGCTTCGGCGACCTCTCCCTGCGCCTGATCTGCGCGGCGGCGGCCGTGCTCGCCGCGGTCGTCCTGATCCTGATCGCGAAGGAAGTCTTCGAAGGCGCTCATCTCGCCTTCTCGAAGTTCGGCTTCAGCTTCATCACTCACCAGGAATGGGCGCCGCCGCTGGAAAAATTCGGCGGCCGCGGGCTGATCTTCGGCACCCTGATCACCTCGGCGATGGCGCTCCTGATCGGCGCCCCGGTGGCGATCTCGATCGGCATCTTCCTCGCCCTGCTCGCGCCGACCGCGGTCCGCAACGTGATCTCGCCGTTGGTCGAAATGCTCGCCGCGATCCCCAGTGTGATTCTCGGCTTCTGGGGCCTGATCATCCTTGGCCCGGTCCTGGTCAGCACGATCGAGCCGTTCCTCCACAACACCTTCGGCTTCATCCCCATCTTCGGCTCGCCGCAGACGACCGGCGCCAGCATCTTCAACGCAGGCCTGCTGCTGACGATCATGGTGATCCCGATCATCGCCTCGGTCACCCGCGACCTCTTCTCGGCGGTCCCGCGCGACCTTCAGGACGGCGCCGCGGCGCTCGGCTCGACCCGCTGGGAGGTGATCCGCGGAGTCGTCCTCCCGACCACGCTCTCGGGGATCACCGCCGCCTGCCTGCTCGGCCTCGGCCGCGCGCTCGGTGAGGCGATCGCCGTCTCCCAGGTGGTCGGCGGCGCCACCGAATCGCACCTGTCGCTGTTCAAGACCGGCGGCACGATGGCCTCGATCATCGCCCTCCAGTTCCCCAGCCCGGTCAACGCGCTGCACCTTTCCTCGCTCTATTACCTGGCGGCGATCCTGCTCGTGATCGGCGTCGCCTCGAACCTGCTCGCGAGCTGGATCGGCCGGCGTTGGGGAGAAGCCGGGGGGATCGCGCGATGAGGCTCTGGCCGGGACGCTCGCGGGCGACGGAGGAGTTCGACCCGACCCAGCCGTTGGTCGCGACCGGGAATCTGCGCCGGCGCCATCTGGTCAGTCGCTTCACCCAGGGCCTCGCGATCGCCGCCGCGATGGCCGCGGTGGCGGTGCTGGTGATCGTGATCATCGCCGTCGTCAGCCACGGGGTGAAGGCGATCAGCTGGGAATTCATCACCGCGACCGAACCGAACGGCATCGGGCCCTTCCTCGTCGGCACCGGCATCGTCGTCGCCATCGGCACCCTGATCGCGCTGCCGATCGGCGTGCTGATCTCGCTCTTCCTCAGTGAGTACGCGGGCAACCGGCTCGCCCGGCCGGTGCAGACCCTGATGGACGTGATGAACGGCCTGCCGTCGATCATCATCGCCCTCTTCGCAGTTTCGCTGGTCGCCAACAAGCAGTCCGGGTTCGGCGCCTCGATCGCCCTCGCGATCATCGAGGTGCCGCTGATCGCCCGCGGCACCCAGGAGGTGCTGAGGCTCGTGCCGGGCGCTCAACGCGAAGCCGCCGACGCGCTCGGCGTCGCCCGGTGGCGCAGCATCCTGACGATCATCCTGCCCGCGGCGACCGGAGGCATCGTCACCGCGACCCTCCTCTCGGTCGCCCGCGCCGCCGGGGAGACGGCCCCGGTCCTCTTCCTCACCGGCCTCGCCCACGGCGACGAATTCCACTTCAACCCGTTCGAACCGTTGCCGACCGTGCCTGTCAAGATTTTCCAGCTGTCGGAAGAAGCGAACCCGGAAGGTTTCACGCAGGCCTGGGGTCTTTCGCTGATCCTGATCGTGATCATCCTCGTTCTCGGCCTCGGCTCCCGCGCCCTCCTCAACCGGAGCAAAAGAAAGTTGACCCAATGAGCATCGACGACTACACCTTCGACGCGGCGCAGAGCACCAACGGCAAGCCCAAGGCGCCGGGCCGAGTTCGCATCCGGACCGAGCCGCTGCCCGGCGTGATCGGCGCGCCGGCGGCGACCGAGAGCGCCGCCGAGGCGCACTTCCACCTCGCCCCCGAGCCGGTCTTCGAGGCCAAAGACGTGGGCATCTTCTATGGCGCCAAACAGGCGCTGATCGACGTCACGATGAACATCCGGCGCGGCCAGGTCACGGCATTGATCGGCCCTTCGGGCTGCGGCAAGACGACCTTCCTACGCAGTCTCAACCGGATGAACGATTCAGTCCCGAGCTTCCGCCTCGAGGGTCAGGTCCTCTACCACGGCCACGACATGTACGGGTCCAACGTCGACACCGTGGAGGTGCGGCGGCGGATCGGGATGGTGTTCCAGAAACCGAACCCCTTCCCGAAGTCGATCTACGACAACATCGCCTGGGCGCCGCGCAACCTCGGCCTCAAGGCCGGACTCGACGAACGGGTCGAGAAGGCGCTTCGCGGCGCGGCCCTCTGGGACGAGGTCAAAGACCGGCTCAAGGACTCGGCGCTCGGCCTCTCCGGCGGCCAGCAGCAGCGCCTCTGCATCGCCCGCGCGATCGCGATCGAACCCGACGTGTTGCTCCTCGACGAGCCCGCCTCGGCACTCGACCCGATCGCCACCGGCGCGATCGAGGACCTGATCCACAGCCTCAAAGGCCGCTTCACGATCGTCATCGTGACCCACAACATGCAGCAGGCCGCGCGCGTCGCCGATCGCACCGCGTTCTTCAGCCTCGAGACCCGCGGTGAGAAGCCGATCGGCTCGCTGATCGAGTTCGACGACACCGAGAAGATTTTCGGCTCCCCCCGCGACCCGCGCACCCGCGACTACGTGCAGGGCCGCTTCGGGTAGGGCGCTGCGTCCGTCCGAGCTGGGGCGGCCGTCCGAGTTTGGTCCCGGGCGTCTCGTGGCGGCCC
>DAIQOT010000280.1:4308-4625 GCA_036787695.1 Solirubrobacterales bacterium | reverse complement strand
CAAACGCCCCGACGAATACCGGCTGAGCATCCAGGCGACGCCGATGGCGCCGGTGCTCGACCTCTACGCGGTGGCGCCGACCGCCGACGAGGCGCGCGAGCTGACGACCTCGGCGGTGCACGGCCTCCGCACCTACCTCACCTCGCTCGACGAAACGCAGAAAGTGCCGGGAGCCAGCCAGGTCAGGCTCGAGCGGCTCGGCGTCGCTCAGTCCGGGGCGATCGCCTCGGGCGCCTCCTGGCAGCTCGGCCTGCTCACCTTCCTCTTCGTCTTCGCCCTCGTCTGTGTCTATTGGTTGGCGAGGGAGCTGACACGGA
>DAIQOT010000280.1:0-4298 GCA_036787695.1 Solirubrobacterales bacterium | reverse complement strand
CGTCGCGATCCTCTGCCTCGAGCGGGTGCGGCGTGGCTGGGGGATCGGCCCGAGCGGCGACGCGCCGATCCGGCCGGAGGCCGTCTGATGGGATTCGTCGCGCTCTTGCGGGTGCTCTGGAAGCGGCGGCTCACGGTCATCGTCGGCCTCGTCGCCGCGATCGCGATCGGCGTCGTCGGCATCAAGATGAAAGGGCCGCCGACCGCGACGACGTCGGCGACGAGCAAGGTCCTGATCGACACGCCGAGCTCGCTCGTGGCGACGGCGAAAGCGCCCGGGGCGCTGACGATCTACTCGCGGGCGCGGGTGGTCGCCGACCTGATGGCGACCGAAGCCGCCGATGCGGAAATCGCCGAACGCGCCGGGCTCCAACCGAGCGAACTGGCGGTCCTCGGGCCGGGGGCGGCGGCGCCCCCGCTGGTGATCACGGCGGTCGCCGAACAGGCTTCCGAAGTGGTGCGTCCGGTGGCTCCCTACCTGGTCTCGGTCGAGGTCACGCCGGGCCAGCCGATCCTCACGATCACCGCCATCGGCGCCGATGAAGCGACCGCGATCGCGCTCGGCAAGGCGGCGGTGGAAACGCTGCCCACGGTCGCTCGCGAAGCGCCGGGCGGCGGCGACTCGGTCAACGTCGAGACGCTGGGAGCGCAGACGATCGGGATCAAAACCTCGGGCGGGCGCAAGACGATCGCGCTCGGCGCCTTCGTCTTCTTCGTCTTCTGGTGCATCGCGGTGGTCGCGATCGACCGGCCGCTGCGGCGGCGGCGCTCGCGGATCCGCCTGCGCGCGGCCGGGGGAGCGGCGGCGTGAACCGGGTCGCGCGGGAGCTGCCGCTGGTCAAGGTGATCGTGCCCTGTTACGGCTACGCCCATCTGCTCGAGGGATGCGTGCGGAGCGTCCTCGACGACCAGGGCGCGGTCGACGTGCGGGTGCTGATCGTCGACGACGAATCGCCCGACGACACGCCCGCTGTCGGGCAGCGGCTGGCCGAGGCCGACTCGCGCGTGACCTACCGCCGCAACGCCCGGAACCTGGGACTGATCGGGACCGCCAACGAGGGCCTCGAGTGGGCCGAGGACAGCGACTACGTGATCCTGATCTCCGCCGACGATCGGTTGACGCCGGGCTCGATCGGCCGCGCGGTCGCGGTGATGGAAGAGCGCCCCGAGGTCGGCTTCGTCTACGGCCACGCCCAGTACTTCGAGGACGACGAGCAGCTGCCGCCGGTGCGGACGCGGGAGCGTGGCGCCCGGGTGCAGAAGGGGCGGGACTGGATCAACCTGCGCTGTCGCTCCGGCCATTCCTGCATCTCCTCGCCGGAGGCGGTCGTGCGGACCTCGGTGCAGAGGCGGGTCGGCCGCTACGACCCCGACTGCACGCACTGCAGCGACCTGAACATGTGGCTGCGGCTCGCCGCGGTCTCCGACGTCGGCTACGTCAAGGGCGCTACCCAGGCCTACTACCGCGTCCACTCCGACAGCATGCTGCGCAGCATGCTCGGCTCCGAGGGCGGCCAGGTGAACGACCTGGCGGAGCGGCGGACCGCCTTCGAGAACTTCTTCGACCGCGTCGGTGGGGCCGTCGCCGGCGCCGGGGAGCTGCGCGAAACGGCGCGGCGGACGCTGGCCCGCCAGGCGCTCTGGAAGGCGAGCCGTGCCTACGACAAGGGCGAAGCCGACGGCGCCGGGACGCGCGAGGTCGAGGGGCTGGTGGACTTCGCGCTGACGACGTCGCCGGGTGCCCGGCAACTGCCGGAGTGGTGGGGGATGCGGCTGCGGCGGCGTCTCGGCTCCGGGCGCTCGCTCGCCTTCCTGCCCTTCCTGGTCACCGGCGCGGCCCACCGGCTGCGCGTCAGCTACGGCCACTGGCGCCTGCAGGCGCGGGGACTCTGAGTCGCAAGCCCGCGGGTCCCGCGCACGTTGTTCTCATAGATGGCAGTCGACCAGCAACAGCCTTCCGTGCCCGCGTTCGCCGCTGACGATGCTCCCGCCCCCGCGGCGCCTAGCCTCGCGCGGCGCATCGGGCGCGCCTACGTGCGGCCCGCGATCGAGGCCGCCGCGCAGCAGCCGCGGATTTGGAAGTACCGCCTGCTCTCGACCTGCCGCCGGATCGAGGGGGAGCCGGTCGTCTTGCAGCCGGTCCTCTTCGTCGGCCCCGGACAGGTCGTGCTCGGCGACGGCGTCCAGTTCGGCTGGAAATCATCGCCGCTCTTCTACGCCGGCTATTGCCACGTGGAGACGACGGTGCCGGAGGCGCGGATCGAGATCGGCGACCGCACTGAGTTCAACAACAACCTGATGATCAAGTCCGAGGGCGCCGGGATCCGGATCGGCAAGGACGGCCTCTTCGGCGCCAACATCGAGATCTTCGACAGCAACTTCCACGATCTCCATCCCGAACGCCGCAAGGCGGGGACCCAGCAGATGGCGCCCGTCGAGATCGGCGACAACGTCTTCGTCGGGATGAGCGTGAAGATCCTCAAGGGCGTGACGATCGGGTCCGATTCGGTGATCGGCGCCGGGTCCGTGGTCAGCTCCTCGATACCGGCCGGGGTCATCGCGGCGGGGAACCCGGCCCGTGTCATCCGTGAGCTCTGAGCCGCCCGAGCGCGCGCCCGCGCTCGAGCTGATGGGGGAGGAGCCGCCCGAGGGCGTCCTCTCCACCGACGAGCTGGTCGGCGCCGCCGCCAACGGGCTGCGCTGGATCGCCTACTCGCGGATCGGGATCGAGCTGCTGCTGTTCTCCTCGCTGGTGTTCCTGGCGCGGCTGATCCCGCCGTCGGCCTTCGGCGTCTTCGCCGTGATCATCGTCGTCCAGGAGCTCTCACAGTCGATGCCGATGGAATCGATCGGCGGGGCGCTGGTGCAGCGCAAGTCGATCACCCGGCGCCACCTCGAGGCGGGGCTCGCGATCGGGCTGGCGGGTGGCCTGCTGCTGACCGCACTGACCGTCGCGCTTTCCTTCGCCGTCATCGGGCCGATCTTCGGCAATGAAACGAAGCTGCTGATGATCGCCACCGCGCCCTGCTTCCTGCTCGGGGCCGTCTACGCGCTGCCGATCTCGGTGCTCCGGCGGAAGCTCGACTTCCGCCGCATGAGCATGCTGGAAATCGTGATGAACCTGTTCCGGGCGCTGGGGACGCTGGCGCTCGCTCTGCTGGGGCTGGACGCGCCGGCGCTGGTGTTCGGCTCGATGTCGGGGGTCGTCGCAGGCGCGCTGCTGGCGCTCTGGTTCGCCCCCGTGCCGCTCCCCCGTTGGCACCGCGAGGAGGCCAAGGAACTCGTCCCCTACGCCTGGCCGGCGGCGACCGCGACGGTCAGTTGGGCCGGCTTCCGCAACGGCGATTACGCGGTGATCGCCGCGACGCTCGGCTCGGCGGCGGCGGGCATCTACTGGCGCGCCTACCAGCTGGCGGTCGAATACCAGCGCAAGATCACCGTGGCGATGACCCAGATCGCCTTTCCGATCCTCTCGCGGACGGCCGGGGCCGACGAGATGCTGGCGCTGCGCCAGCGGATGGTGCGGCTCCTCACCGTCGTCCTCTTCCCGCTGCTGGCGCTTCTCGTCCTGCTCGCCCCGGTACTGGTGCCCTGGCTCTTCGGCGCCGACTGGGACGCCGCCGTGGTGCCGACCCAGATCCTCGCCGTCGGCGGCGCCGCGACCCTCGTGATCGACGCCTGCGGCTCCTCGCTGATGGCGGTCGGCCGCACCAAGGCGCTGCTCGGCTACGGCGTCGCCCACTTCATCGTCTACGTCGGCGCCGTCGCCTTCCTCGTCCACCTCGGACTCCCCGCGGTGGCGATCGGCGGCGCCGTCATCCACTCGATCTTCCTCGGCGTCGCCTACATCCTGATGCTCGGCGACGAGGTCGACCATCCCTTGCTGACCCTCTGGCAGGACCTCGAGCCGGCGCTCGTCTCCTGCGTCGGCCTCGTCGCCCTGGCCCTGCCGGCGAATCTGGCCCTGGTCCACGCAGGCGTCCCGGTCATCCCGCACTCCCTCGGCACCGCCGCGGCCGCCGCGATCGGCTACCTCCTGGTCCTGCGGATCGGCTACGCCCCCCAGGCCCGCGACCTCGGCGCGGCCCTCCGCCGCATCCTCCCCGACCGCCTCACCTCGCGCCTGCATCGCCGCCCCGCCCCCGCGGTCCTCGCCGAGTCCTGAGCCCCCACCAGGCGAGTTCGCACTTTCCCGCGCATACCGCGGGTTTCTGCGAACTCATCGGGGGGGTCAGCGGTGCTGCGGCCGTCCTTCGCGGCCGTGGCGGCCGTCCGAGGTGCGTCCCGGGCGTCTCGTGG
>DAIQOT010000080.1:0-14896 GCA_036787695.1 Solirubrobacterales bacterium | reverse complement strand
GTGGATCAGCGAGTAGGTATGGATCAGCTCGATCGCCGACGCGACCGGCAGGAAGCTCTCCGGCGACGCGCCGAGGGCGCGGGCGGTGGCGAGGGCGAGGACCGGGCGGACGCGCTTGCCGCCGGCGAGGAGTGAATACCGCATCGCCTCCTCGAGCCCCTCGGTGGGCGGCGCGGTCGCGAAGCGCAGGTCGGTGAGGGCGCCTTCGACGAGCGCGCGCAGGTCCTCGGGGTAGAGGCCCGCGTCGGCGCGGCTACTCACGGTCGGCGGCGGCCGCCTCGCGGGCACGGCGGTTGGTCTCCTCGACCGCCTCCTGCGAGAGCTCCCCCGCCTCGGCGGCGAGGGCGGCGGCGCGGCCCTCCTCGAGCTCACCCTCGCCGTCGAGCTCGGCGGCGATCTGCCCCAGCCGCTCGGCGATCTCGTGCAGGCGGCTCACGCGGTCGGCTCGCGCTCGCGGAGGATCGCCCCCAGCACGCCGTTGATGAAGCTCGGCGCGTCGGCGCCGCAGTACTCCTTGGCGATCTCGACCGCCTCGTTGATCGCGACCTCAGGCGGGGTCTCCCCCTCCTCGATCTCGAACAGAGCGACGCGAATCACGTTGAGGTCGAGCGGCGCGAGCCGATCGACGGTCCAGCCGCTGCGCAGGTGTTCGGAGATCGTCTCGTCGAGGTCTTCGCGGGCGTCCTCGACCCCTTCGGCCAGTTCCCGCGTCATCGGTTTGGAGTCGGCGACGAGCTCGGCGAGCGGACGGCCGGTGACGTCGCGCTGGTAGCTGGCGAAGACGGCGTCACGGCGTTGGTCGGAGCGGCGCATCAGGGCATTCTCTCAGGCCGGGCACTCAGGAAGCGCGGTGCGCTCAGCGCGGGCGCGGCGGCGGCGCTCAGCGGAGGATCTCGACCAGCAGGACCCAGGCGTTGACGACCGCGCCGAGGATGAGGAGGACGAACGCCGCGGCGACCCAGTAGAGGCCTCCGGCGACGGCGAAGAGCTCGGCGAGGGCGCCGATCACCAGCAGGACCGTGCCGGCGAGGCGGACCACCTGGCGGTTGAGCGCGTAGTGGGGCGGCGTCTCGACCCCGTCGGGGAGCGAGTGGGCGATCGGCAGCCGCAGCATCACGGCGACGAGGACGGCGCCGATCGCCAGCAGCTCGATCCCCAGGGCGACGTGGCCCTGTCCTGGCATCAGGCCGGCGATCGAGACGACGAGCGGGGCGAGCAGCATCGCCAGCGCCTCGATCCCACGCTCCGGCAGTCCCTCGTATTTGAGGATGCGCTCGACGTTGATCGAGACGGCGACGAACAGCAGCCCGGCGAGCGCCGCGGAGGCGCCCGCGACGGCGACGAAGAGGTCGTGCCACTGGTCGGGTGCGTAGGCGGTGCTCACGCCGCGATCGTAATCACGCTGCACGGATTCAGGGGCCTATAGACCCCTAAATTCAGGCAGCGCGGCACGCTTCGCGCTAGGCGCGCGACATGTATTCGCCGGAGCGCGTGTCGACCTTGATCGTTTCGCCCTCCTCGATGAAGAGCGGGACCTGGACGATCGCGCCGGACTCGAGCGTCGCGGGCTTGTTGCCGCCGCCCGAGGCGGTGTCGCCTTTGAGGCCCGGGTCGGTCTGCGTCACTTTCATCTCGACCGAGGCCGGCACCGTGACGTCGCTGGGCTGTTCGTCGACGAACAGCACCTCGACCTCGGAGTTCGGCAGCACCCACTGCATCGAGTCGCCGAGCACCGCCGAGGGGATTTCGATCTGGTCGTAATCGCGGTTGTCCATGAAGACGACCGCCTCGCCCGAGTCGTAGAGGTACTGCATCTTTTTCGATTCGGTGCGGACCAGGCGGAACTTCTCGCCGGCGCGGAAGGTTTTGTCGATCACGTTGCCGTCCTCGATGCGGCGCAATTTCGTGCGCACGAAGGCGCCGCCCTTGCCCGGCTTGACGTGCTGGAATTCGACGATCTTCCAGATCTTGCCGTCGATCTCGATGTGGCTGCCGTTGCGAAATTGGTTGGTCGAAACAGTCATTGCTTCGGACTCTAGCGACCGGGCCGGGAGCGTCAGTCGTCGCGGGAGGTGGTCTTCGGGACCAAGGTCGAGGCGGCGCCGCCGCCGAGGACGCGGCGGGTGAGGCGCGGGGCGAGGATGCGGAGGCTCGCGGCGAGGGCGTACTTGCGCGGGACGTAACGCTCGGCGCGGCCGCCGGGGCCGACCTCGTGGATCGCCTCGGCGACCTGCTCGGGGGTGCCGAGGATCAGGCGGGTGGCGGCTTTGGCGCGCAGCTCGGCCTGCGGGAAGCCTTCGGTCGGGATGAAGCCGGGCAGGACCATGCCGACGTGGACGCCGTGCGGGGCCTCCTCGAGCGAGAGCGCGTCGGTCCAGCCGATCAGCGCGAACTTGCTCGCCGAGTAGGAGCCCGAGCCGGCGCGGCTGACCCGGCCCGCGGTGCTGGCGACGTTGACGATCGCGCTCGGGGCGGATTGGCGGAGCAGCGGCAGGAGCGCCTCGGTGAGGCGGACGACGGCGTCGAAGTTCAGCTCCATGTGGCGGTGGACGTTGGCCCAGCCGGTCTCGCCGAAGGTGCCCCGCCAGGCGGCGCCGGCGTTGTTGACGAGGAGGTCGAGGCGGTCGTGGTGCTGCTCGACGTGGGCGCGGACCTTCGCCGGCGCGTCGTCCTCGGTGAGGTCGACGGCGAGCCAGGTGGTTGGGCAGGGGAGCGAGGCGGCCATCTCGGCGAGCAGCTCGCCGCGGCGGGCGACGAGGACCAGCTCGCGTCCGGGATCGCGGGCGAGGCGCCGCGCGGTGGCCGCGCCGATCCCGCTCGAGGCACCGGTGACGACGGCGACGTTGGGCTGCGGCGGCATCGGCCCAACCTACGTCACGAATCGCTGCATTGGTAGAGAGTGCCGCCGCCGGTGGATTCGCTGCCCGATTCGTATTCGGTCGAGTCGACCTTGGTGCAGGACTTGACCACGGTGTCGATCGCCGATTCCGAGCCGGTGCGGGAGTCGCCACCGGGACCGCCGGATGACGAGCCGCCCGGGGCTCCGGTCCCGCCGAAGCCGGCCGCCGAGCCGCTGGTGTAGATCCATCGGATCGCGCCGGATTCGATCCGCCCTTCGAGCCATTCGACGCTGACGCTCGACTCTTTGCCCGAGAACCCGCCGATCCCGGCCACTTCGGCGCCGGATTCGATGATCGAGGAGGACGCGCCGGACTGGCTGTCGACGGCGATCGTCCCGCCCCCGTGCGCTTCGGTGTATCCGAGGACCGAGCTGAGGTCTTCGCCGCCGAACATCCCGCCGCCCAGCGAGGGCGGACCGCCGGCAAGTCCTTTGCCACTTTCCGACCCTTCGCCGAAAAGTTCGCCGACCGCGTTCGTACTTTGACGTTCCATGTTGGACGAAGTACGAACGCCGCCTGGTGGCGTTCCCCCGGGGGCGCCGGTGATGCCGCCTGGGCCTCCGCCTCCGCCTGGGCCGCCCATGGTCGAAGCCGATTCGGGGCCGCCGGCGGGGAAGGTGCCGCTGGTCGGGTGGCCGAGCGTGTCGACCGACCAGATCGCGGGACCGACCAGGAGGATCGCCACCCCGCAGACGGGCGCTGCCTGGCGCAGGCGCTTGTGTCCGAAGGAGAGCGCCAAGACGGCGGCAACTGACACCACGACCAAGGGGACGACGAGCCAGTCCAGGTCCGAAGCGCTGTTGTTGATGACGACCAGCTCGACGATCGCGCCGAGGCCGATCGCGACGGCGCCGACCAGTCGCGAGAGGACGGCGGCGCGGCCACCCTCCCACTCCGCCGCAAGGACCTGTCCCACGGTCGCTCCGACCAGGGCGGCGGCGAAGGGGGCCAGTAGGGACGTGTAGTACGGGTGGAAGATGCCGCCGGCGAAGCTGAAGGCGACAGCGGTGGTGGCGAAGGCTCCGCCGATGGCGATGATCCAGCCGGTGCGGGCGTCGGTGCGGCGCAGGCGGGAGATGGCCGCGATGCCGAGGCCGCCGGCGAGCGCGGCGCCGAGGAGCCAGCCGGCCTGGCCGCCGAGGGCTTCGTTCAGGAGGCGTAGCGGGCCGGTCGCTCCGCCGAAGGTGCCGCTCGTCCCCAGCGATCCGGGGCCGCCGGTCTGGCCTTCGAGTCGACCGAAGCCGTTGTATTCCCAGATCAGGGACCAGATCGAGTTGTCGCTGGTGCCGGAGATCCAGGGGCGGCTCGCGGCCGGGGTGAGCCAGACGAGGACCGGCCAGGCGAGGGCGACCGCGAGGAGGGCCGCTCCGGCGATGGCCAGCTGGCGGATCGCGACGAGGCGGCCGCGGGGCGCGACCCAGAGCCAGGCGAGCGCCATCCCGGGGACGACCATCAGGGCCGCGCCCATCTTCGCCTCGAAACCGAGGCCGACGCAGACCGCCGCCGCGACGAGCCACTTCGTCGCCCCCTGGCCCCGGGGCGCGTTCGCACTTTCCCGCGCTATCCGCGGGGTACCGCGAACGCGTTCGGCGTCGAGGGCGCGGACGAAGCACCAGAGCGCACCGACGCTGCAGAGGACGAGCAGGGCGTCGGGGTTGTTGTGGCGCGAGATCGCGACGACGACCGGGGTCAGCGCCAGCGCCAAGCCGGCGACCGCGCCCGCGACGCGGCCCCAGCGGCGCCGGGTCAGGTCGTAGAGGAGGCCGACCGAGGCGACGCCCATCAGCGCCTGCGGCACCAGGATCGCCAGCGAGTTGAAGCCGAAGAGTTTCGCCGAGAGCGCCTCGACCCAGAGGGCGAGCGGCGGCTTGTCGACGGTCATCAGGCCCTTCGCGTCGAAGGAGCCGTAGAGGAAGTCGTGCCAGCTGCCGGCCATCGAGCGGACCGCGGCGGCGTAGTAGTCGTTCGCCCAGCCGTTCTTGCTCAGCGACCAGAGATAGAGGACCGCGGCGAGGGCGAGCAGCGCCGCCAGCTCCGGCCGCGGCAGCGGCACGGCGCGCAGTCGTTCGCGCGTGCGGGTCGAGTTCCAGGGCCGTGGATGTGGGTGCGTGGCGCTCTCCATGACCCCACGGTGGCGGCGGATCCTCGGAGGATCCTGTGACGGCGCTGGGAGTGCGGCGGGCCGTTAGCGCAGCGGAACGCGGACGGTGAAGAGGGCGCCGCCGCCGGTGGGGTTCGAGGCGTCGACGGTGCCACCGTGGGCAGCGACCAGGGCGGCGACGATCGCCAGGCCGAGGCCGGCGCCGCCGTCATCGCGGCCGCGCGAGTCGCTGTCGCGCCAGAAGCGCTCGAAGACCGCGTTTGGGTCGCCGGGCGGCAGGCCCGGGCCGTGGTCGCGCACCGTGACGGTCGCCCGCGCCTCGGTCGTCTCCAGCTCGATCTCGATCGGCGTGCCCTCGGGGGTGTGGACGATCGCGTTGCGCAGCAGGTTGGCGAAGACGCGTCGGAGCGCGTCGCCGTCGCCGAGAGCCGCCACCGGGCCGGTCGGGCTCAGGGTGATCACCCGCTCCGGCGCCGCCGCCCGGGCGTCGTCGCGCGCGTCCTCGAGCAGCTCGCGGAGGTCGAGCGGTTCGCGCGCCGGCTCGCGGACCTCGTCGATCCGCGCCAACGTCAGGAGGTCGTCGACGAGGCCGCCCATCCGCGCCGACTCCGACTCGATCCGCGCCATCGCCCGCTCGACCTCGGCCGGCTCCCGCGCCGCGCCCATCCGATAGAGCTCGCTGTAGCCGCGGATCGAGGCGAGCGGCGTGCGCAGCTCGTGCGAGGCATCGGCGAGGAACCGGCGCAGCCGCCTCTCCCCCGCCGCGCGCTCGGCGAACGCCGCCTCGATCTGAACCAGCATCGCGTTCAGGGACCGTCCCAGGCGGCCGACCTCGGTGCGGTCGTCCTCGGGCTCGACCCGCCGCGAGAGATCGCCGGCGGCGATCTGCCCCGCCACCTCGCCCATCCGCCGCAGCGGCCGCAGGCCGACCCCGACCAGCCACCATGCGGCGAGCGCCAGGGCGACCAGGATCGCGCCGCTGACGATCAGCTCGATCGCCGCCAGGTGACTTAGCGTCGCGTTGGTCGCCCCCAGGGGGACGGCGACGATCGAGACGATTTCGCCGTCGCCGGCAGTCACCGCGGCGAGGCGGAATTCTTCCGAGCCTCCGCCCCGCTCGCCGACCGTCTCCGGCTTCACGCTTTCGCCCGGCCGGGTCGGTTCCAGGTTCGTCGGGATCCGCGGGACCGGGAGCTTTTCGCCGAGTGCTCGCGCCGGGGTGTGGGCGATCACTTCGCCGTCGGCGGTGCGCAGCTGCCCGTAGGTGCCGCTCGGCAGCTGCGAGGTCGGCGTCGGGCCTTTCTCACCGCCGAATTCGGACCCTTCGAAGCCCGGCCCCGGCCCACCTTGACCGACCACGGGACCGTTCTCCCCGGTCACCTGCGGGGCGAGCCGGATCGAGATCGGGCCTACCGCCGATTCGACCTGCTGGTCGATGCGGTCGTAGAGGTAGCTGTGGAGCGCCCGGTAGCTGGCGAAGTCCGCCGCGGCGAGGCCGAGCACCGCGAGCGCCACCAGCAGGACGACCAGGCGCGTCCGCAGCGACCAGCCCCGGGGCGAGATGTCAGGCGGGCGGAAGGCGGAGCGCATAGCCGACTCCCCGCACGGTGTGGATCAACCGCGGGCCCCGCGCCTCGAGCTTCTTGCGCAGGTAGCTGACGTAGGTCTCCAGGACCCGGGCGTCGCCGCCGAAGTCGTAGTCCCAGACGTGGTCGAGGATCTGCGCGCGGGTGAGCACGCGCCGGGGGTGCGACATCAGGTAGCGGAGCAGGCGGTATTCGGTGTCGGTGAGCTCGATCGGGGCGCCGTCGCGGAAGACCTCGCGGGTGTCGTCGTCGAGCTCGAGGTCGCCGAAGCGCAGGACGCTCTCGCCGCCGCCGGAGTTGCCGAAGCGCCGCAGGACCGAGCTGACCCGGGCGAGCAGCTCCTCGATCGAGAACGGCTTGGTGACGTAATCGTCGCCGCCGATCGTCAGCCCGCGGACCTTGTCCTCGGTGGTGTCGCGGGCGGTGAGGAAGAGGATCGGCGTCTCGTCGGCGCGCTCGCGCATCCGCCGCGCCACCTCGAAGCCGTCGAAGTCGGGCAGCATCACGTCGAGCAGGACGAGGTCGGGACGGAAGTCGGTCACCGCCTGCAGAGCGCCCTGTCCGTCGGCCGCGGTCGCCACCTCGTAGTTGTTGAAGCGCAGCGCGATCGAAAGGACGTCGGCGATGTTCGACTCGTCGTCGACGACGAGGACCTTGCCCGCGCTCGCGCCCTTCGGGTCGGCGTTCATGGGGACATCGTCTCGGAAGTTCCTGTGGGAATCCTGGGAATGGGTCGGCCGGGCGTGCCTGCCCGCCAGGCCGCGCTCCCAGCTTCCAGGCCGACGGGCGCCCGCTCCCAGAAAACGCTGAGGCTGCGCCCACGCTGCTCCGACGGTCCGGGCGCAGAGTCGACGGCATGAGGCCGACCGTCGAGATCGCCATCCCCGTCCACGACGAGGAGGTCGCGCTGGAGGCGAGCGTGCGCCGCCTCGACGCCTTCTGCGGCGAGCACCTCCCGTACTCCTCACGCATCGTGATCGCCGACAACGCGAGCACCGACCGCACCCGGGAGATCGGTGAGGCGCTGGCCGCCGAGCTGCCCGCGGTCGCCTACGTCCGCCTCACCGAGAAGGGCCGCGGCCGGGCGCTACGCCGGGTTTGGTCGCGGAGCGACGCCGACGTCCTCGCCTACATGGACGTCGACCTCTCGACCGGGCTCGAGGCCCTCCTGCCCCTCGTCGCCCCGCTGATCTCGGGACACAGCGACCTGGCGATCGGCACCCGCCTGGCGCGCGGCGCCCGCGTCGTCCGGGGACCCAAGCGCGAGGTGATCTCGCGGACCTACAACCGCCTCCTCCACCTCAGCCTCCGCAGCGGCTTCTCCGACGCCCAGTGCGGCTTCAAGGCCGGCCGCGCCGCGACGATCAAGGCGCTGCTCCCCCGGGTCGAGGACCAGGCCTGGTTCTTCGACACCGAGCTCCTCGTCCTCGCCGAGCGCTCCGGCCTGCGCATCCACGAGGTCCCGGTCGACTGGGTCGACGACCCCGACTCGCGCGTCGACATCGTCCGTACCGCGCTCGACGACCTGCGCGGGATCCTCCGCGTCCTCGGTCCGCGGGCCTCCTCGCCGGGGCGCCAGGGGAGCGAGTTGCAAGGATTGGGCGCGTGTCCGATGCCTCGTCCGCGGCCGACCAAGCCGATGCAGAGCCGCGCCACCACGCGCCGCACCTGAACGCCGTCCGCCGCGAGGGGGAGCGGGTGACGCCGCTCGAGCTCTTCTTCGACCTCGTCTTCGTCCTCGCGATCACCGAGTGCACCTCGCTGATGTCGCACCACCCGAGCTGGACGGGGCTGGCCCAGGGACTGCTGGTGCTCGGCGTGCTCTGGTGGGCCTGGGCGAGCTACGCCTGGCTGACCAGCGTGATCGATCCCGAGGCGGGCGCGGTGCGGCTCGTCTTCTTCGCCGCGATGGCGGCGATGCTGATCGCGGCGATCTGCGTGCCCGAGGCGTTCGCGAACCTGGCGCTCGCCTTCGCCCTCGCGATCGGCTTCTTCCGCGTCGCCCACATCGCACTGTTCGCGATCGCCGCCGGCCCCGACGCCACCGCCCTGCGGACCTCGACCAAAGCGCTCGGCGTCTCCACCGCGATCGCCGTCACCCTGCTCGCCCTCGCCTCGGCCTTCGACGGCTGGGCGCAGGCGGCGCTCTGGGTGCTGGCGCTGGCGCTCGACTTCGGCGGGCCCTACTTCTTCGGCGTCGAGGGATGGCAGCTCGTCCCCGGCCACTTCGCCGAGCGCCACGGGCTGATCATCATCATCGCCCTCGGCGAGTCGATCGTCGAGATCGGCGCCGGCGCGGCCGGGCACCTGAACGTCGGGATCGGGATTGCCGCGGTGCTCGGGGTCGGGGTCGCGGCGGCGATGTGGTGGGCGTACTTCGACGTCGTCGCGATCGCCTCGGCGCGGCGCCTCGCCGATGCCGAGGAGGGCCGCGAGCAGAACGCGCTGGCGCGCGACTCCTACTCCTACCTGCACCTCTTCCTGGTCGCCGGGATCGTGCTCACCGCGTTCGGCCTGAAAACGGTGATCCAGGGGACCGGCGAGGACCTCGACTGGGTGACGTCGTTCGCGCTGTCGGCCGGGATCGCGCTCTACCTCCTCGGCCTGGTCGCCTTCCGCTATCGACAACGGCGCACCTGGAACCGCTACAAACCCGTCGCCGCGGCTGCCCTGCTCGTGCTGATCCCGATCGGCACCGCGATCCCAGCCCTGGCGACCCTGGCGATCGCCAGCGCCCTGCTGATGATCCTGATAGTCGTCGAGCACGCCGGCTACGACGAGCGCCGCGACGAGCTGCGGGCCCAGAACACGATGACCGAGGCGGAGGCCGAGCTGGTCGCCGCCGCCGAGGAGGAGTAACCGAATAGGGATCTCTGAGTGGGAAAAGCGTCTACATCCGGGCCGGACGAATTTACGACTTCGACATACTGGCGAACCTATGACGACTTCAAACGAGGTTCCCAAGCTTCTTGATGAATTGCTGCGCGCCGGGGCGCCCTCGGGATACGAGGGACCCGCGGCCGAGGTCTGGCGCAAGGCCGCCGGCTTCGCCGACCTCTCCTACGACGGCATCGGATCGACGATCGCCCGCGTCGACGAGGCCGAGCCGCTGATCGCGATCGTCGGCCACATCGACGAGATCGGCCTGATCATCACCCACATCGACGAGAAGGGCTTCCTCTGGTTCGAGCCGATCGGCGGCTGGGACCCGCAGATCCTCGTCGGCCAGCGGGTCGAGGTGACCGGCAACGACGGTCCCGTCCCCGGCGTCGCCGGCCGCAAGCCGATCCACCTGCTCGAGCCCGACCAGCGCAAAAAGGTGGTCGAACTGAAATCGATGCACATCGACATCGGCGTCAGCGATCGCGAGGAGGCCGAGGCGCTGGTCCGCGTCGGCGACCCGATCGTGATCCGCACCGAGCCGCTGCAGGTGGCCGGCTCGCGCCTCGTCTCCAAGTCGATGGACAACCGGCTCGGCGCCTACGTCGCGCTCGAATCCCCCCGCCGTTGCGCCGAGGGCGCCGGACCGGGCGGATCGATGGCCGGGGTCGCCGCCGTCCAGGAGGAGATCGGCCTGTTCGGCGCCCGCACCTCGGCCTTCGAGCTGAAGCCGGACATCGCGGTCGCCGTCGACGTCACCCACGCGACCGACGCTCCGGGCGTCGACGAGAAGGAACTGGGCTCGCACCCGCTCGGCTCCGGCCCGGTGATCGGCCGCGGCTCGACCCTCTCGCCGAAGGTCTTCGAGCTGCTGGTCGAGACCGCCGAGGCGGAGGGGATCGAGTACACGGTCGCCGCCAGCGGTCGCAGCACCGGCACCGACGCCGACTCGATCCAGATCGCCCGCTCGGGCATCCCGACCGGCCTGGTCTCGATCCCGCTGCGCTACATGCACTCGCCGGTCGAGATGGTCGACCTGCAGGACGTTGAGGCGGTCGTGAACCTCCTCGCCGCCTTTGGCTCCCGCATCAAAGCGGGCGTCGACCTCTCGCGCTGACCCGAAGCCGGCTCGGGGGCCTTGCGTGGTTCGAATTCCTTCTATGTCAAGGATTTCGAACCGCGCAAGTCGTCGCGCCCAGCGTCAGTCGACGAAGGTCAGCTCTTTCGGGAGTGAGCTGAGGTTGCGGATGCCGTCGTCGGTGACGACGACGATGTCCTCGATCCGCACGCCGAGGTTGCCGGCCAGGTAGATCCCCGGCTCGACGGTGACGACTTCGTTCGTCGCCAGCACGTCGTCGGAGCGCAGCGACAGGCGCGGGCCCTCATGGATGTCGAGGCCGACGCCGTGACCGAGCCCGTGGCCGAAGTTCTCGCCGTAGCCGTCGTCGCCGATGATCTTGCGGGCGACGTTGTCGATGTCTTCGCCCTTCTCGCCGGGGCGGATCGCGTCGAGCGAGGCCAGCTGCGCCTCGAGCACGGTCTCGTAGACCTTGCGGCCCTCGTCGCCGATGTCGCCGGTGGCGAAGGTGCGGGTGCCGTCGGAGCAGTAGCCGTCGAGCTTAGCTCCCATGTCGAAGACGACCAGCTCGTCGCGCGGGATCACGCGGTCGCCGGGCTCGGCGTGCGGCTGGGCGCCGTTCGGGCCGCCGGCGACGATCGAGTCGAAGGAGAGGGTGCCGCCGAAGCCGCGGACCTTGGCCTCGAAGTGATCGGCGACCTCGCGCTCGGTCTTGCCGACGAAGCCATTTTCGACCGTCTGCTTGAGCGCCGCGTCGGCGAGCTTCGTCGCCTCGGCGATCGCCGCCAGCTCCTGATCGTCCTTGACCCGGCGCAGCCCCTCGACCGTGCCGCCCGCGGCGACCGCCTCGATGCCCTCGCCCAGTTTCTCCTCGAGTTTGGAGAAGGTGCGGACCGAGACGTGGTCGTCCTCGAATCCCACTTTGCCGGCGAGGCGCTCGGCGATCCCGGCGAGCCAGTCGCCGGTGACGGTGACGATCTCCCACTCGGAGACCTCGGCGGCGGCGCGCTCGGTGTAGCGGAAGTCGGTCAGGAAGACGCGGACGCCGGGGCCGCAGATCGCCGCCCCGTTGGTGCCGGTGAAGCCGGTCAGGTAGCGGACGTTGGTCAGGTCGGTGACGAGGAAGCGGTCGAGCCCGCGCTCGCCGAGGACCGCCTCGAAGCGGTCGCCGCGGCCGCGCATCAGGCCGCCACCCCGAGCTCGCGGGCGAGGACGCCGAGCGCCTCGCGGTAACCGTCGGCGCCCTTGCCGGAGATCTTCTCGATCACCAGGCCGTCGAAGACCGAGACCTTGCGCCAGTCCTCGCGCGCCTCGACGTCGGAGAGGTGGACCTCGACCGCGGGCAGCGCGGCGACGTCGAGCGCGTCGGCGATCGCCCGGCTGTAGTGGGTCCAGGCGCCGGCGTTGATCAGCGAGGCGTCGGCAAGGTCAGGCAGTCGGTGCAGGTACTCCACGAACTCTCCCTCATGGTTGGTCTGGAAGAACAGCGGTTCGAGTCCCGCCTCGCGCGCCCAGCCGGAGATCTGGTGTTCCAGCTGCGACAGCGAGCGGCCCCCGTACAGGTCGGGATCGCGGCGCTCGAGGATGTCGAAGTTGACCCCGTGCAGGACGGCGACTCGGTTACGGGTGGTGCTCATCGCATCAGCTCCTTCACGGCGTCTTCGACCTTAGCGGGGTCGACCAGCTGGCCGACCCGGGGCTCGCCGGGCTCCGACAGGAGGACGAAGCCGACTCCGGCGGCGGTCCGCTTCTTGTCGCGGCCGAGCGACTCGATGACGTCGTCGACCTCGATCGGCACCTCGAGGTGGGTCGGCAGGCCGTGGGTGGCGAGGACCGTCTCGACTTCGTCGCGGAGCGCCGACGCGTCGGACAGGCGCAGCGCCGCCAGCAGTCCGAGGCCGACCGCCTCGCCGTGACGGTAGGCGGTGTAGCCGGTCGCCGACTCGATCGCGTGGCCGACCGTGTGGCCGAGGTTGAGCACGTTGCGCAGGCCGGTGTCGCGCTCGTCGGCGGCGACGATCGCGCACTTGTAACGGGCGCAGGCGAAGATCACGTCGTCGAGCTCGGCGGGGTTCAGCTCCTTGATCGCCCGCACCCGGTCCCACAGCGCACCACCGGCGAGCAGGCCGGTCTTCAGCACCTCGACGAAGCCCGCGGCGAGCTCCAGCGGCGGCAGCGAGGCGAGCGTCTCGACGTCGGCGATCACCGCGGCCGGCTGCTGGAAGGCGCCCGCGTAGTTCTTGCCCTCGGGCAGGTCGACGCCGACCTTGCCGCCGTAGGCCGAGTCGACCTGGGAGACGAGCGTGGTCGGCACCTGGACCACCGGCACGCCGCGCTGGTAGAGGTGGCCGACGAGCCCGGCGAGGTCGCCGACGACACCGCCGCCGAGGGCAACGACGTGGTCGGAGCGGGTCGCGCCGTCGCGGCTCATCGCCCGCAGCACCTTCTCGGTGTTGGTGAGGGTCTTGGCCGTCTCGCCCGCTTCGATTTCGGCGGTCGCGGCGAGCGGCTCGAGCCGCTCCTTATAGATCGGTCCGACCGAGCGATCGGTGACGAGGAAGCGGCGGCTCTCGAGCGGCCACCAGTCGGCGTCGAGCAGGCCGCGGCCGACCAGCACCGGGTACTCGCCGCCGGGCGCGCTCGCCCAGAGGAGCTTGGTGCCCGCGGGCATGTCGGCGAGGCGGCGGATCGTCGGCAGCGCGCGGCGGACCATCTGGCGGTCGCCCATCGGCACCACCGCGTCGGCGAGTTCTTCGTAGAGCGGCAGGCGGGTCGCCAGCAGGGTCTCGACCGACGAGGCGTCCTTCGCCAGCGGGCGGTCGGAGTGGGCGATCCGGCGCCAGGCCTCGCTCGCGTCGACCTGCAGCCAGACGACTATGTGGCGGGCCATCGCGGCGCGGATCCGCGGCGAGAGGACGCTGCCGCCGCCGAGGGCGATCGCGCCGCCGTCGTCGGCCTCCTCCAGCAGCGAGCCGACGACCTCGGACTCGCGCTCGCGGAAGCCCTCCTCGCCGTGGGTCTCGAAGGCCTGCGGGATGGTCGAGCCGAAGCTCGCTTCCATCAGCTCGTCGATCTCGACCGTCGGCAGCCCTTCACCGCGCGCGGCCGCCAGCGCGGTCGACTTGCCCGCGCCCATGAAGCCGACGAAGACGATCGAGGGCTGCCGCGACTGCGCCCCGCTCATTGCGGCGCCTTCGCGCCGTGGGCGCTCACCGGGCCGCCGCCCCGCTCACCGCGCGTCGATCCGCGCCTTGTAGGCGTCGATCGCGCCGAGGACGTCGTCGATGTGGTCGCCGCCGAACTTCTCCCGGTAGGCGCGGGCGAGGACCAGGCAGACCATCGCCTCGGCGACCACCGCGGCCGCGGGGACGACGGTCGAGTCGGTCCGCTCACGGAGCGCCTGGGCGGGCTGGTGGGTCTCGGTGTCGACCGAGCGCAGCGGTTTCGTCAGCGTGGAGATCGGCTTGATCGCGGCGCGCACCGAGAGTGGCTGGCCGTTCGTCATCCCGCCCTCGAGGCCGCCGGCGCGGTTCGTTTCGCGGAAGTAGCCGTCCTTCTCCGACCAGAAGATCTCGTCGTGGGCTTCCGAGCCGGGCCGCGTCGCGACGTCCCAGGCTTCGCCGATCGCGACGCCCTTGATCGACTGGATCGAGGCGACCGCCCCGGCGAGGCGCCCGTCGAGGCGGTCTTCCCAGGAGACGTGCGAGCCGAGCCCGGGGACGAGCCCGAAGGCGAGCACCTCGAAGGTGCCGCCGAGGCTCTCGTTGGCCTTCCGCAGGCGGTTGATCTCGGCGACCATCTCTTTCGAGGCCTCCGGGTCGAGCGTGCGGACCGGGTCGTCGTCGATCCCGGCGAAGTCGGCGGGCGTCAGGTTCTCGCGCTCGGCGGCGACGACCGAGGCGATCCGGGTCACGTGGCTGTGGACCTCGACGCCGAGCGCGGTGAGGAAGCCGCGGGCGATCGAGCCGGCGGCGACGCGGGCGGCGGTCTCGCGGGCGCTGGCGCGCTCGAGCACGTTGCGGATGTCGGTGAAGCCGTATTTCTGCGCGCCGACGAGGTCGGCGTGGCCGGGCCGCGGCAGGTGGACCTCTTCCGGCTCGAAGTCCTCGACCGGCCAGGGGTTCATCCGGTCTTCCCAGTTCTTGTAGTCGCGGTTGGCGACCAGCAGGGCGATCGGGCTGCCGAGCGTGCGGCCGTGGCGGACGCCGGAGCGCACCTCGACCGTGTCGGTCTCGATCCGCATCCGGCCACCGCGCCCATGGCCGAGCTGGCGACGCGCCATGTCGCGGTCGAGCGCCTCGCGGTCGAGCTCGAGTCCGGCGGGGACCCCCTCGACGATCGCGGTCAGCCC
>DAIQOT010000279.1:0-4644 GCA_036787695.1 Solirubrobacterales bacterium | reverse complement strand
CTTCGGCCAGACGACGATCGCCGAAGTCGCCCGCCGCGAGGCCGAAGAGGCCGGCTCCGGCATGTACTTCATCTGATTCCAGGCGGGTATCCGCCGCGGCGGCCCGAAGACCGCCGCGGCGAGCGGCTATTCGACGAGGGTGATCGTCGACGTTTCGCCGCCTTTTTCCACCTTGGAGACGAACGTGCCGCGAGCGTTGGCGAAGCTGCCGGTGCCGCCCGTGATCACGCCTTGCGTGCCGCCCTGGAGAACCTGGCCGTTGGCGTAGAGGGAGCTGCCCTTGATGTTGTAGACGCCTTCACAGATGAAGTGAGCGTTGGTGAAGACGGCCTCGCCGCTGCCGCCGGAGGCATCGGTGGCCGTGCACCGCGACCTGAGCTTGCCGACCATGGCGCCGTTTTCGAACAGCTGGTTGGTGAGGACGACCTCGTCGCCGGGGCTGATCTTGGTCGGGAAGCCGTGGACCTTCTTCGCGGTCGGCGCGTTGTCGATGAAGGTGACGGTCGAGCCCTTCGTGGGTTCCTTGAGGGTGATCTGGACCGGCGCGATCGCCCCGGCGGAGCTGACAAAGACGAGAGTCGCGAAGAGCGCAAGCGCCGCCGCGACGAGATAGGTACGGCCAATGTTCATTTTAGATCCTTACTGAGTTTGGACGAGACGCGCGCCAGCCTCTCAGACCGATGAAGGACAAGGCAAGCCCCGGCGTCGGGAGGGTGAAAGAGCCGTCCGCCTGCTAGACAGTCGGGGATGGGAATGCCTTCGGAGCGCAGCAGGGACCTCGCGGCGCGAGCCCTGGTCTGGATCGGCTGGATCGTCGCGGCGATCGCCCTGGGCCTCGGAACCTGGTTCTTCTTCATCCGCCCGCCGTCCTGACGTTGTCCTGAGGCGGGCGGCGGCGCGCCGGTGAGCCGCCGCCCGTTTCGGCCTAGTTGGCCTTGCTGACCGAGGCGGACGGAATCCGCGCTTCGACGTCGGAGAGCTTCATGCTCACCCCCTTTCCCCTGTCCAGATGCGGATGACTGAGGCCGTCCCGTTGCCCCCGGGGGCGGCCGAAACCATTTGTATGCACGGCGCTGGGAGCTTTTCGGGACGGATGGGGGATGGACGTCGCGTTTTAGGTCACTATGCTCCTTCACGCGAATGGAATCGAGTGATCGAACTAACCCGATAGGTAGGACTCTGAAGGCGACGCGCGCCGAACGCGATCGGTCGACCGCCGCCGCGGTGCTGGCTCATCCGCTGAGGGTGCGGATCCTGGCGCTGCTGAACGAGCGCGACATGAGCCCGGTCGAGTTCTGCCGCGAGGGCTTCGCGCCCTCCACCATGGACGTCTCCCACGTCGCCTACCACTTCCGCGAGCTGGCCGAATACGGCTGCCTGACGATGATCGAACAGAACAAACGGCGGGGCTCGGTCGAACACGTCTACCGGGCGGTCGGCCGCGCCTACTTCTCCGACGCCGACTGGGCGGCGCTCGAGCCCGAAGAGCGGATCAAGATCAGCAAGGCGATCCTCCAGGGGCTGATCGCCCGCGCCGACGAGGCGATGATGGCCAGGACCTTCGAGACCCGCGAGGACCGCCACCTCAGCTGGATCGCGATGAAGCTCGACGAGCAGGGCTGGAAGGAAATGGTCACCACCTTGACCGCCGCCTTCGGCGAAGTCGAACAGATCCGCAGCGACGCCGAAAAGCGGCTCGGCGATTCCGGCGAGGACCCGATCACATCCACCTGCGCGATCCTCGGCTTCCCCTCACCGTCGGTTCCCGAGCGTTCGGGGCTGGCGGCCGATTAGCCGCCTAGAGTCCCCGACTTGGACGGCGAAGCTCGCACAACCGAGCGGTTGACCCTGCGGCCGCCCGGCCCCGGCGACGGGCTCGGCTACCGCGCCCTGCTGATGCACCCGACGGTCGGCGAGTGGCTGCGCCCGCAGCCGCTGGAGCCCTTCGAGCCCGCCGACGGCGACGCCTGGCTGCGCGAAGACGAACGCCACTGGGAGCGCTTCGGGTTCGGGCCGTGGGCGGTGATCGAGCGGGCGAGCGGCGACTACCTCGGCCGGGTCGGGCTGCGCTGGACCGACGTCGGCGACCGGGCCGGGATCGAGGCGCTGTGGGCGATCGACCCGGAGCGCCACGGCGAGGGCTTCGCCGCCGAGGCGGCCGCGGCGGCGCTCACGTTCGCCGCCGAGCTGGAGCTCGACGAAGTGGTGGCGATGATCCTGCCGATCAACGCCGCCTCGCGACGGGTCGCCGAGAAGATCGGCATGGAGCCCGCGGGGAATGTCGAGCACGCCGGCTTCGACCACCTGTTGCTCCGCTCCGAGCCACGGCTAGACTCGCCCCGATGAGGATCGGGCCCGAGGCCTCCGCCGTCGTCGGCAACACTCCGATGGTGCTGCTCGAGCGCCTCGGCCAGGGGCTGTTCGGGCAGGTCTGCGTGAAGCTCGAGTACTTCAACCCCGGCGGCTCGGTGAAGGACCGGATCGGGGTGGCGATGATCGACGCGGCCGAAGAGGCGGGGGAGATCAAACCGGGGCGCTCGCTCGTCGTCGAGCCGACCAGCGGCAACACCGGGATCGCCCTGGCGATGGTCTGCGCGGCGCGCGGCTACGAGCTGATCCTGACGCTGCCGGAAGGGATGAGCCGCGAGCGCAACAAGCTGCTGCGCGCCTACGGTGCCAAGGTGCGCGAGACGCCGAGCCTCGGCGGGATGCAGGAGGCGGTGGCGCTCGCCGAGCAGATCCGCGACCAGCGCAAGGCCTTCATGCCGATGCAGTTCTCCAACCCGGCCAACGCCGAGGCGCACCGGCGCGGCACCGCGGAGGAGATCTGGCGTGACACCGACGGCGAGATCGGCGCCTTCGTCAGCGGCGTCGGCACCGGCGGGACGATCACCGGGGTGGGGCGGATGCTGAAGGAACGCTCGCCGGAGACGCTGGTCGTCGCGGTCGAGCCCGCCAGCTCCCCGGTCCTCTCCGGCGGCCAGGCCGGCCCGCACAAAATTCAGGGCATCGGCGCGGGGTTCGTGCCCGACGTGCTCGACCGCTCGGTGATCGACGAGATCATCGGGGTCGGCGACGAGGACGCGCTCGAGGCGGCGCGTCGGGCGACCAGCGGCGAGGGCGTGCTCGCCGGGATCTCCGCCGGGGCCAACATCCACGCGGCGCTCGAAGTGGCGGCGCGTCCGGAGATGGCCGGCAAGAGGGTCGTGACGATCGTCTGCGATTCGGGCGAGCGCTACATGTCCTTGCCATTCTTTGCACCATGAAGAAAGGTGCCTTCGCCGAGATTCGTGCCGACGTCGCCGCGGCGCGCGATCGCGACCCGGCCGCGCAGGGTGTCTCGACCTTCGAGATCCTCACCAGCTGGGCCGGGGTGCAGGCGCTCTTGGCGCACCGGGTGTCGCACGCGCTGCGGCGGGCGGGCGTGCCGCTGCTGCCGCGGACGATCGCCTACTTGACCCGGGCGATCACCGGCGTGGAGATCCACCCGGCGGCGGAGATCGGCTCGCGCTTCTTCATCGACCACGGCACCGGCGTCGTGATCGGCGAGACGGCGAAGATCGGCGACAGCGTGACGCTCTACCAAGGGGTGACCCTGGGAGGGACCGGCTTCCAGCGCGGCAAGCGCCACCCGACGATCGGCGACAACGTCACGATCGGCTCGGGGGCGAAGCTGCTGGGGCCGATCGCGGTCGGCGACTGCGCCAAGATCGGCGCCAACACGGTCGTCGTCGAGGACGTGCCGCCGGGGGCGACGGTGGTCGGCAACCCGGGTCACCCGGTGCGGGTCGAAGGGCGCAAGCTCGAGGGTCCCGACGCCGACTGGATCCACCTGCCCGACCCGATCGCCGACGCGATCAAGGCTCTGTCGGGGCGGATCGCCGAGCTGGAAGCGCGGCTGGCCGAGGTCGACGGGGGCGAGACGGCGGCGGCGGAGAAGCGCGAGAGCGCCGAGATCGCGCCCCGCACAGGTAGGTCGTCCGCCGGGGGCTGAGAAGATCCCGGCGTGATCAAGCGCCTGCTCGTCCCGCTTGCGTTGCTCGCCCTGGCCGCCCTGGCGGTGACCGCCTGCGGCGGGAGTGGCTCGAGCGCCGAAGACGAAGTCACCGAAGTGATCGAACAGGCGGCGACGACGAAGGACCCGAGCAGCTGTACCGAACTGCAGACGCTCCGCTTCACCGAACAGAACACCGGCGAAAAGGGCAAGGCCGCGATCAAGAGCTGCGAAGAATCGGCGGCCGAAGAAGAACAGGCCGAAGAAGCGAAAGTCTCCAACGTCTCGGTCGACGGCGAAAAGGCGACCGCCGAAGCCGAATTCATCGGCGGCTCGCTCGGCTCCCAGACCCTCGCGGTCGCCCTGGTCGAAGAAGACGGCGACTGGAAGCTCGACCAGATCGAAGGCTTCGCCAACTACGACGGCAAGGCCCTCGAAGAAACCTTCCTCAAGCGCTTCGAAGAATCCCCCGAAGGCCTCAGCAAGAAGCAGTACACCTGCATCGCCGAAGGGATCGGCAAAGCGAGCACCGCCGAAGCCGAAGCGATGTTCCTCAGCGGCGCCTCGACCAAGATCGAAGAACTCGCCAAGGGCTGCGCGTAGGGCGCCGGCTGCGTTGTTCGCGGCCGGGGGCGGCCGTCCGAGTTGCG
>DAIQOT010000278.1:0-4709 GCA_036787695.1 Solirubrobacterales bacterium | reverse complement strand
AGGTTGATGGGCCGAAAACCGGAGATATAGGGAGGTTTTCGGCCCATCAACCTGGTGGTGTCACCGGGTGCGCGCAGTTCGTGGAGAAACGCGCACGCTCCCCGGCGCTCGTCACGAACCCTCATCACTTCCCACACACCCGGCCTTCTCGATGGCGGCCACAGCCTGTCAGGGCCGTCATCGAGAAGGCCGGACGCATCTCGGACGGCCGCCGCCATCGGGCGCCAGCTTCCCGGCCGCATCCCTCACCCGAGGGAGCCCCTCAGCGGTGGTGCTTCTGCTTCTGGGGCTTGCCGCAGCCGGGGGCGCCGGTGGGGCAGACGGGGTGACCGGTGTCGTCCCAGACGTTGTTCCACCAGACGGCTTCGTGGCCGAGTTCGGCGGAGATGCCGTAGTGGCCGCCGCGGGGCCAGAAGCCGTATTCGTCGGCGCCGCCGTTGCAGACGTAGCCGCCGCCGTTGTCCTGGTGGGTCTTGGTGCGGCAGCGGCCGACGCGATTGCCGACGATCCGGACCGGCGCCGAGACGCCCTTCGAGTTCGGCTGCAGCATGTAGCCACCGCCCGCGAGGAGGGAGTTTTCCACGGTGACGCGATTGCCCTTGTCGCAGATGCCGTCACCGAAGATCAGCGAGGTCTCGTCGCTTTCGTTGAAGAGCGTCGAGTGCTGGACGTTGGCGTTGCCGCCGCAGAGGTAGATGTTCTCGCTGTGGGCGGCCGGATACTCGGCGTTGACGATGACGTAGCTGTCGACGATCGTGACCGGGCCCTCGATGTTGTCGGGAACGCCGTTGAGATTGGAGCGGACGACGCGGAAGCCGGGCTCGGCGTAGTGGTTCCAGACGTTCGACTCGGGCGCGTTGGTCTTCGAGCCGTTGCCGGTAACTTCGGATTCGAGGATCGTCAGGTCGGAGGCGCCGTCTTCGATGACGACCCCGGTCGAGCCCGAGCCGCTGCCGGTGGCGTGGATCTTCGAGTCTTCGATCGTCACGCCCGAACCGTCGACGAAGACGGCGCCGACCACGTTGGCGTCGCTGAGGGTGTCGCCGTCGTGCAGGGTGACGTCGCCCATTTCCTTGAGTTCGGTGCCCCCTGGGACGCCGGTGTTGCTCGGGTCCGGGTAGCCGCACACGTGCGGTTCGTGGAAGCAGGGGCCCTGCACCTGCTGGTGGTGGGCGCCGGTCAGGCTGAGGCCGCTGAGCAGCACCGCCATCAGGTTCACGAACATCGGCTAAGCCCTCAGCGGCAAGGTTCGGTCCCTCGCCTCCATCGCCATCTTGCGGAGTATCGCCCACGGGTGGGGCGGCGGCGACTTGATCGCGGTCGGCGGCCGCTCGTCGTCGCGGCGCACGCGCAGCTCGACCCGCGTGCCGGGGGTGACCGGCAGGGAGGTCTCGAATGGCGCCGGGCCGGAGTCGCCGACCGACCAGCCGCTGACCGTCGCGTCGACGCCGCGGGGGCGGTCGAGGACGAGCCGGTCGCATCCGGCGGGCACCGAGACCGCGGCGCGATTGGCGTAGGGGTGGACGCGCAGCAGGTCGAGGTCACGGCGGGTCGCGTAGTTCGTCCGCGCGATCTCGCCGATCGAGCACCAGTGGGCGTCGCCCAGGCGGGCGACGTTCTCGGCGATCGCCCCCAGCGGGTCGAGCCCCGCCGCGAGGTCCTCATGGTGGCCGTAGAAGACGAGCGGCTGGTCGAGGAAGGCGCGCATCGCGATGTCGGAGAAGGCGGTGCCGAGGTGGAGGCGGGGGATCACGGCGCAGCCGGCGGCGAACTCGGCCGGATCCCAGCCCGCCAGCGGGCGGTTCGCCGGCGGTCGCTCGGCCCAGGGAAGCGCGTGGATCGCGCAGAGGCCGTCGAAGCCGACCGCGGCGAGCGCCGCCGCGACCTCCTCCGAGCACATCCCGTGCGGCGGCGTCATCACCCGGTCGACCCCCAGTCCGTAGCGGGATTCGAAACGCTCGACCCGGCGCAGCGCCTGGGCGGCGAGCGCGAGGGCGCTTGCTTCCGAGCGCGGTCGGAGCAGCTCGCGGCTGACGTGGTCGTTGCCGTGGAAGACGAGCGAGAGGCGGTCGGGGTTGCGGCGGAAGAGGTCGATCGTCTCGGCGTGGGCGAAGCGGTTGTCGAGTGGCACCATCGCCATCGAGGCGTGGTAGCCGTGCTCTTCGGCGTCACGGAGGAGATCGGCGTAGTCGATGAAGCCGTAGGTGCGCCAGCGCAGGTTGGGATCGTCGAAGAGGAAGGCGGCGCGGAGCGGCGGCGGGGTGTAGGCGGCGTCGGCGCTCGCGGCGCGGAGGAACTGGACGAGGGCGACGAGGGTGAGGGCGCGCGCCGCGAGGAGGTCGCGGAGGACTTCGTCCTCGCCGAGGTCCGGCAGGGCGCCGGCAACGAGGTCGACGGTGGTGCCGCTGGCGGCGCGGCGCACCCAGGCCGGGCCGCCGGGGCCGGTGGCAAGGGGGGTGGCGAGGCCGTCGGGGGCGATCCGGTGGGCGCCGGGACGGTCGCGGATCTCGATCCCGCGCAGGCGCGCGTCGACTCCCGGGTCGTCGCCCAGCTTCACCGTCTGGCCGGCGTCGCCCGCGTCCTCGGCGCCGAGGACGAAGACCGGTTCGCCGCCGCGGGCCAGCTGCTCGGTGGCGAGGTCATCGTCGCGGCCGGCGAAGACGATCGTCGGCGCCGCCCCGGCGCTCACCTCGCCGTCGAGCGGTACGAAGGAGACGGGGAACGCGGTTTCGAGCGCGCCGAAGAGGCGAAGGCGCTCGCGCAGGGCGGAGCCCGGGCGAACCGCGATCGTGACGCGCCGCTCGTTGCTGGGTCGATCGAAGACCATCTTCAAGAGAGCAACGCCTCCCGCGGTCGTCTACTTGCGCGCAAGAAGCGCCCGCGGCCGCTCGTTCTTCGGGTGAGATGAAGAACGACCGCATGCTGATCATCACGCCGATGCGCAACGAGGCCGACCACATCGAGGGCGTCGCGCGGGCCCTCGCCGCCCAGACCCGGCGCCCGGCACGGTGGGTCGTGGTCAACGACAACTCCACCGACGCGACCGCCGAGATCGCCGCCCGGCTGGCGGAGGAGCTCGACTTCATGCGGGTCGTCTCGACGCCTTCCAACTTCACCGTCAAGAGCGCCGACCGGCTGGCCGTCGCCGCCGCGCCGCGCGCCTTCAACTACGGCCTCGCGTCGGTCGACGACATTTCGGGCTTCACCCACATCGGCAAGCTCGACGGCGACGTCGAACTGACCCCCGACTACTTCGAGCGGATCCTCGGCGAGTTCGACGCCGATCCGCGGCTGGGGATCGCGGGCGGCTGGATCTTCGAGTACAAAGGCGGCGAGTGGCGGCCGACGCCGAGCGCCCCCGAACACGTGCGCGGGGCGCTGAAGCTGTGGTCGGCCGAGTGCTTCGCCGCGATCGGCGGCGTCGTCGAGCGGCTCGGCTGGGACGGGATCGACGAGACCCTGGCCCGCATGCACGGCTACGAGACCCGCTCGTTCCGTCACGCCGAAGCGCGCCACTTTCGCGAGACCGGCAGCGCCGACGGCCGTCTCCGCGGCCACGTCCGCTGGGGCGAATCGCACTGGATCCTCAACCACGGGGTGCTCTGGACGACGGTGCGGGCGGCGAAGGTCGCCCGGATCCGGCCGCGCGGCGCCTCCGGGGCGGCCTACCTCTACGGCTACGCGCGGGCCGCGGCGCGGCGGGTGCCGCGGGTCGAGATCGACGGCTACCGCAAGTTCGTGCGGACCGAGCAGCGCCGGCGCATGTCGTCCGCGGTCCTCGGCGCGGCGCGGCCCGACCGGGCCAAAGCGGCGCGCGCGGGCTGAGGGGCTGCCGTGCGGCTCGGGATGCACCTGCGGGAGGTGTGGCAGCACAAGATCGGCCTGGCGACGGTGATCGTCGTGGCCCTGCTGGTCGCCGCCCGCGTCTACGGCTTCGGCCTGCTGCCGCCGAGCGGCCTCAAGGCGACAGAAGGCGAAGCGGCGGCGCGCGTGCTCGTCGACACGCCGGAGTCGACCGCGGTCGACCTGCGCCAAAGCACCTACAACCTCGAAGAACTGAACAACCGGGCGAAACTCGTCGGCAACGCGATCGGCACCGCCGAAGTGCGCGAGATGATCGGCGAGAGGATGGGGGTGTCCCCGAACGAGATCTCGCTGCAGACGCCGCTGACGACCGAATACGCGGAACGGGACGGCGTCTTCACCGAACCGACCACCCCGTACCGACTCGACGTGCAGGCCGACCCGACCGTGCCGGTGATCGACGTGATCGGCGCCGCGCCGACCGAGGACGAAGCGCGGGAACTGGTCGCCGTGACGACGAGCTCCCTCGTCACCTACGTCGCCGCGCTGCCCAAAAGCAAGGACAACGGCAAGGCGATCCGGCTGGTCCCGCGGCCGCTGGGCCAGGTCGAAGCGCATCAGCTGGCGCAGCCCGGCAAAGCCCTTTCGGCGTTCATCGCCTTCCTCGTGATCCTCGGGATCGGCTCGGCCATTGCCCGCGCGCGGCAGGATGCCCGCGACGTCGTCGCGTCCCGGCCGTGGAACGGCAGCATTCCCGCGTCGTCATCCACCGCGGTCGCCGGCCCGGCCGCCGCGGTTGCCGTCCCCGAGCGCGCGCCGACACCGTGGTCGGACGTCCCGTGGCTCGACGACCGCCCGGTCGACGGGATCGCCCGGGTGTAGGTCGCCGGCCGGCCTCGCTACGC
>DAIQOT010000010.1:23107-36953 GCA_036787695.1 Solirubrobacterales bacterium | reverse complement strand
CGACCCACCGACGATCGCGACGTGCTTCATCGGGTCATCAGGCCTTGGCGCCGACCGACTCGGGCGCCCGCTCGAAGTCACCCGGCTGGTAATGCCCGGGCTCGGCCTTGATCGTGATCTGCAGCCGGTTCCAGGTGTTGATCGCGGCGATCTTGATCACCAGGGCGGCGAGCTCCTCCTCATCGAAGCGCGCCTCGGCCTCGTCCCAGACCGCGTCGGGAACGCCGCCGCGCTCGAGCACGGTCACCGCCTCGGTCAGCGCCAGCGCCGCCCGCTCGCGATCGTTGTAGGCGGGGCTCTCGCGCCAGGCGGGGAGCAGGTGCAGACGCGACTCCTCCTCGCCGATCGCGCGGGCGTCCTTGGAGTGCATGTCGAGGCAGAAGGCGCAGCCGTTCATCTGCGAGGCGCGCATCTCGACCAGGTGGCCGATCGTCGGGTCGAGCTCGGTGGCGCCGAAGCGCTGCAGCGCGCCGAGCTGCCTGGGCGCGAGGCCTCCGAGTTGCATTCGACCGGCTGGATATTCCTGGGCCATGATTTCTCCCTTCGTAGGTTCTCTACAAAAGAGACGAAATCAAGCCCCTTCGTGTGACATCACTCGGCGCGGGGCTCGACCACGATCTGCTCGGAGTGCGCGAGGACCGCGCCGTCGGCGTCGAGGATCGCCGTCGCCGCGATGCCTTTTCGACCCGAACGCTCGAGCGCGATCCCGACCACGATGTACTCGACGCCGGCGCGCAGCGGCGCGCCGATCGTCGACTGCTGACGAGCGAGGAAGGCGAGCGTTCCGTCGCGGCCGTGGAGGGCGAAGTAACCGGGGCAGTCGAGTACCGCCCAGACGAACTCGGGAAGCACCGCGCCGTCGTCGTCGGTCGCCCACTTCGGCGGCGTCCAAGTCGACGCGACGAAGTCGTCGCCGGCGGCTCGGCCAGGAAAAACGCAGAAGCCGTCATGGCGCTCGCGACCGCAGACGAAGCAGCGGTCGAAGAAGCCGCTCGCGGGCGAGACGAAACGAGACGTTGCGTCTCGTGCGATGTCGAGATCGATCGCCGGTCCCGACCACGGAGGGAGCTCCGGCGCCGCCACCGCTTCGGCGATCAACTCGCCGTCGGCGGTGACGCGCAGAACCTCGGAGTCGTCCGCGTCGCCCGCAATCCCGCTCCCCAAGCCATTTGCGGGCTCCACGTCGAGCGGACGGTCGAGCGGGACCGGGCTACGAAGCGACACCGCGCAGGGCCCGTCGAAGAGCGCCGCGACGATCCCGGAGGAGTAGCCGCCGTTGCCGCTGGCGGGCGGGCCGTTGAAGCGAGAAGGGACGATGAGCGTCGACAAGGCCGGTCGATCCTATGGGTAAACCGGGTCGTCGCCCGACGAACGAATCGCTCCAAAGTGGCTCGGGGAGCCAATTCCGCCGATCGAGAGGGTACGGTGCGCTCGCCCCCGGAGACTCGAAGGAGCGAGGTATGCCAAAAGTAACCAAAGCGACCCGTAAACCCGCAGCGAAAAAAGCTGCGGCGACGCGGGCGAAAAAAGACGCAAAAGCCAGTGCGGGCTCGGCGAAAAAAACCGCCAAAGCCAGCGCTAAAAAAGCCACGAAAGCCGTGAAAAAAGCGGCCAAAACGACGGCTGCAGCGAGCGCCAAAACGGCCAAAGCCACGAAAAAAGCGGTCAAAAAAACCGCCAAAGCGGGCAAAGCCACGGCCAAAGCTAAAACTGCGTCGAAAGCAAAACCAAAAGCGAAAGCCAAAGCGAAACCGAAAGCCGCGGCCAAAGCTAAAACGGCGAAAGCCAAACCAAAAGCTGCCGCTAAAAAACCGGCTGCGAAAAAAGCCAAAGCGAAAAAAAGCGCCAAAAAATAAGGCAACACCCGCTGCACTTCTAGTTCGTGCAGCGACTGAGAGGGAGGCGCTCTCGCTCCAGGCGAGGTGACCCGCCCCCGCGCCGCGTCAGCTGAGCGCGGGGGCGCGGTCCTCCTCAAGGCGAGTGGCCGCGGCTTCCATCCGCGCGGCGTTGGCTTTCGCCCGACGCCGTCCCCATTCGCCGGTGGTCAGCGCGCCGACGCTCACCATCGCCAGGCCGCAGGCGGCGATGATCGCCCAGCTGATCCGCGCCGCCGAGGTGAACTCGGAGCCGGCGGAGACCGTGGTGACGTGGTCGGCGATCACCGAGCCGATGATCGCGACGCCGAGCGCCGAGCCGAGCTGCCGCGTCGTCGAGGCGACGCCGGCGGCGACTCCCGCCTGATCGCGCGGCATCCCCGAGACGGCGGTGTTGGTGATCGCCGCGTTCGCCCAGCCGAGCCCGGTGCCGAGCAGCGCGTAGCCGAGGAAGAGGCGGACGTCGTTCGGTTCGCCCGCGGGGATCGCCGAGATCAGCCCGGCGGCGAGCGTCGCGATGCCGCCGAGCATCAGCGACAGCCGTGGGCCGCGGATCCCGACCACCCGCCCCGAGAGCGGCGAGAAGATCATCATCAGCGCCGCCATCGGCAGCAGCGCGACGCCCGCGTGCAGCGGCGAGTAGCCGCGGACGTCCTGCAGGTAGAGCGTGTTGAGGAAGAGGAACCCGCCGAGCGAGAGGAAGGCGCAGATCGAGACGACCGCGGCGCCGCTGAACGGCGGCGAGCGGAAGAAGCGCAGGTCGATCAGCGGTTCCGGGTGGCGCAGCTCGAAGTAGACGAGGAGCGCTCCGCCGATCAGCGCGCCGGCGAAGCAGCCGAGGATCAGCGTCGACCCCCAGCCGTGGTTCGGCGCCTCGATGATCCCGAAGACGAGCAGGCCCAGGGTGAGGATCATCAGCACCTGGCCGACGGGGTCGAGCCGGCGCGGGTGCGGCGCCTTCGATTCGGGGACGAATTTCTGCGTCAGGACCATCGCCGCGATCCCGACCGGGATGTTGACCCAGAAGATCGCGCGCCAGTCGATCGCCTGCACCAGGAGGCCGCCGATCAGCGGCCCGGCGGCGATGCTGATCCCGGCGACGCCGCCCCACCAGCCGATCGCCCGCGCCCGGTCTTTGGGCTCGGTGTAGACGTTGGTGACGATCGACATCGCGACCGGGTTGAGCATGCTGCCGCCGACCGCCTGGACCATGCGGAAGGCGATCAGCGCGCCGAGGCTGGGGGCGATGCTGCAGAGCCCCGAGCCGATCGTGAAGATCAGCAGGCCGAGCTGGAAGGTGCGGCGCCGGCCGAGGCGGTCGCCGGTCGACCCCGACAGCATCAGCAGGCAGGCGATCACCAGCGTGTAGGCGTCGATCGTCCACTGCGCGCCGGAGACCGAGGCGTGGAAGTCGTGCTGGATCGAGGGCAGCGCGACGTTGAGGATCGTCACGTCGAGCCCGACGATGAGGATGCTCATGCAGCAGATCGCGAGGACGACCTCGCGGCGCACGTTTCCAGAATTCGGCATCGCGTCCCATCCTTTCAAGGTCGGTTCGCGGGCCACTCGACACTCCTCGCCCACTCGAAGGTCGGGGCTGGATAGATGTCGAAGGCGCCGCCGCCGATCTTGGACAGCGGGCCAGTTGGGCGGGTTCGCGGGGCGGGGAGGTGAGAGGGACCGTCCGCCACCCCAAGGAGCCCGATGTCCAGCCCTCTCGTCCGAGCCGTCCTCAGCGCCATCGCCGCCTGCCTCCTGGCGGTCCCCGCCGCCGCGCTCGCCCACGGTGACCATGGCCACAAGCCGCAACCGGGTCACGGACGGGGGCACGATCGGGGCCGCCACCCGCGGCCGTCCCACCACCATCATCCGGCCCACCACCCGAAGCCGCCGCACCACCACCCGAGCCCGCCGCCGTCCCACGAATCGCTCCACCTCGAGTCGGTGACGACCGCGCAGATCGTCGCCGACTTCGACGCCGGGAAGCTCGGCTGCACGGCGCTGATCGAAGGGGAGCTCGAACGGATCGAGGCCTACGACCACGCCGGCCCCGAACTGAACGCGATCATCACCGTCAACCCGCACGCGCTCGAAGACGCCGCCGCCGAGGACGCGAAGCGCGCCCACGGCATCGACGTCGGGCCGGCCGCCTGCGTGCCGGTCGTGGTCAAGGACAACATCGAGACCGAAGAGGTCCGCACGACCTTCGGCTCGCCGCTCTTCTCCGAATACGTCCCCGCCCACGACGCGCCGGTCGTCGCCCAGATGCGCGCCCAGGGCGCGATCGTCCTCGCCAAGGGCAACCTCGACGACTTCGCCGCGTCGGTCTTCGGCTACTCGACGATCGCCGGCTTCATCAAGAACCCCTACGACCCGACCCGCACCGTCGGTGGCTCGAGCGGCGGGCCCTCGGCGAGCGTCGCCGCCGGCTACGCGCCGCTGGCGATCGGCACCGACACCGGCGGCTCGCTGCGCATCCCGGCGGCCTTCGACTCCGACGTCGCGATCCGCCCGACGATGGGCCTCGTCTCGCAGGAAGGCGAGTCGCCGCGGGCCTACACGCAGGACACGGTCGGGCCGATCGCCCGCACCGTCGCCGACGCCGCGGCGGGGCTCGAAATGATCGTCGAACGCTCGCGCGCAAACCGTCCCCACATCCCCCTGCAGGGCTACGCGGCCTTCGCCGAGGCGGGCAGCCTGAAGGGCGTGAAGATCGGCGTGATCCGCGAAGGCATCCCGCTCTGGGGTGGGATCGAACCGGGCGTGCTGACGCTGGAGGACGAAGCGATCGAACAACTGGAAGCGCTCGGCGCCGAAGTCGTCGACGTGCCGCAGGAAAAGGTGAACCTGCTCGACGAAGGCTTCTCCTGCAACGACTGCCTGCTCGACTCGGGCGTGATCACCTACGAGTCGCGCCGCGACCTCACCCACTTCCTCGAAAACCTCGAACCGGAAGCGCCGGTGAAGTCGTTCGACGAACTGTATGACGGTGGAGCGAACGAAGGGCGCTACTCGATCTACGCCAAAGAAGCGTTCGATCGCGAGGCGGTGATCGACCTGACCGACCCCGAAGACAAGGCCGAATACGAAACGCTGCTCGCCCGCCAGGAAGAACTGCGGCAGTTCACGCTGTCGCTGATGGGGAGCGAAGGCTACGCGGCGGTGATGTACCCGTCGTCGACCTGGTTCCCGGACAAGATCGGGGTCGAACAGTCCGGTGTCTTCACCCGCTGGAGCGAGCAGACCGGCTTCCCCGCGATCGGCGTGCCGATGGGCTACGGGATCCCGACCGAAGACCCGGGCGAAAAGCCGGTGCCGGCGAGCTTCGAGCTGCTCGGGCGCCCGTACGCGGAGCCGACGCTGATCAAGATCGCGGCGGCCTACGAAGCGGGGGCCGACGTGCACGAGGCGCCGCCGACGACGCCGACCAGCAGCGTGCCGCTGGAGAGCGGCGGCCACCACTGGTAGCCGACGGATGCGAGGCGGGGCCACCGACCCGACTAGGGTGGGTTCGGTGGCCACCGCCGACCTCACCGTGATCGGGCTCGGGCGCCCGGACCCGAGCGCCGGCGCCTACATCGCCGCGATCCAGCGCAAGCTCGCCGAGCAGGACGTGGTCGGGTACCGGATGCACGCGATGGGCACCTCACTCGAAGGATCGACCGAGGACATCCTCGCCGTCGTCGGCGAGCTGCACGCGGTGCCGTTCGAGCTCGGCCTGCCGCGCGTCTACACGGTGCTGAAGCTCGACGAGCGCCGCGACCGTCCCGAGCAGACCCTCGACGACAAGGTCGACTCGGTCGAGCGGCGACTGGCGGAAGACGGCGCGGACGCCCCGGGCGACGGGGCGGACGCGTGAGCGCCGCGATGCCGCGGACGGCGATCCGCGGGTGGCGCGCATGAGCGCCGCCGGGGCCGGAGTTCGTCGCGCCGCCGCGCTTGGCACCGTCACCGGCGCGCGCACGTTCCTCGCCCCGGCGGCGCTCGCGCTACGAGGGCGGCTCGGCAAGGTCGCGAAGTTCGCGGTGCCACCGCTGGCACTCGGCGAGCTCGTCGGCGACAAGCTGCCGACCGCGCCGCCGCGGGTCCAGGGACCCGGCCTCGTCGGCCGCGTCGTCTCGGGCGCGATCTCAGGCCGGGTCAGCGGCGGCTCGCCCGGCCTGCGCGTCGGCGCCGCCTTCGCCCTCGCCGCGACCTACCCCTCGCAGACCCTCCGCGGCGCGATCGTCAAACACACCCCGATCCCCGACATCGCCTGCGCCGTCCCCGAGGACCTGCTCGCCACCACCGTCGCATTCCTCACCTCCACCGAGCCCCGCCCCGACCCATTCCCTCCCGATGTCGAAGTCCCGTCACACCCCCATGTTGATGGGCCGAAAACCGGAGATATAGGGAGGTTTTCGGCCCATCAACATGGGGCGTCGCGCGGGATCGTGTCGGCTGCGGGGTGTGGGCTCGCGGCGGCGGCTGTGGGGACGGCGGCGATGACCTCGGCGCAGGTCTGGCTCTATGGCTTCACCGGGGGCCAGGAATCGGAAGCGCCGGCGAAGGTGGGGGAGAAGATCCTCGGCGCGCTCGGGGTCAAGGTGCGCAAGGAGCAGCGTCCCGCCCTGGGCACCGCGATGCACGCCTTATATGGGACGAGCTGGGGACTGCCGTTCGGCGTCCTCTTCGGTCGCGGCGGCCCGACCGGCCCGACCAAGGGCCTCGTCTTCGGCCTCAACGTCTGGCTCGCGAGCCTGGTCGAGCTTCCCGCCCTCGGCGTCGCCCCGCCGCCGTGGAAGCAGCCGCCCGCCGCGCTCGCCCAGGACCTCGCCTTCCACCTCGTCTACGGCACCGCCACCGCGGCGGCCTACGAGGCCTTCACCGCCTGAGCCTCGATCGCGGCGACGAGGGAGTCGACGAGGAGGTCGAATGACTCGTCGATCTGGAGGGGGATGCCGAAGCCGCCGCCCTGCTCGAGGCTGACGAAGCCGTGGAGGGCAGAGCGGATCACGCGGACGAGGTGGGTCGCCTCGTCGCCCTCGATGCCCCAGCCGGCAAGGACCGCGACGATCGGCGCGAGCCCCCTCATCGAGAGGTCCTGCGCCTCTTTGTCGTCCCTGGCCGGCGCCCGGACGGTGGTCGCGTAGCGGCCCGGATGCTCGGTCGCGTAGTCGCGGTAGGCGCCGGCCATCGCGCGGATGGCGTCCTCGCGCGCCCGTCCCACCGCGGCGTCGCGGAGCGCGTCCCCGAACTCCTCGTAAGTGTCCAGCGACACCGCGCGCATCAGCGCCGCGTGGCTCTCGACGTGGTTGTAGAGGGAGGGGGGACGGACGCCGAGCTCGGCGGCGATCCGCGAGAGCGTCGCCGCCTCCAGTCCCTCGGCGTCGGCGAGCCGCGCCGCCGCCGCGACGACCGCCGCTTCGTCGAGTCGCTGTTTGGTGCGCGGCGGGGTCACCGCGCGCCTCCGCGCGACCGCGCCGCCGCGCAGCCGGGTCTCGTCCGTCTCGTCCGGATCAGCGTCATCGACCGGAACCTACGACGCCTTGCGGATCGCGTCGTCCATCGCGTCGCCGGGCGCCTCGATGACCTTGCCGTGGCCGACGGCGAGCCGCGACGGCTTCAGGTCGCGCAGCGCCTTGGCGCTCTCGAGCGCGGTCGGTTTGTCCCAGGTCGCGATCGCCACCAGCGGGAACCGGGGGTTCAACTGGGCCGGGGTCGCGATGCCGCCGAGGGTCAGCCAGGCGTCGCCGGCGTAGAGGCTGCGGTCGCGGACGTCGAGGAAGGAGACGTGGCCGGGCGTGTGACCGGGGGAGGCGATGACCTCGAGCGATCCGACCCGCTCGCCCGGCGTGACCAGCCGCGTCGGCTTCGTCTTCGCGCCGGGGTAGCTGCCGCGCAGCTTGCCCTGCGGCTCGCCCGGATCGAGCGTCATCACCTTGTCGAGGTAGCGCGAGTCGCGCTCGGAGATCACGACCGCCGCCTCGGGCAGCGCCGCGTGGAGCTCGTCGACCGAGCCGATGTGGTCGCCGTGGGCGTGGGTGAGCAGGATCGTCGTGATCGGCTTCCCGGTCTTCGCGGCGGCGGCAAAGATCGCCTTCGAGCTGCGCGGGATCATCGTGTCGACCAAGGTCAGTCCGTCCTCCTCCTCGACGAGATAGGCGTTGACGAAGCCGAAGCGGCTGATGCGATTGACGGGCATTTGAGACCTCCGAGGGGTGCGTAGCTGATTGGCTAATGCCATTAGTATAAGAACTAAGGCATGTAGTCAAGCAGCGACGCGAACGCACCCGGAGGGCCGACAGTGAGTTCGCAGAAATGGCCGCTATGCGACCGAAAGTGCGAACGCGCCGGGGGTGGCGGGGGTTACTTCAGGGTCCAGCCGCCGTCGGCGGCCAGATTGACGCCGTTGACGGCGCCGTTCTCGAGCAGGAAGAGGGCGGCCTCGGAGAGCTCGCGCATGGTGACCAGGCGGCCGCTCGGGGTGCGCTCGGCGATCGCCTCGAGGACGCCCGCCGGTTTGCCCGCCCAGTAGGGGCTGTCGCCGATCACGCCAGGGTGGATGCCGTTGACGCGAATCGGCGCCGCCTCGACCGCCAGCGTCCGCACCATCCCGAGTACGCCGCCGTTGACGGTCGAGACCGTGGTCGAGCCGGGGTAAGGCCGCGCCTGCGCCTGGCCGCCGTACATGAGCACCGCGCCGTCCTCGGTCATCCGCGGCAGCAGCTGGTGGACCGTCTCGGTGTAGCCGACGAGCTTCAAGGTGGTGAGGCGGATCGCGTTCTCGACGTCGTAGTCACGGACCGTGTTCTCGTCGCGCTCGATCCCCGCGACGGCGAGGTAGCGCACGCTGTCGACGCCCGCCAGCGCGGCGGCGATCGTCGTCGGCTCGGAGAGGTCGAGGGCGAGGTGCTCGCACTCGGGGTGGAGCTCGCTCGCGATCCCGGCGCAGCGCTCCTCGTCGCGCCCGGCGATGATGACGCGGTGCCCTTTTTCGAGGCACAACGCGGCGAGGTCGCGGCCCAATCCGGCCGTGCCTCCGATGATTACCGTCGCGGCTCCCTCCATACCGGCGCGTACAGTAGCGCTTTACAAAAGCGTCGACAACGTTGCAGGAGAGCCGATCTTGTGTTTAGTATCGGCCAACAGGGAGCGGCCGCCCACGCGCGCGACCGCCGCCGAGCTACGCACGAAGGAGGAGCCAGGTGGAGAGTTCGCAGAACACGGGTGCCACGGGTACCCCGGGCCGCCTGAACGGGAAGGTCGCGCTGGTCAGCGGCGCCGCGCAGGGGATCGGCCAGGCGCTGGCGATCCGGCTCGCGCAGGACGGCGCCAACGTCGTCATCGCCGCCCACAAGCAGCCGCCCGATGCAACTGCCGCCGCGGTGGAGGCCGCCGGCGTCGAGTCGCTCGTCCACCACGTCGACGTCTCGCTCGAACAGGACGTCGCCGACCTCGCGACCGCCGTCGACGAGCGCTTCGGCCGCGTCGACATCCTCGTCAACAACGCGGGCGCCTATCCGATGCAGAACTTCCTCGAGATGACCTACGAGCAGTGGCGGGAGACCTTCGCGGTCAACATCGACTCGGTCTTCCACATGTGCCGCGCCTTCGTCCCGGGCATGGTCGAGCGCCGCTTCGGCCGCGTCATCAACGTCTCCTCGACCTCCTTCATGGAGGGCATGCACAACTACACGCACTACAACGCGGCGAAGGCGGCAGTCGTCGGCTTCACCCGCTCGCTGGCGCTCGAGGTCGGCCCCGCCGAGGTGACCGCCAACGTGCTGGCGCCGGGCCTGGTCCGCACGCCGAGCACCGACTCCGGCCCGCAGGCTGAGGGCATGTTCGAGGGCTTCCTCGCCGAACAGGCGCTGAAGCGGACCGAGGTCCCCGAGGACCTCGCCGGCGCGGTCTCCTGGCTCGCCTCCGAGGACGCCTCGTTCGTGACCGGCCAGACGGTCGTCGTCGACGGCGGCTGGCACTTCAACTGATGGCGACCGACACCCGCCACCTCGGCTACCGCCGGCTCACGGTCGACGACGCCCCCGAGCCGACCACCCCGGCGGCGTTCGCCGCCCACTCGACCGGCTTCGCCCGCACCCAGCTGCTCGGCGGCCGCCACGGCGCGATCCACACCTCGACCGGCCTCTGCGACGTCGAGCCCGGCGGGAAGATCGACCCGCACGTGCACTCATATGAGGAGAGCTTCTACGTCCTCTCCGGCAACCCGACCCTCGACGTCGGCGGCCAGAGCATCGAGCTCGCCCCCGACCGCTGCGGCGTCCTCCCGGTCGGCACCCCGCACGCCTGGCGCAACACCACAGGCGAGCCCGCCCGCTTCTTCGAGATGCAGGCGCCCCGTGCTCGCGAGGACGACGACCCGGCCCCGCCGGACACCTTCTTCGTCCCCGAGGACCCGGGCGGCGAGGTCGCCGCGGTCGACCTCCGCGACCCCCGCAACCAGAACTTCTTCCGCCTCGACATGTCGCAGATGGAGGTCGACAACCTCAAACTCGGCAGCCAGGTCGGCGAACCGCAGGTGTCGGCGAGCATGGCGACCGCGCTCCTCGCCTACAGCGGCATCGCGGTGAAGATGCTGGTCGACGAGCGCCTCGGCGCCGCCCTCCACACGATGTTCATGGTCCATTACCAGCCGGGAGGCGTCGCCCACCCGCACGACCACCCGCTCGAGGAGAGCTACCTGATCCTCGACGGCGAAGTGACCGCCGAAGCCGCGGGGGACCGCTTCCGCATGGGCGTCGGCGACTTCCTCTGGTGCGGCGCCGGCTGCGTCCACGCCTTCTACAACGAGACCGACACCACGGTCACCTGGCTGGAGACCTCCTCGCCGCAGCCGCCCGCGCGCAACAGCTACCGCTTCAACCGCGACTGGGACTACCTCGCCGAACGCGAGGGCGTGCAGGCGGCCGAGGGCTCGACCCAGGAGTAAGGCCCGCCGGGCCGGAGGAGGACCAGGGATGGCAGACCGCAAGCTGATCAAGGACGGCATCGTCCTCACGCTCGACCGTGGGATCGGTGACTTCGACCGCGCCGACGTCCTCGTCGAGGACGGGAGGATCGCCGCCGTCGGGCCCGACCTCGAGGCGCCCGAGGGCGCCGAGGTGATCGACGCGAGCCGCGCGATCGTCATGCCCGGCTTCGTCGACACCCACCGCCACACCTGGCAGGCGCAGCTGCGGACGATCGCCTGCGACTGGACCCTCGGCCAGTACATGACCGGCCTGCACTCGGGCCTGTCCGGCCACTTCCGCCCCGAGGACACCTACATCGGCAACCTGCTGGGGACGGTCGAGGCGCTCGACTCGGGGATCACGACGCTGCTCGACTGGTCCCACAACCTCGCCACCCCCGAGCACGCCGACGCCGCGGTCGAGGGGCTGAAGGAGTCCGGCGCCCGCGCCGTCTTCGCCCACGGCGGCGGTGCCCCGCAGTGGGACGTCGTCCCCAACGCGGTGCCGCATCCCGACGACGCCCGCCGCGTCCGCGCCGAGCACTTCCCGACCGACGACGGCCTGGTGACGATGGCGATGGCCCTGCGCGGGCCGGAGATCGCGACCAAGGAGGTGACCGTCACCGACTACGAGCTGGCCCGCGACCTCGGGCTGCGGATCACCGTCCACGTCGGCAACGGCGAGATGGCGAAAGACCGGCCGCTCGCCTGGCTGCACTCCGAAGGGCTGATGGGCGACGACGTCACCTACGTCCACTGCAACGCGGTCGGCGACGACGAGCTGGCGATGATCGCCGACACCGGCGGCAGCGCGTCCTGCTCGCCCGATATCGAGCTGCAGATGGGCCACGGCTGGCCCGCGACCGGGCGGCTGCTGAAGGCGGGGATCCGGCCGACGATCTCGATCGACGTCTGCTCTTCCAACGGCGGCCACATGTTCGGCGCGATGCGCTCGCTGATCGGCACGCAGCGCGGCTTCGACCACGCCGACGCGCGGGAGCGCGGCGAGCCGCTCGACCACGTGCCGCTGACCTGCCGCGAGGTGGTCGAATTCGCGACGATCGACGGCGCCCGCGCCTGCGGCCTCGACGACCGCATCGGCACCCTGACCCCGGGCAAGCAGGCCGACATCATCCTCCTGAGCACCGACTCCTACGGGATGTTCCCCGCCAACAACCCCTACGGCGCCGTCGTCTACAACGCCCACCCGGGAGTCGTCGACACGATCCTCGTCGCCGGCAACGTGGTGAAGCGCGGGGGAGAGCTGCTCGGGCCCGACCGCGAGCGGGTGCGCCGGCTCGCCTTCGAGAGCCGCGACCACATCTTCGACCAGGCGCGCGCGACCCCCGCGACCGCCGACGCGACGATCGGCGGCACCTGGATGCCGCACCACTTCTAGGCTCCACCGATGTCCGCGCAAGACGCCGCCGCACCCGCCCGCCGCGATCCCTGGGACATCCCCGCGGTGGTCGCCGGGATGGAGAAGCTGCTCGCCCGCCGCGCCGAGCTGATCGCCGAGGGCGCGACGCCGATCGGCTGGAAGCTCGCCTTCGGCACTTCCGCGGCGATAGAGAAACTGGGGACGACCGGTCCGCTGGTCGGCTTCCTCACCGACGCGACGCTGCTCGCCGACGGTGCCGAGTGCCCGATCGCGGGCTGGACCGCGCCGAAACTCGAGCCCGAGATCGCGATCCACCTCGGGGCCGGGGGAGAGGGCGTCGTCGGGATCTCGGCGGCGATCGAGCTCGCCGACGCCGACCTGCCGCCGACCGAGACCGAGACGGTGCTCGCCGGCGACATCTACCACCGCGCCGTCGTCCTCGACCGCGCCGCCACGCCCGTCCCGCTGCCGCACCCGATCGCCGCCCGGATCGAGCGCGACGGCGAGGAGTACGCGACGACCGCCGACGCCGAGGTCGAAGTGGGGCAGATCGAGGACCTCGCCGCCTGGACCGTCGACTACCTGAGCCACTTCGGCGTCGAGACCGCGGCCGGCGAAGTGATTATCAGCGGCTCGGTCGTCCCCCTCCTCGACATCGCCCCCGGCCAGGAGCTGCGCAACACGATCGAGGGCGTCGGCTCGCTCTCGATCCGCATCGTCTGACCGCGGCCGTCTGACCTCCGCCGCCTCGGCGACAATGGGGCGGTGGCGCAAGGGGAGACGCGGCGGCCGCCCGGGCTGGTGATCTTCGACTGCGACGGCGTGCTCGTCGACAGCGAACCGACCTCCAATCGCGTCCTCGCCGCGGCGATCAGCGCGGCCGGTGTGCCGATCGACGCCGCCGGGGTCGCCGAGCGCTTCGAATCGATGCGCCTCACCGACATCCGCGCCGCGGTCGAGCTGGAGCGCGGCGAGCCTCTGCCCGACGGCTGGATCGAGGAGTTCGAGCGCCGCCGCGCGGTCGAGTTCGCGAGGGGGATGGACCCGATCCCCGGCATCGGCGCGCTCCTCGCCCGGATCCGCGCCGCGCGCGTCCCCGCCTGCGTCGCGTCGCAAGCGAGCGTCGCGAAAATGGAGCAGACCCTCGGCCTGACCGGCCTGATCTCCTACTTCGAGCCCGCGGAGCTGTTCTCCTCGCGCATGGTCGAGCTCGGCAAGCCAGCGCCGGACCTCTTCTTCCTCGCCGCCCGCACCATGGGTGTCAATCCGGCCCGCTGTGTGGTGATCGAGGACGCCGCGCCGGGCGTCTACGGCGCGCTCGCCGCCGGGATGTCCGCCCTCGGCTACGCGCCGAGCGTCGACGGCACCCGCCCGACCGAGGCGCGTCTCGCCGCGGCCGGAGCGGCCACTTTCGAGTCGATGGCCGAGCTCCCGGCGCTGCTCGGCCTCGTCTGAGCGCCGGTGCGCCGGTTCTTGGACAACACTTAAGAGATCACTTAAGTATCTGCTACGGTCTTGGCATGCCCACCGAAGCCGCGGTTCTCGACCAGGCCTTCCGTGCCCTCGCCGACCCCAGCCGACGGGCGATCGTCGCCCGGCTGAGCCAGGGCTCGGCCTCGGTCAGTGAGCTCGCCTCGC
>DAIQOT010000010.1:0-23097 GCA_036787695.1 Solirubrobacterales bacterium | reverse complement strand
CGCTCTCGATGTCCCTGCCGGCCGTCGTCCAACACATCGACGTCCTGCAGAAGAGCGGCCTGGTCAGTTCGGAGAAGGTCGGCCGCGTCCGCACCTGCCGGCTCGAGCCCGAGCCGATGCGCTCGGTCGAGCGCTGGATCGCCCGGCATCGCGCCGAATGGGAAACGCGGCTGGATCGGCTGGGGGATGTACTCAACAACCTCGAGGAGGAGAAATGAGCGTCGTTAACGCGCAGTTCAAGATCGAGCGCAACTACAACTGCAGCCCGAGCCAGGCCTTCAGGGGGTTCTCGGACCCCGAGCTGAAGCGCCAGTGGTTCGCCAACCCGGCGGGCTGGCCCGACCCGATCTGGGAGCTCGACTTCCGCGTCGGCGGCGGCGAGGTGAGCGGCAACCGCTCCCCCGATGGGATGAAGGCGCTCTTCCGCAGCACCTTCCACGACATCGTCGAGGACGAGCGGATCGTCTTCGCCTATGACCTCCTGCTCGAAGACCGCCTCACCTCGGTTTCGCTGACGACGGTCGAGTTCTTCAGCGAGGAAGGCGGCACCCGCCTGCTGTTCACCGAGCAGGGCGCCTTCTTCGACGGCCTCGACGACCCGGCGGAGCGCGAGCACGGCACCGGCTGGCTCCTCGACCGCCTCGGCAAGGTCCTCGCGGGGGAGCCGGTCGGATGACCCTGACGCTCCACGAGCACCCCTTCGCCGCCTACTGCTGGAAGCCCCTGATCGCCCTCTACGAGCGGGACGTCCCCTTCGAGCGCCACTTCATCGGTGGCGAAGAGGACCGTGCCGAGCTGGCGAAGCTGTGGCCGCCGGCGAGTATCCCGGTGCTGCGCGACGAGGAGGCGGGGGAGACCATCCCCGAGTCGACGACGATCGTCGAATACCTCGACGGCTTCGGCGACGCGCCCCCGCTGATCCCCGCCGACCCCGCCGCGGCCCGCGCCGCCCGGCTCTGGGACCGGGTGAGCGACGGCCAGGTGATGACGCCGATGCAGAAGATCGTCGCCGACGCCCTGCGTCCGGAGGGAGACCGCGACCCGTTCGGCGTCGCCGAGGCCCGCGCCGGTCTCGACGCCACCTACGAGCTGCTCGAGTCGCACCTCGCGGGGGAGACCTGGCTGGCCGGCTCGACTTTTACCCTGGCCGACTGCGCCGCCGCCCCTGCTCTCCACTACGCCTACGTCGTCAACCGCTGGGACGAGGCCGCCTTCCCCGCCCTGACCCGCTACTTCACGACCCTGATGTCCCGCCCCTCCGTCGCCCGCGTCATCGACGATGCGCGCGAGTACCGCGAGCTCTTCCCCCTCGACTGGCCCGACCACGTCGCCTAGGCCCGTCCGTGAGGGTTTCGCCGAGAACGTCACAGCTCCACATCAGACGGGAGCACGACTGGTCACTTGAGCCGCCTATAGGGGGCCTAAGTGATCAGTCGTCGCGGAGACGTTGTGGAACCGTGACGGCCGGGTCCGCCGCGCTCCCATAGTGTGTACTTCCACTTGACGGCTGTGAAGTCACGTTGTTAGAGTCGGCCGCGGAAAGGGAGGGAATTTTGGCTGAGCGACTGCTGATCGAAGCTGGAACCGTACTGACCATGGACCCGGGTCTCGGGGTGCTCGAACCGGGGCAGATCCTGGTCGAGGACGGCAAGATCGTCGACGTCGGCGCCGATCTCGGCGTGACCGACGCGGAGCGGATCGAGATGCCGGACGCGATCGCGATGCCGGGCTTCGTCGACACCCACCGCCACACCTGGCAGGCGCCGCTGCGGCTGCTCGCCTCCGACTGGACCCTCGGCCACTACCTGATGGGCATCCACTCGGGCTTCTCCAAGCACTTCCGCCCCGAGGACACCTACATCGGCAACCTTCTCGGCACCTCCGAGGCGCTCGATTCGGGGATCACGACGCTGCTCGACTGGTCCCACAACCTCGCCACGCCGGCCCATTCCGACGCCGCGATCGAGGGCCTCAAGGACTCCGGCGCGCGCGCCGTCTTCGCCCACGGCTCGGGCAACGAGCAGTGGTCGAACCTGCCGAGCCCGATCCCGCATTCCGACGACGTCAAGCGCCTGCGCGACGAGTACTTCTCCAGCGAGGACCAGCTGGTGACGCTGGCGATGGCGCTGCGCGGGCCGCAGTTCGCGACCAAGGAGGCGACGCTCGCCGACTACGCGCTGGCCAAGGAGGTCGGCACGCGGATCACGGTCCACGTCGGCGACGGCGAGTGGGGCCGTTCGCGGCCGATCGAGTGGCTGCGGGAGAACGACCTGCTCTCCGACCAGGTCACCTACGTCCACTGCAACGAACTTGCCGACGACGAGCTGCAGATGATCGCCGACTCCGGCGGCACCGCCTCGGTCGCGGCCACGGTCGAGATGCAGATGGGCCACGGCTGGCCCGCCACCGGGCGCCTGCTCGACGCCGGCATCCGGCCGAGCCTCTCGGTCGACGTCTGCTCCTCGATCGGCGGCGACATGTTCGGCCTGATGCAGACCGCGATCTCCTCGCAGCGCGCTCTCGACCACGCCAAAGGCGTCGAGGACGGGACCGGGCTGTCCGACACGCTGCGCCTCAGCTGCAAGGACATGGTCGAGTTCGCGACCCTCCAGGGCGCGATCGCCTGCGGCCTCGACGACAAGGTCGGCAGCCTCACGCCGGGCAAGGAGGCGGACCTGATCATGATCAAGACCGACACCCTCGCCCTCACCCCGATGAACAACCCGTGGGGCGCGGTCGTCTACGCCGCCCACGCGGGCAACGTCGACACCGTGCTGGTCAAAGGCCGCGTCGTCAAACGCGACGGCAAGCTGACCGACGTCGACGTCGATCGCGTCAGGCGCCTGGCGCTCGAGACGCGCGACTACCTCCTTGCCGAGGCCCCCGCGGATCCGACCATCGCCGATGCCGGTACCGGCGGCGACTGGATCCCCGAGCAGGTCCGCGCCTAACCACTCCCGCCGCACCAGAGGCCCGGCCGACCGCCCTCGTGGCGGCCGGCCGGTGCCCCCTTTGTGCATTCCAGTGAAAACGCGCCTGAACAAAAAAGGGAGTGGATGTTTGCTTGGCCTTGACGGGGTGTTTAACGACGTGGTACAAATTCCGTCGCGGCGTAAACAGGGCGCCGTACTTGGGTTGGAGAGAGAAGCTTGAACGCACTTAAAAGCAGAGTCGCGTCCCCGTTCGCTGCGATCTGGGTCGCCACCTTCCTACTGTTCGTGGTGAGCCCCTTCGTCGCATCGGGGAGCCTCAGTCACGCCGCCCTCCAGGGCATGCTGCCGTTCGCCGGGATCCTCGCGGTCGCCGCGATCGGCCAGACCCTGGTGATCCAGCAGGGCGGCCTCGACCTCTCGGTCCCCGGCATCTTCTCGATGGGCGCGGTGCTGATCGTGACCATCCCCGGCGGCAACAGCGGCGATCTGCTCCCGGCGCTGATCATCGTCGCCCTGGTCGGTCTCGCCGGCGGCCTCGTGAACGGCATCGCCGTGACCCGCTTCGGGATCACCCCGCTGGTCGCGACGCTCGGCTCGAACGCGCTCTTCATCGGCGTCGTGATCCAGGCGACCGGCGGCTCGATCGCCTTCAAGGCGACGAACAACTGGCAGACCTTCACCGCCGACAAGGTGCTCGGCATCCCGATCCTCGCCGTCCTCGCGGTGGTCCTCACCGTCCTGGTCGCGCTCTTCATCTCGCGCACGATCTGGGGACGGCGCTTCGTCCTCGTCGGCTCGAGCCCGCTCGCCGCCCGCGCCGCAGGTCTCTCGGTCGAGCGCTACCAGCTCGGCGCCTACGCCGGCGCCGGCCTCGCCTACGCGCTCGCGGGCGCGCTGCTCTCCGGCTACCTGCAGTCGCCGCCGCTGCTCCCCGGCAACGAATACCTGCTGCCGACGATCGCCGCCGTCGTGCTCGGCGGCACCGCCCTCGGTGGCGGCCGCGGCAGCGTGATCGGCACCGCCGTCGGCGTCCTCTTCCTCTCCCAGCTTGAACAGGTGATCTCGGCGCTCGGGGCCAAAACCTCGGTCGAGTACCTGATCCAGGGAGCGATCGTCGCGCTCGGCATGGGCCTGCGCAACGTCCCGTGGAACCAGATCCTGCCCGGCCGCAGGGGCGATGTTGACGCGGCCGCGGACACGACTTCCCACGACCCAGCGAGCGGCAATAGCCGTGCGCTTCTCAGTGAACACAAGGAGGAGGACTCAATCGATGTCAGCAAGACCTGATCGCTCGCGGGTGAAGGGAGCGGCGCTACTGGTGTTGGTCGCCCTGCTCGCCGCGCTCGTGCTCTCAGCATGTGGCGGAGGCAGCAGCTCGTCCAGCAGCAGCTCGTCGGAAAGCGCCACCGAAACCGAAGCCGAACCCGAAAGCTCGGGTGGCTCCGCCGAAAACGAAGGCGAAACCGAAACCGCCGCGTCGGGCGAAAACGCCTACTGCGGCCCGGAAGGCATCACCCTGGGTATCCAGGACGGTGGCGGCCTGAACTCCTGGTCCAAGGAATCCCTTGAACAGGTGCAGATCGCCTCGAAGGCCTGCCCGTCGGTCGAAAAGGAAATCATCGTCGACGCCGACTTCGAACCGCAGAAGGCCGTCTCGGGGATCCAGAGCATGATCTCCCAGGGCGCCAACGCGATCGTCGTGATCCCGGACTCGGGCAACTGCGCCGAGGTCCCGGCGATGCGCCAGGCCGTGCAGCACGACATCGTCGTCGTCCCCTGGGCCGCCAACCCGTGCGGCACCGAAGGCACCGATTGGACCAAGTACGTCGATTGGGACACCAAGGCAGCCGGCCGCGAATGGGCCGAATGGGTCATCGAACAGATGGGTGGCAAAGGCAAGCTCCTCTACGAGGGTGGCCCCGCCGGTAACACCGTCAGCTCCAACGCCGCCGAAGCGATCGCCGAAGTGGTGGAAGAAAACCCGGGCGTCGAACTGGTCGAACCGATCAGCTCCGAAGAATGGCCCGTCACCAACTGGGACCCGGCGGAAACCAAAAAGCTGACCGCCGCGATCCTCGCCAAGCACCCCGAAATCAACGGGATCATCAACGACTACGGCGCTTCCGTCGAGGCCGAGGTCCAGGCGTTCCAGGCAGCCGGCAAGGAAATCCCGGCGACCGCCGCGAGCGAGTCCAACGCGCTCGCCTGCACCTGGAAAGAAGAAAAAGAAAACGGCAAAGAATTCCCGCTGATGACGATCTCGTCGCGCAACTGGCTCGGTCAGTACGCCGCCCAGTTCGCGATCGCCGAAGCCTCCGGTGGCACGCCGCCGGCGCTGAAGAACAACGGGATCATCAACCTCGGCCAGTGGGAGAACAGCGTCTCCGGCACCGAACCGAAATGTGACCCTTCGGCCGGCCCGGAAACCTCGTTCTCGAACGAAATGCCGAAAGCCGAAATGGACAAAATCGCGCTCGAAGGCTAGGCGCGAGGACCACCTAGAAACACAGTAAGGAAAGCCATGGAGTCCACTTCCCAAACCGATCACACCATTGCCCTGCGGCTCACCGAGGTGCGCAAATCCTTCGGCGCGGTACGCGCGCTGAAGGGCGTCACGCTCGAGGTCCGCGCCGGCGAGGTGCACGCCCTGCTGGGCGAGAACGGGGCCGGGAAGTCGACTCTGATGGCGGTCGCCGCCGGATCCCTGCAGCCCGACGAGGGCACCGTGGAGATCGCCGGCGGGACCCTCGACACCGCCAGTCCCAGCGCCGCCCAGGCGCTGGGACTCGGCGTCGTCTACCAGCACCCGGCCCTCGCCGAGGACCTCACCGTGGTCGAGAACATGCTGCTCTCGATGCCGCGCAAGCTGCGCCCGTCGTACTCGAAGGCGCCCGCCTGGGCGCGCGAGGCGCTGGCGACGATCGGGGCGGAGAAGATCGACGTCAGCTCGCGTATCTCCGAGCTCACCGCCGCCGAGACGCAGCTGGTCGAGATCGCCAAGGCGCTGGCGCTGGATCCCAAAGTCCTGATCCTCGACGAGCCCACCGCGGCGCTCGAATCCGAGGAGGTCGACCACCTCTTCCAGCAGGTGCGCGCGATCCGCGAGCGCGGCACCGCGATCGTCTACATCTCCCACCGCATCCCCGAGGTCGAGGCGATCGCCGACCGCCTCACCGTCCTGCGCGACGGCGCCACCCGCGGCACCTTCGGCGTCACCGAGGTCGACGAGGCGAAGATCCTCGAGCTGATCGCCGGGCGTGAGCTGGAAGCCGTCTTCCCCGACAAGCTCCCCGCCGACGCGAAGGGGGCCACCGTTCTCAAGGTCGACGAGCTCTCCGGCGGCAACTTCGACGACATCTCGCTCGACGTCAAGGAGGGGGAGATCGTCGGCATCGCCGGTGTCGCCGGCAACGGCCAGCGCGAGTTCGTCCGCGCCCTCGCCGGGCTCGGTCACCACACCGGCACGGTCACCGTGAACGGCTCCTCGGTCAACCTGCGGAACGCCCGCCGGGCGCAGAAAGACGGCGTCTTCTACGTCTCCTCCGACCGCCAGCGCGAGGGCATCTTCCCGGCGCTCTCGGTGCGCGAGAACGCGGTCGCCTCCTCGCTGCAGAGCTTCACCAGCTTCGGCGTCGTCAACCCGCTGCAGGAGCGCGCCGGGGTCGCCGAACAGGAGAAAGAGTTGGCGATCAAGACCGCCTCGCAGGAGATCGACATCGGCAGCCTCTCCGGCGGCAACCAGCAGAAGGTCGTCTTCGCCCGGGCGATGCTCGGCCGTCCCAAAGTCCTGATCTGCGACGAGCCGACGCAGGGCGTCGACGTCGGCGCCCGGGTCGAGATCTACCGCCTGCTGCGCGAACTCGCCGCCGATGGCTGCGCGATCGTCGTCTGCTCCTCCGACGCGCTCGAGCTGGTCGGCCTCTGCGACCGGGTGATGGTGATGTCGCGCGGGCAGACCGTCGCGATGCTCGCCGACGAATCGGTCACCGAGAGCAAAATCACCGGCACCGCGGTCACCGCGACGACCGAGCGCAAAGCACGGGTCAAAAAAGAGGAGCGCGCCTCGCACGGACGGCTCGGTCGCTTCCTCCGCGGCGACGGCGTCGCCGCCCCGGTGCTGGCGCTGGTGATCGTCGCCCTGGCGATCTTCACCCAGGCGCAGAACTCCGACTTCCTCAACAGCTTCAACATCGAAAACCTGCTGCTGCTCTCGACCGCGCTGATCCTGGTCGGCATGGGACAGCTGGTCGTGCTGCTGACCGCCGGCGTCGACCTCTCGGTCGGCCCGATGATGGGCCTCGGCCTGGTCATATTGACCGCCTTCGCGACCGACGGGAAGGGGACCGGTGGGTTCATCATCGGCCTCGTCCTCGCCGTTGCGGCGGGGATCGGGATCGGGATGATCAACGGCGGGCTGGTCCAGTTCGCCCGGATCAACCCGGTCATCGCGACCCTCGCCACCTACATCGGCGTGCAGGGCATCGCGCTCTTGATCAACCCGGTGCCGACCGGCCTGTTCGCCGCCAGCGCCACCGAAACGCTGTCGAAGACCGTCGCCGGTATCCCGATCATGTTCATCGTCTGCGTGGTGATCGCGATCCTCGCCGAGCTGACGCTGCGACGGGGGAGGCTCGGCCTCGCCCTGCGCGCGGTCGGCTCCAACGAGGCGGCGGCGCACCGGATGGGCGTCAACGTCGGCCTGACGCGGATCTCCGCCTACTGCATCGCGGGCTCCTTCGCGGCGCTCGCGGCGATGATGCTGGCGGTCCAGATCGGCACCGGCGACGCGACCGCGGGCCAGAGCTACACGCTGCAGTCGATCAGCGCGGTCGTCCTCGGCGGCGCCTCGATCTACGGCGGCCGCGGCTCCTTCCTCGGCGCCGTGCTCGGCGCGCTGCTGCTGACCGAGATGATCAACGCGATCACCTTCCTCGAACTCGGCGAAGCGTGGCAGTACTGGTTCCCCGGCGCGGTCATCCTGATCGCCGCGGCGATCTTCGCCCGGGTCAGCCGCATCCGGCTCGCCGCGGCGGCCGAGGCGGATCTGGCGTAGTGGGGCGCATCGTCATCGAGGGGGCGTCCATCGTCACCCTCGACCCCAAGCTCGGGGACATCCGCGAGGGCGACATCCTGATCGAGGACGACGAGATCGTCGCGGTCGGGCCGAACCTCGGGGTGACCGACGCCGAGGTGATCGACGGTCGCGGCCAGATCGCGATCCCCGGCTTCGCCAACACCCACCTGCACACCTGGCAGCACGCGCTGCGTGGTGTGTGCGCGGACTGGACGGTGAAAGATTACGTACGGTGTTGGCGCATCCACCTCGGGCCGATGTACCGGCCGGAGGACATGTACGTCGGCAACTACGCCGGGGCGCTCGACGCGCTGAACGCGGGGGTGACCCTGGTCGTCGACTACTGCCACAACGTGGTCACGCGCGATCACGGGCGGGAGGCGCTGCGCGGGCTGCGCGACGCCGGCATCCGGGCGCTCTTCGGCCTCGCCTACACGCCGGTGCTCGACCACGGCTTCGCCGCGGCGCCGAGCTTCGAGGTCGAGAATCCCGACCTCCCCGACCACGCCTCGCGGATCGCCTTCGCCAAGCAGATGGCGAGCGAGGAGTTCAGCTCCAAGGACCAGCTGGTCTCGCTGGCGATCGTCCCGCAGGAGATCGAAATCTCCCGCAGCTTCGAAGACGTCGTCGCCGAGTTCGACTCGGCCCGTGACCTCGACGCGCAGATCTCGATCCACGCCAACCAGTCGCTGACCGGCCACCGCTGGGAAGACGTCCGCAAGCTCCACCGCGCCGGCCTGCTCGACTCCGACATCCTCTTCGTCCACGCCACCTTCTCGGCCGACGACGAGTTGAAGATGATCGCCGACGCCGGCGCCTCGGTGTCGGTCGCGGCGGAGACCGAGATGCAGATGGGGATGGGCTTCCCGATCACCGGCAAGCTGCTCGAGCTGGGGGTCGCGCCGAGCCTCGGCGTCGACATCACCTCGAACGGCAGTGGCGACATGTTCGCCCAGATGCGGCTCGCGCTCCAGGTCGGGCGGATGCTCGGCGACCAGGGTTATTACGAGCGCGAGACGATGCCCGAGGACGTCTCCTTGACGACCCGCCAGGCGCTCGAATGGGGGACGATCAACGGCGCGAAGGGCGCCGGCCTTGGCGACGTAACCGGCACGCTCACCCCCGGCAAGCAGGCCGACGTGGTCCTGATCGACGGCAACATGTTCAACTTGATCGGCTGGGACCGCGAGGATCCGGTCGGCACCGTGGTGATGCAGGCGAACGCCGGCAACGTCGGCACGGTGATCGTCGGCGGCAACGTGGTCAAACGCGACGGCGCGATGGTCGGCGTCGACCCGGCGATGGTCCGTGACCAGGTCGAGTCCTCGCAGGGCTACGTGCGCGGCTGGGCCGACGAACACGGCGGCATCCTGCCGCAGCCGCGGATCGAGCTCGGGTTCTAGTGAGCGCCGAGAGCAAGCGGGTCGCGGTCCTCGGGGCCGGCGCGAACGGGGCGGGGGTCGGCGCCGAGCTGGCGGCGGCCGGGGTGGACGTGACGCTGATCGAGCAGTGGCCGGCGCACGTCGAGAAGATGCGCGCCGACGGCCTGCGGATCGAGATGCCCGACCGCGTGCTCGAGCAGCCGGTGACGGCGCTCAACCTCTGCGAGGTCGCCGAAATCAAGCAGCCTTTCGACGTGGTGCTGATGCTGATGAAGGCCTACGACTCGCGCTGGGCGGCCGAGCTGATCAAGCCGGTGCTGGCCGAGGACGGCCTCCTCGCCGGAGTGCAGAACGGCTTCACGGCCGACACGATCGCCGACGTGGTCGGGCCCGAGCGGGCGATCGGCTGCGTGATCGAGTGCTCGGCGCAGATGGACCATCCCGGCGTAGTCAAGCGCGACACGCCGCCGGAGCGATCCTGGTTCGCGGTCGGCAGCCTCAGCGACGCGACCGCCGGGCGCGAGTCCGAGGTCGCCGACCTGCTCGCCCACGCCGGCCGCACCGAGGTCGTCGACGACATCCGCTCGGCGAAGTGGATGAAGCTGGTCTCCAACGCGACGACGCTGGTGACGACCGCGATCCTCGGCGAACCGATGCTCGCTTCGCTGAAACACGAGGCGATGAGGGACCTGATGATCGCCTCCGGCCAAGAGGCGCTCCGCGCGGGCCTCGCCCAGGGCTACGAGGTCCAACCGATCTTCGGTCTCACCGCCGACGACCTCACCGAAGAGGACGCCGTGGTCGAGAAGCTCCTCGACGTCCTCTACGAGGGCTTCGTCCTCCCATCGACGACCACCACGGTCCTCCACGACTGGTCGAAGGGCCGCCGCAGCGAGGTCGACGACATCAACGGCGCCGTCGTCGCCCAATTAGGCCCCGACGCCGCCCCCGTCAACGCCGCGATCATCGAGATGGCCCACCGCATCGAACGTGGCGATCTCGACCCCAAGCTCAGCAACTACGCCGAGCTGGCCTCCCTAGCTGGCCTCGCCTAGGCGTCTACGCCGCGAGGCCGCCTGGAGCTGGCGCCCGGAGCTGAAAGGGACGGGGCCGTCTCGTCCACGGCCCGGGCAGGCTGTGGCCGTGGCCGAGACGGCCGGGAGTGCGGGGAGAGGTCGCAGGTTCGTGCGTCTTCCGCCAACACGGAGCGCGTAATTGGTCACGAAGTCGCAGGGTCCGTGACGAAGACCCGTCGAACATCATGGTCGGTCCCGCTTTCTAGGACGTCGCGAGTGGGCGTTCGTACTTAGGCCTCCTATATCGGACTAAGTACGAACGCACCGTCCCGATCCCAGCCGCTGGGTCCGTCCCAGGCGTGTCGTGTTGCGAAGGTGCGGAATCTGTCAAGAAGATCCATGGAACGTCACGGTTCCTCCTGTCTTCTTCAGGCACCGCGCCGACCCCCGATCCAGAGCCTGAAGAGCCTCGAAACCTGCGTCGTCTCCGGCGAAACCGTGACGAATCAGGCGAAGCGGTGACGGAAGAGCGGAGTTCGTGCCGAAACCTTTGATCTTCCGGCGAACCCTCACGTCCCGGGCGTCTCGTGGCGGCCACAGCCTGCCCGGGCCGCCACGAGACGCCCGGGACGCAACTCGGACGGCCGCAGCGCCTCGAAGAATCGGCGCTTCGAGCGGCTAGCTGACCCGCGGGTCGCCGTCGCGGCCGACCACGGTCCAGATCGCGACCATCGGGCGGTCGTCGTTCAGGTTCCAGATCCGGTGGGGGGTGCGGGAGTCGAAGGCGATCGAGTCGCCGGTCTCGAGCTCGTAGTAGTCCTCGCCGACGGTGGCGCCGCAGCGGCCCTCGAGGATGATCCCGTACTCGGAGCCGGAGTGGGTCATCAGGTCATCGGCCGAGGCGGACTCGCCGCCGACGGGATACGTGCAGTAGAGGAACTCGACGCCGGGATCGTGGGAGGCGGTGAGGCGTTCCCAGCGGACTCCCGTCGCCAGGGTCAGGCTGAGGCGGTTGCCGGAGCGCAGGACGGGGCCCTCGCTGGGCGCCTGCCAGTGGCTGGACGGGAACCGGTCTTCGCCCGGGTCCATCGCTCGGGCGGCCTCGGGCTCCGCCACGGCGGCGGCGCCGCGCGGCTGGTCGAAGAAGAGCTCATCGAGGGAGACACCGAGCTCGGAGACGATCGCGTAGAGCGTCGCCACCGAGGGCGTCGCCTTGCCGTGCTCGATCTGCGAGATCAGGCTGGGGGAGACGCCGACCTCACGGGCCAGGGCCCGCAAACTCATACCGGCTTCCTCGCGATGTTTGCGCAGGCCCGCGCCGACCGGCTCGGCCAGGGCCTCGCGGCTCCCGTTCACCCGCCCGCTCCCCGACGCCGCTTCCCCTTTGTCGGTCTTAGTAGCCATACGTTTCGCGAAGTTACTAGACGCTTCGGAGCGCCCGTGCGTTCGCTGAGAACTCCCTCTTCAACCCGATTGACTCCGCTGTTAAATCTAGTTTACTGTCGCCCCGACTGCAAGGGCTCCGTTGTTGCGGGCCGACGAACAGGAGGGTCGAAGGAATGGCAGAGAAGCGCATCGCGGTGGTCGGAACCGGCGCGAACGGGGCGGCGATCGCCGCCGACATGACCAACGCGGGCTTCGACGTCACCTGCATCGAGCAGTGGCCGGCCCACGTCGAGGCGATCCGTGCCAAAGGCGTCACGGTGCGCTCGCCACAGGGCGACGAGGTGGTCACGCAGCTGAACATCCACCACCTCTGCGAGGTCGCCGAGATCACCCGTCCCTTCGACCTCGTCTACGTCGTCACCAAGGCTTACGACGCCCGCTGGCACTGCGAGCTGATCAAGCCGTTGCTGGCTCCCGACGGCCTCGCGGTCGGCCTGCAGAACGGGATGACGCTCGACGACATGGCCGAGGTCTTCGGCGCCGAGCGCACCTTCGCCTCGGCGATCGAGATCGCCGGCAACTGCTTCGAGCCCGGCGTGGTCGAACGGCAGACGCCGCCCGAGGGCTGCTGGTTCTCGCTCGGCCCCTACGACGAGCGCACCCCCTCGGGCCGGGTCGAGGAGCTGGCGGTTCCCCTGCGTAGCGCGGGCGCCGTCGAAGTCACCGACGACCCGCGCTCGTCGAAGTGGATGAAGCTGGTCGCCAACGCGGCGGAGATGCTGCCCTCGGCGATCCTCGGCGTCCCCCTGGTCGCCGCGCTCCACGTCGACGGCATGCGCGAGGTGATGGACGCCGCCGGCACCGAGGCGCTCGAGGCGGCGATCGGCACCGGCTCGAAGATCGTCCCGATGTTCGGCCAGGAAGGCATCGACGACCTGCCGCCGGAACGCTACTCGGCCGCCCTGCTCGACGCCGTCCTCGCCGGCTGGTCGCTCGAGGACACCAAGGTGGCGATCCTGCAGGACTGGATCAAGGGCCGCAAGGGCGAGGGCGAGGAGATGAGCGGCCTGGTCGTGCGCGAAATGGAGAAATTGGGCGCCGAGGCGCCGGTCAACCAGCGGCTGGTCGAGATCTCGCGGCGGATCGAGTCGGGGGAGCTGGAGCCGGGCCTGGAGAACGCCGAGCTGATGACTTCGGTCCTCGCCGGGTAGGAAACCGGGAGGCCCGGGCGCTCCGTTCACCCGGCCTAACCACTGTTGACGCAGGTGTTCAATTTCGTTTACTATCCCGACAGGGCGCAACCCGCGCCTGGGTTGCCGAGGGAGAAAGGAACACGCCTATGACCAACATCGCTTCACGAGGCGCCACGATGGGCGTGGACTGGGAGCAGCGGATCAATTTCGACAAGCTCCGCTCCGATCGCCTCGCTCGCGCCCAGGCCGAGCTGCAGAAATCGGACCTCGGCGCGCTGCTGCTGTTCGACCCGAACAACATCCGCTACGTCACCTCGACCCACATCGGCGAGTGGGCCCGCGACAAGAACGCGCGCTTCGCGCTGCTGCCGCGCGACGGCTTGCCGGTCCTCTGGGACTTCGGCTCGGCGGCGAAACATCACCAGATGTACGCGCCGTGGCTCCCGCCGGAGAACTTCCGCGGCGGCGTCTCGCCGATGCGCGGCGCGATGCCCGACCACACCGGCGTCCCCGACAAACTCGCCGCCAATATCTTCGGCGAGCTGCAGGAGCGGGGCCTCGAGAACGAGCCGATCGGCATCGACATGACCGACATGGTCGCCCTCGCCGCCCTCCAGCGCGCCGGCCTCGAGACGACCGACGGCTCGCAGGTGATGCTCGCCGCCCGCACGATCAAGACCGACGAGGAGGTCGCGCTGCTCGACCACGCCGCGGCGATCGTCGACGCGACCTACGAGCGGATCTACGAAATCCTCCGCCCCGGGGTGAAGGAGTCGGAGGTCGTCGCCGAGGCCCAGCGCCTCCTCTTCGAGCTCGGCTCCGAGCAGGTCGAGGCGATCAACGCCGTCTCCGGCGACCGCTGCATCCCGCACCCGCACGTCTTCTCCGACCGCCTGCTGCGCCCCGGCGACCAGGCCTTCTTCGACATCATCCACAGCTTCATGGGCTACCGCACGTGCTACTACCGCACCTTCGCGGTCGGTGGGACGAACCAGTCCCAGATCGACGCCTACAAGCAGTGCCGCGAGTGGCTCGACGACGCGATCAACCTGGTCCGTCCCGGCGTCACCACCGACCAGATCGCCTCGGTCTGGCCGACCGCCGAGGAGCAGGGATTCCCCAACGAGGAAGCGTGCTTCGGCCTGCAGTTCGGCCACGGCCTCGGCGTCGGCCTCTACGAGTCGCCGATGATCAGCCGCCTGCACTCGCTCGACCACCCCGAGGAGATCGTCCCCGGCATGGTCTTCGCCCTCGAGACCTACTGCCCCGCCTCCGATGGCATCTCCGCCGCGCGGATCGAGGAGGAGGTCCTGGTCACCGAGGACGGCAACCGGATCCTCACCCGCTTCCCCGGCGAGGAGCTGCTCGTCGCCGGACGCCAGTACGTGCGCGGCGCCGACATCGTCGACGGGCGCGTGCAGGTGAGCGCCTAGCGGCACGTATGCGCGCCGCCGTCTACCACGGAGCGGGGGACGTCCGCATCGAAGCGGCGTCGGAGCCCGGTGAGCCCGGGCCCGGCGAGGTCCTGATCGCCCCGTCGATGGCGGCGATCTGTGGCACCGACGCCTCCGAGTACGCCCACGGCCCCCACATGATCCCGCTCTACGAGCGGCATCCGGGCAGCGGGCACGTCGGGCCGCTGATCCTCGGCCACGAGTTCGTCGGCCGGGTCGAGGCGCTCGGCGACGGGGTCGACGGCCTCGCGGTCGGCGACCGCGTGGTCTCCGGGGCCGGCGTCTCCTGCGGTGAGTGCGCCTGGTGCCAGGCGGGACGCACCAACCTCTGCGCGACCTATTACACGCTCGGGCTGAGCGCCCCCGGCGGCCTCGCCGACCAGGTGATCAGCCCGGCCTCGATCCTCGTCGGCGTCCCCGACGAGGTGAACGACGTCGGCGCCGCGATGGCCCAGCCGCTGGCGGTGGCGATCCACGCGCTCGACCGCGGCGGCGTCGGCCCCGGCCTGACCGTCGCCGTGCTCGGCATCGGCGGCATCGGTGGGTTCCTGATCGGCGCGGCGAGCACCCGCGGACTCAAGCGACTGATCGCGGTCGACGTCGACCCGAACAAACTGGCGCTGGCCGGCGCGCTCGGCGCCGACGACGCGATCGACGCGCGCTCCACCGACGTCACCGCGGCGATCCTCGAGGCGACCGACGGCGAAGGCGCCGACGTCGTGATCGAGGCCAGCGGCGTGCCGAGCAACCCGAGCACCGCGATCCACGCGACCAAGCGTGGCGGCCGCGTCGTCATCGTCGGCCTGCAGGCCGACCCGCCGCCGGTCGACATCTTCGACGCCGCGCTGCGCGAGGTCGACCTGATCGCGACCGTCGCCCACATCTGCGATTCGAACCTGCCCGAGTCCCTTGACGTGCTCGCCAAGACCGAGATCGCCGGTGAAGTGCTGGGCGAGGTGGTGCCGATGACGCGCCTGGTCGAGGACGCGATCGCGCCACTCGCCGAGGGCCGCGCCTCGGGCAAGATGGTGGTCGAGGTGGCCGCGTGAAGGTCGCCTTCATCGGGATCGGCAAGATGGGCCTGCCGATGGCGGGCAACGTCCTGCGCGCCGGCCACGACCTCACGGTCTTCAACCGCACCGCGTCGCGCTGCGACCCGCTCCGCGACGACGGCGCGACGGTCGCGACGAGCGCCGCTGAGGCGGTCGGCGACGCCGAGGTGCTGGTGACGATGGTCGCCGACGGTGCCGCGGTCGACGCCCAGCTCGAGGGCGACGAGGGCTTCCTCTCCGACGCCCCCGAGGGCCTCGTCTGGCTCGAGATGTCGACGATCGGCCCGACCGCCGCCCGCGCCTTCGCCGCCCGCGCCGCCGAGGCCGGGATCCAGATGCTCGACGCGCCGGTCTCCGGCAGCGTCACCGTCGCCGAGGCGGCCGGGCTCGTCGCGATGGTCGGCGGCCCCGCCGACGCGCTGGAGCGCGCCCGCCCGGTGCTCGAGGCGATGACCAAAGCCCACTTCCACCTCGGCGGCTCCGGCGCCGGCGCGGCGATGAAGCTCGGCGTCAACGTGATGATCGCCTCGCAGACGGTGGCGATCTCCGAGGCGCTGAACCTCGCCGAAGCGGCCGGGATCGAGCGCGCCGACGCCTACGACGTGATCGCCGCCGGCGCCCTCGCCTCGCCCTTCGTCGACTACAAGAAGGCCGCCTTCCTCGATCCGGACGGCACGCCGCCGGCCTTCGCGCTCGACCTGATGCGCAAGGACCTGAAGCTCGCCCTCGAGCAGGGCGAGGCGGCCGGCCTGCCGCTGTTCGGCGCCGGCGCCGCGGCCGACGCGATGACCGTCGCGGCGGGGCTCGAGGGCGGCGACCAAGACTTGGTGCGGGTGGCCGACGCGCTGCGGCGGATCGCCGCCGGCACGAGCGACCCGAAGAACTGAACTGAGAATCAACGGCTCACCCACGGAGGAGCAGATCGATGGCAGAGAAGACTCAGTCGAAGGCCCAAGGGGCCGAGATCGACGCCCAGGCGGCGCGTGACCTCTACCGGCGGATGCGGTTGATCCGCACCTTCGAGGACACCGTCCAGCAGCAGTTCCAAAAAGGCAACGTCCACGGCACCACCCACCTCTACTCCGGCCAGGAGGCGAGTGGGGTGGGGGTCTGCTCGATGCTCACCGAGGGCGACAAGGTCGCCGGCACCTACCGCGGCCACGGCCACTCGATCGCGCTCGGCGTCTCGCCGCAGAAGCTGATGGACGAGATGTTCGGTCGCGAGACGGGCGCCTGCGGCGGCCGGGCCGGCTCGATGAACGTGGTCGACGTCGAGAGCGGGCTGATCGGCTGCTTCGGCATCGTCGGCGGCTCGATCGGCGCCGCCACCGGCGCCGCGCTGTCGGAGAAGCTGCTGAAGACCGGCAACGTCGCGGTCGCCTTCTTCGGCGACGGCACCTCCAACCAGGCCTACTTCCACGAGTCGCTGAACTGGGCCCAGATCGAGAAGCTGCCGGTCGTCTTCGTCTGCGAGAACAACCTCTACATGGAGTTCACGCCGATCGAGAACGTCACCGCCGGCGCGATCGGCTCGCGGCCGCAGGCGATGGGCATCCACTACCAGCAGGTCGACGGCAACGATGTCTTCGCGGTGCGCGAGGCGGCGGCCGAGGCGATCGAGCACGCCCGCTCGGGCGCCGGCCCGGCCTTCCTCGAGACGATGACCTACCGCTTCGTCGGCCACTCGCGCTCGGACCCGGGCAAATACCGCAAGCCGGGCGAGCTCGACGAATGGAAGCAGCGCGACCCGCTGATCCTCGGTCGCCAGTCGCTGCAGGAGCGCTACGGGATCGAGTCCGAGCGGCTCGACGAAATCGACGCCGACGTCGCCAAGGAGCTGCAGGAAATCGTCGAGCGGGGCCTGGCGGCGCCGTTCCCGGATCCCGCCAACGGCGGGGGGGAGTTCAAGTAATGGCTGACAGCAACGGCACCCTGGAGTACCGCGTCGCGATCCGCGAGGCGATCGCCGCCGAGATGGAGCGCGACGAGACCGTCGTCTTCTTCGGCGAGGACGTGGCGATCGCGGGCGGCGTGTTCGCGGTGACCCCGGGCCTCTACGAGCGCTTCGGCGACCGCGTCATCGACACCCCGATCTCCGAGCTCGCGATGTCGGCCGGTGCCTTCGGCGCCGCCGTCACCGGGCTGCGGCCGATCTTCGAGATCATGTTCGCCGACTTCCTGCTGCTGGCGATGGACTCGCTGGTCAACCAGGCGGCGAAGTACTGGTACGTGTCCAACGAGCAGGCCTCCTGCCCCTTGGTCGTGCGCGCGGCGATGGGCGCCGGCGGCAACTTCGGCGCGATGCACTCGCAGTCGCCGATCCCGTGGCTGCAGGGCGTGCCGGGGCTGAAGGTCGTGGCGCCGGCGACGGCAACCGACGCGAGGGCGCTGCTGCGGCAGTCGATCCGCGACGACAACCCGGTCGCCTTCCTCGAGCACAAGCGCCTCTACTCGGTCAAAGACCCGGTGAGCGACGACGACCCGGAGGTCCTGCCGCTGGGCAAAGCCGCGGTGGTCCGCGAGGGCACCGACGTGACCCTGGTCTCGATCTCCAAGGGCGTCCGTGACTGCCTGCGGGCGGCCGACGAGCTGTCGGAGCGAGGGGTCAACGCCGAGGTCGTCGACCTGCGCAGCCTGCGCCCGCTCGACACCGAGACGGTCCTCAACTCGGTGGCAAAGACGAACCGAGTCGTGATCGTCGAGGAGGGCCCGCTGATCGGCGGCTGGGGAGCGAACCTGATGGGCATCGTCGCCGCCGAGGGCCTGCACGACCTCGACGATGCCTGGACGATCGCCTGTCCGGAGACGCCGATCCCCTACAGCCCGACCCTCGAGGATCCGTTCATGCCCGACGAGGCCAAGATCGTCCGCGAGGTCGCGAGCCGCCTCGGCGTCGACGCCGAGATCGCGACGGGGGCCTAGCCATGCCCTCTACCGCGGTGCAGGACATCGCGATGCCAAGGCTCTCCGACTCGATGGAGGAGGGGACCGTTCTCAACTGGCTGAAGAAGGTCGGGGACGAGGTCGTGGTCGGCGAGGAACTGGTTGAGATCGAGACGGATAAGGCCAACATGGGCTACGAGGCCGACGTCGCGGGGACGCTGCTCGAGATCCTGGTGCAGGAGAACGAGACGGCGCCGGTCGGTGCGGTGATCGCGAGGATTGGCGAGCCGGGGGCGGAGCTTCCTTCGGCTGCGAATGACGGCGAAGGACCAGGGTCTGCACCCGCGGGTCCTGCCACCGCAGGGGACCCACCGTTGCCTCCGGTAGCTAAAGCTTCCTCAGCAACGGTCCCCCCTACGGTGTCACCCGCGGGGTCGTCGGCTGCCGCGAACGGCAACGGGTCGGGACGGGTCAAGGCTTCGCCGTTGGCGCGTCGGATTGCTTCGGAGCTTGGGGTGGACATCGCTTCGCTGTCTGGCACCGGCCCCGGTGGGCGCATCGTCAAGAAGGACGTCGAGAGCGCGTCTTCCGCGGGTGGCGCGTCGGCGGGGGTCCCCCATCGCGCGCAGGCGGAGCCGAGCACGATGGGGGAGGCCGGAGCGACAGGACCCGCGGCCGCCACGCCCGGTCCCTCGTCGCCCGAGACCGCCAAGGGTCAGGTCGAGGTCATTGAGCTGACCAAACTGCAGCAGGTTGTCTCCAGGCGGATGTCGGAGTCGAAGGCGACTGCTCCGCACTTCTACCTCACTACCGAGGTGGACATGTCCGCCGCCGTCGCTGCCCGCGCCCGGATCAAAGAGATCTCGGGGGAGGGGGAAGTGGTGCCCTCGTTCAACGACATGGTCGTGAAGGCGTGCGCCATCGCGTTGCGGAAGTTCCCGCGCGCGAACGGGGCTTATAAGGACGGGCGGTTCGAGTTGTACTCGCGGATCAACGTGGGCATCGCCGTCGCGGCGAATGACGCGCTGGTCGTGCCGACGATCTTTGATGCGGACAAGAAGGGCCTCCGGGAGATCGCGGCGGATGCTCGGTCGCTGGCGGGCAAAGTTCGCGACGGGGGGATCACGCCGCCGGAGCTTTCGGGCGGGACCTTTTCGGTGTCGAACCTCGGGATGTACGGGATCAAGTCGTTCGGGGCGATCGTCAACTCACCGCAGGCGGGCATCCTCGCCGTCGGCGAGATCGCCGACCGCCCCGTCGTCAAAGACGGCCAGGTCGTCCCCGGCAAGCTGATGGAGATGACCCTCAGCTGCGACCACCGGATCCTCTACGGAGCCGACGGCGCCGAGTTCCTCGCCGAGATCAAACGAATCCTCCAAGAGCCCCTCGCCCTGTCCCTGTAACAACGCCTCAGGGGTCGGTGGCTTTGCCTAGATGCCACCGGCCCCAGGGGCCGTAGGTCAGCAGGAGGCCGTCGGGAGTGAACAGCTCCCAGTTCTCGATTGCGCCCTCGTCGTCGTCCGGGATCGGGGTGACCGTGAAGCTGGTCCCGTCGGAGAAGCCGATCGTCAGCACGCGATCGTGTTCGTCGAGATCGGCGCTGACGACGATCTTTCCGTTGAGCCCCTCGGGATCGGCCGGCAGGTAACTCGCTTCCCACGTGGCCAGGAACCAGCGGCCGCCCTGGTCATCTATCACCGGGAGATGGACCCTCTCAGGGTAGGTCAGGCGTGCTTCTTTTACGGAGCCGCGCACGCGGGCCAAAAGATCCGTAGGTGAGGTGTCAGGGATCACGATCGACATCTGTCTTCCTTCCATCCTCGCAGCCAAATAATCAGATTTCCATACGACCAATGGCCCCTTTCTCCGGACGCTTTCTTTTCCGCGTGAAAGTCGTTGGAGGCCGCTTCTCTTTCATGGGCCGGGATGCCTGCCTCACGGCATGCGTCCCTCCACTGCCTGCTGTCTCGCGCCGGAGCCACGCCCACCCAAGGGCCAGCGCCGGCGAATCTCTCCCCCTAAAGTGACCCCGTGCTGCTCTACGACAACGCCATTTCCGGCAATTGCTACAAGGTCCGGCTGCTCTTCTCGCTGCTCGGCATCGAGTACGAGCGGCGGGATGTGTCGGTCATCGACCGCTCGAACAGGGCGGAGCTGCTGGGGGATCTGAACCCGGGGCTGCGGGTGCCGACGCTGGTGCTCGACGACGGTCGGCCGCTGGCCGAGTCCGACGCGATCCTCGTCTACTTCGCCGAGGGCACCGAGTACCTGCCGACCGACCGGTACGAGCGCGCCCAGGCGCTGCAGTGGATGTTCTTCGAGCAGTACAGCCACGAGCCGAACATCGCCGTGCTGCGCTTCTGGGCGCACGCGGAGATCAAGCCCGACCCGCGCGAGGCGCTAACGAAGTTCAACGGCGGGCTGGCCGCGCTCGAGGCGATGGAGCGCCACCTCACCGGGCGCGACTTCTTCGTCGCCGACCGCGCCACCGTCGCCGACATCGCCCTCTACGCCTACACCCACGTCGCCGACGAGGGCGGCTTCGAGATCGCCCGCTTCGAGGCGATCACCGCCTGGCTCGAGCGCGTCCGCGCCCTCCCCGGCTACGTCGCGATCTAGCGCTCCTCGCGCTGCGGCGACTCGAAGAAGAACGCCAAGGCGGTCGATTTGATCGAGGGCGTGTCGGGCCCGCGGCGTTCATCGCTCTCCGCCTGCGCCTCGTAGAGGTCCTCCATCAGGCCCTCGAACAGCCCGGCCACCTTCGCCCAGCCCTCCTCGTCGAGGTCCATCACGTACCTGATCGCGGCATGGTCGGCGCGCTCGACGAGCTTGCCCGTGTCGAGTGAGCGGCCGAGGTCGGCGAAGCTCATCTGGACGATCTGGGTGGCGTGGGCGAGGGCTTCCTCGGGCGTGATCTCCCCGACCTCCTCGCTGGAGATCTGCGGTCGCTCGACCGACCGGTAGTAGTGGGCGACGGCGCCGCGCACCGGTTCGGTCCGCACCAGTTCGATCGCCCCCAGCTCGCGCAGCACGCGCACGTGGTAGCTGACGTCGCTGAGCGGCGCCTTCAGCTGGTCGGCCAATTCCTTCGGGCTCATCGTCTGCTCCGTCAGCGCGTACCAGCACTGACCGCGCAGCGTGTGGCTGAGGATCGCCGCCGCCGACGTCGATCGTCCGCGGACTTGCTTCAAGGCTGCCATGGGACTCCTTCCTCGTTCCTCGAATCGCGACGAACTCTAAATAGTGCCTGATCGCTTTATCGGACGATCTTGCTAGAGCAGCCTAAAGGGACCGGATCGATCCCAGTCCCGGCGTGGTCACCTCCTTCTGGAAACACATGGATGGGAGGGGGTGAAGCAGATGAAGAGCACGAGCGTGAAGGAGACCGCACCCGCCGGGTCGATCCAGAAGGGGAACTAGCTCCCGGCCGGCCCGATCCGTCGCATCCCGCCGGCTCGGGCCGGCATTTTGCCTCCGCTCGCCATCGCAATCCCGGGTTTTGCGGATTCGTGTTCCGCCGACCCCTTGCGCGGCGCCGGGGCGGCGGTAAGTTGCCTCTTGCGACCGGGAGAGACCGGGGCCCCACGAAAGCCAGGTGGGGCGGCGGTTCTCTAAGGCGACGCGACCGAGCTTCTGAGCGCGAAGGCTACGCGCGGCGGCAGGCGACGAGCGTCCCCCTGGTCGCTTTTTCGTGCCGTTTTTCGTGCGCCTCCGCGTCGGGTCCGGGACTCGGTCCGGCGGCCCTGCATTCCTCATCTATACAACTTGTAAAGGTTCGTCCGGATTTGGATTATCGATCGTGGCCTTTGGGTAGGTCTGGCCGGACGACATAGGTCCGATGCACCGCACGCTTCTCCAAAAAGCCAATGGGCGGGCACCCGGGAAAGCCGCGCCCAGTTTCGGCGCGCAAGCTCGAAGGAGAAGCAATAGATGAGCGCAGTTGCGAATGAGGTACGTCACGGGTTGTCCGAGCGGGAGTTGTGGAGCCGATTCGCCGGCCAGCGTGACCAGGCGGCGCGCCGCGAGCTGGTCGAGCTCTACATGCCCCTGGCGCGACGGATGGCGAGCCGCTACGCCGGAGTGTCGGAGCCCTTCGACGACCTGCTCCAGGTCGCCAGCCTCGGCCTCGTCAACGCGGTCGACCGCTTCGACTCGACCCGCGGCACCCCCTTCGCGGGATTCGCCAAGCCGACGATCCTCGGCGAGCTGAAGCGACACTTCCGTGACAAGGTCTGGACGGTGCGGGTGCCGCGCTCGATCCACGACCGGATGGGCGAAGTCGAGCGGGCGACCGAGAAGCTGACCCTGGAGCTGCACCGGCCGCCGCGGGTCGACGAGCTCGCCGCCGAAGTCGGGATCGAAGCGGCCGAGGTGCTGGAAATCCTCGAGGCCCGGCACAACCGCCGGCCGCTCTCGCTCGACGCCCCGCCCAGCGGCGAAGACCCCGATGAATCCTCCGGCGCCGAGTGGGTCGGCCGCCCCGACGGCAACTTCGACCTCGCCGAGGACCGGATCGCGATGGAAGCGGTGTTGCCGAGCCTCGATGAGCGCGAGCGCGAAGTGCTGCGCCTGCGCTTCGTCGAGGAACTGCCGCAGACCGAGATCGCGCTGCGGATCGGCTGCTCGCAGATGCACATCTCGCGGCTCCTCCGCCGTGCCCTCGACAAGCTGCGCGTGGAGGCCGAAGGCGGAGCGTCCGCCGAGGCCCGCGCCGACGGGGAGAA
>DAIQOT010000079.1:0-15022 GCA_036787695.1 Solirubrobacterales bacterium | reverse complement strand
TCCCGGGTCTCGATGTCGACGGTGTCGTCGGCGAGCGACCGGGCCACTTCGGCGAGCAGGCGACCGGGAAGCAGGACCGAGCCGCCGCCCTCCACCGTCGCCTCGATCGTCGTGCGCAGGCCGAGGTCGAGATCGGTGGCAGACAGCGTCGCTTGTCCCTCCCCCGCCTCGATCAGGACACCGGAGAGAGCCTGGGTCGCGGCGCGGGTGGAGACCGCACGCGAGACGGTGGAGAGCTTGGAGACGAGTTGTTCGCGTTTGGTCGTGAGCTTCAAAGGTTGCCTCAGATTGCCTTGTGGAGAGTTATTAGGTGCTGTTGAAAAGCGGTTGGGCGAAGACTATTCGGCGGAGTCAAGCGAGATGTGGCCTGTGGAGACGCCTGTGGGCGGATGTGGAGTCTTGCAGCGGGGGCGGCGTCGGTGGGGTCAGCCGGCGGTCGGGCTGTTGATGGCTGTGCGCAACTCGTCGACGCGTGTGGATAGCGCCGGGTCCTCGCCGAGCTTCGCTTCGACCCGGCGCAGGCTGTTCATCACGGTGGTGTGATCGCGGCCGCCATAGAGCCGGCCGATCTGCGGCAGCGAGAGGTCGGTCATCTCGCGGGTGAGGAAGATCGCGACCTGGCGGGCTCCCAGCGGCACCGTGGAGCGGCTGGTCCCGATCAGCTCGGCACGGGAGATGCCGAAGCGTTCGGCGACCTGCTGCTGGATCTCCTCGACCGAGGTGGCCTGGGCGCTGCGGGGCGCCTGCGGGATGACCTCGGCGATCAGCTCGGAGCTGAGCGGCTTGGCGAGCAGCGACGCGTGGGCGATGACGCGGGTCAGCGCTCCGTGCAGCTGGCGGATGTTGGCGTCGATGCGGCCGGCGAGCTCGGAAAGGGCGCCGGTGTCGGCGATCTCGATCCCGGCCTCCTCGACCAGGTGCTTGAGCACGGTGAGGCGGGTGGCCAGGTTCGGGGGTTCCACGGCGACCGTCAGCCCCCACTCGAAGCGGTCTCGCAGCCGCGAGGCGAGGGTCGACAGCTCGCTCGGGATCCGGTCGGCCGAGAGGATCAGCTGGCTGCCGGCCTCATAGAGAGCGTTGAAGGTGTGGAAGAACTCCTCTTCGGTGGCGGGCTTGCCCTCGAGGAACTGGACGTCGTCGATCAGCAGCACGTCGATGTCGCGGTAGGTCGCCTTGAAGGCCTCCGATCCGGTGCTGCGGAGGGCGGCGACGAACTCGTTGGTGAACGACTCGGCGGTCGTGTAACGGACGCTGAGGCGGGGAGCGTTCTCCTGGAGGTAGTTGGCGATCGCCCCCAGGAGGTGGGTCTTGCCGAGTCCGGGAGGCCCATGGAGGAAGAGCGGGTTATAGGCCTCCGACGGCGCCTCGGCGACGGCTAGCGCGGCACCGTGGGCGAGGCGGTTGCCGGGGCCGATGACGAAGCGCTCGAAGGTGTAGCTCGGGTTCAGCTCCGGCGCCGGGTGGGCGGTGGCGCCCTCGCGGGGAGCGGCGAAGCTGACCCGGCGTAGCTGTGTCCCGCAGTCGGCGACGGCCGCCGCGATCAGCGCCGAGTAGCGCCGCTCGGCCCAGGCCCGGATCCCCTCGGGAGCCTTCAGGTAGAGCGTTTCATCGTCGGAGCCGACCGCCTCGAGCGGGGCCAGCCAAAGGTTGAAAGTCGACTCAGGGACCGACGCGCGCAACCTTTCTTGGGATGCTCGCCAGAGGGCGTCGAGGTCTGTTGGGAGGGAGTCGTCAGGCACTGGGGGGCGGCGACCATAGCGCCGTCATTTGCCGGGGGAATTCAGCCGCCCGCAAATGGCGGGGAAAAGATTTCGCCGGTGTCCCTATACTCTCGCCGCGATGAAGCGCACTTATCAGCCAAAGAAGCGGAAGCGGGCCAAGACCCATGGTTTCCGCGCCCGTATGAGCACCCGTGGTGGCCGCGCCGTCCTGCAGCGTCGCCGGCGCAAAGGTCGGAAGCGCCTCACCCCGTAGATGCCGCCGTCGAAGCGCCGTCGGCTCTCGCGGAGCGGCGAGTTCGACCGCGTCTATCGCGACGGCTCATCGCATGCGACCCGTTACCTCGTCCTCTACACGTTCCCTCGTCGCGACGAAGAGCGTGACGAGGTGAGGCTGGGCGTTTCGGTTTCGCGCAAGGTGGGTGGTGCCGTGGACCGGAACAAGGTCAAGCGGACCCTGCGGGAAGCCTTCTGGGAGCTCTCCGATCGTCTTCCGGACAAACACGACTTCGTAATCGTCGCCCGTGCCGATATCGGCGGGCTGATCGAGAAGGAAGGCACTGCCGGGGTGACCAAATCGCTCGAAGAGGCGATGGATGCCAGCTTCGGCGGGGGTCGTTCCACGTGAAACACGAAAGCGACTCGGTCTCAGGACCGTTCCACGTGAAACGGATCGCCCTCGCCCCCATCCGCGCCTACCAGCGCTGGATCTCACCTTCCCGCCCTCGCCGCTGTAAGTACGAGCCGACCTGCTCGGCCTACGCGGTGGAGTCGGTCGAGCGGTTCGGCGTCGTCCGCGGCCTGATCCTCGCCGCTTACCGCCTGATTCGCTGCAACCCCTTCAGCCACGGCGGCTTCGATCCGGTTCCGGATCACTTCACGCTGCGGGGCCTCGGCCACATCCATCCGGCCGATTACCACGGTGAGGCCCACTCGTGATGCTCGTCGACGCGAACATCCTGCAGCCGCTGATCGACGTCGCTAACGCGGTCCTCAAGTTCTTCCACGACAACGTCGGCCTCTCCTGGGGCATGTCGATCGTCGCGATCACGGTCTGCACCCGGGCCATCCTGGTCCCGCTGACCTACAAACAGATCAAAGGCATGAGGGCGATGCAGGCCCTGCAGCCGCAGATCAAAGAAATCCAGGAGAAATACAAAAACGACAAACAGCGCATGCAGCAGGAAATGATGCGCTTCTACAAAGAGAACAAAGTCAACCCCTTTGCCTCTTGTATCCCGCTGCTGGCGCAGTTGCCGGTCTTCATCACGCTCTTCTACACGCTCCGTCACGAGCTCCCGAAAGACATCTGTTCGGGCCTGGGACTCCCTGAAGGCTGCGAAACCGCGGGCCACGCGTCGTTCCTCTTCGTCAACGACCTGACCGCCAAGGCCCACGGCACCGAACTGATCGCGCTCCTGGTCCTCTACGTCGGCACCCAGCTCATCTCGGGCTTCTTCATGTCCGTGACGGCGGACAAATCGCAGCGGACGATGATGTTCGTCCTGCCGCTGGTCTTCGTCCCGTTCGTGATCAGCTTCCCGTCGGGGCTGATCGTCTACTGGATCACCACGAACCTCTGGACGATCGGGCAGGGGATCACGGTCAACAAATTGATCCCGGCGCCGAAAGTGGCGACGATTCAGGAGAAACAGGCAGCGAAACCGCCGCCTAAATCTCCGAAAAAAAAGAAGCGGCGCAGATAAGGGCTCCCGAGAGGGGGTCCTTTTTTTGTGCGCCCAGGAGGGGGACGGGCACCCTCCTCCGCTCAAACTCGGGCAGATCGGGGGCGGCCGTCCGAGGAACTGCTCCGCGCCCTCGTTACAAGCCGCTCCGGAGGGTGCCCGTCCCCCTCACTCGGTGCGCTGCGGTGGGACTCTCGGGAGCCCCACGCTCGGGAAAGCTGCCAGCGAGCTCCGGGGGGTTAGCCGCGGGGGCGCTTCTTCGCCATTCCAGACTTCCGCGGAAGATTTGAAGGCGTTGAGGCGGACTTGCGGATGACGTGGAGATGACGATGCTCGGAGCCCGCGCGGCCTCCAACGTCCAAGATCGACTCTGGGCGCATCGCCAGGGATTCCGAGGCCCGGTCCATTTGCTGCTCTTCCTCGGCATCCCTACGGCCCTTCCAGGCGACCAGGACGCCGCCTTCGCGCAGAAGCGGCGAGGCGAGCTCGGCGAGGGTTGAGAGGCGGGCTACGGCTCGGGCGGTGACGATGTCGTAGGACTCTCGGCCCTCGGCTTTCGCCAGGTCCTCGGAGCGGGTCGTCAGGGCCGTTGCGTTGGGGATGCCGGCCTTGGAAGCGGCGTGGGTGATGAAAGCGGTCTTGCGGGAGACGGACTCGATCAGGTCGACCTGGGCGTCGGGAAGGGCTACGGCGAGGACCAGCCCGGGGAAGCCGGCTCCGGCGCCTACGTCGGCGATCCGCTGGGCCTCTCTCAGCTCTGGGACCTCGAGGCCGGTCAGGCTGTCGGCGACGTGGACCTGCCAGGCGCGCTCGTCGGTGACGCTGCTGACCGAGGCCCGCTCCTCCGCGAGCAGGGCGAGGACGGTCTCCAGGGACCGGCGCTGGGCCGGGCTCAGGGACGCCGTCGGATCGGCGGGCACCGGTGGCGGGTCCTACGAGTGGACGAGCGGCGCGACGATGACGCAGCGGTTGGGCTCGTCGCCCTCGCTGTAGGTCTCGACCCCGGAGCGGCCTTTCAGCCGTTCGTGGACGACGCGGCGCTCCTGGGCGCTCATCGGGTCCATCTCGACGACCCGATTGTTGGTCAGCGCCTGCTCGGCGGCGCGATCGGCGCGGCTCTCGAGCGTCTCGCGGCGCCGGTTGCGATAGCCCGCGGCGTCGACGATCACCCGTTTGCGATCGCGCAGGCCGCGGAATGCCGCCTGATAGCAGAGCAGCTGCAGGGCGTCGATCGTCTGGCCCCTTTTGCCGATCAGGAGGCCGTAGTCCTCCTCGCCGACGACGGTCACGACGATGCGGTCGTCGTCCTCCTCGATCTCCACGTCGCCGTCGAGGTCGAGCTCATCGAGGACTCCCTCGACCAGCTCGCGGGCGCGCTCTGCGGGGGACTCGGGCCAGTCGGCGAGGTCAGACACGCGCCCAACCTATCTGACCCCCGCCTTGACGGGCAACCGGTCCCAGGGAGATGGTTGATCTAGGCTGGTCGGCCGATGGGCACCGTCTACGCGATCGCGAATCAGAAGGGAGGCGTCGGGAAGACGACCACGGCGGTCAATCTCGCCGCCTGCACGGCCTCCGAAGGCGAGCAGACGCTGATCGTCGATCTCGACCCCCAGTGCAATGCCACCGTCGCCCTCGGCGGCGACCGAGAACTCCACCCGTCCTCGTACGACTGCCTCACGGGCGACACCGAGGTAGCCGCGGCGGCCCGGCCCGCGGGCCCCGACAACCTCTGGCTCGTGCCCGCCAACGTCGACCTCGCCGGCGCCGCGGTCGAGCTCCCGCGGATCGAGAACTCCGAGACGCGCCTGCGCAACCGCCTCGGCCCGGTGAGGGAGCGCTTCGCCCGTACCTTCCTCGACTGCCCGCCTTCGCTCGGCCCGGTCTCGGTCAACGCGCTGGTCGCCGCCGACCGCGTGATCGTCCCGGTGCAGGCCGAGTACCTGGCGCTCGAGGGCCTCGTCCAGTTCCTCGAGACCCTCGGCCTGATCCGCCGCCAGCTCAACCCGCAGCTGGAGATATCGGGCCTCCTGGTGACGATGTACGACGAGCGCACGCGGCTCGCGCAGGACGTCGAGGCGGAGCTACGGACGCACTTCCCCGAGCTGGTCTTCGACACGGTGATCCCGCGCAGCGTCCGAGTCGCCGAGTCGCCGAGCTATGGTCTGCCCGTGATCGACCACGCTCCTTCTTCCCGGGGGTCCGTCGCCTACAAGGCGCTCGCGAAGGAGCTTGCCGCGCGTGGCTAGCTCGACCAAAAAACGCGCCGGGATCGGCCGCGGGCTCGCCGCGATCCTGCCCGAGACGCCCGCCGACGCCGCCACCGGCGAGCTGCGCGAGCTTCCGGTCAGCCTGATCAAGCCGAACCCGAATCAGCCCCGCACCCACTTCGATCCCGACGCTCTCGCGGCGCTCGCCGCCTCGATCGACGCCACCGGGATCGTCCAGCCGCTGCTGGTCCGCCCGCTCGCCGACGGCAGCTACGAACTGGTCGCCGGTGAGCGCCGCTGGCGCGCCGCGCAGCAGGCGGGCCTGGAGAAGGTCCCGGCGGTCGTCCGCGACCAGGCCGAGCCGGAGCGGCTGCAGGCGGCGCTGATCGAGAACATGGTGCGCGAGGACCTGAACCCGGTCGAGGAGGCGAAAGCCTGCGCCGCCCTGGTCGAGGACCTCGGGCTGACCAAAGAGGAGCTGGCGCGCCGGGTAGGCCGCAGCCGCCCCGCGATCTCCAACCTGATCCGTCTGCTCGAGCTGCCCGACGAGACGCTCGAGTCGCTCGAAAAAGGCGACCTCAGCGAGGGCCACGGCAGGGCGCTTCTCGGCGCTCCCGGCAACGACACCCGCCGCCGCCTCGCCCGCGACGCGGTGAGTGGGGGATGGTCGGTCCGCGAAACCGAGCAGAGGGTTCGGCTGGCCGGCCAGCCAAAAGCCAGGCCGCGTCGAGCCCCCGCGGTGACGCCCGATGAGCGCGCCGCTATGGACGACGCCACCGACGCGTTGGAGGCGGCGCTCGGCCACGAGGTGTCGGTGAAACCACGCGGCACCGGCATCGTCGTCGAGCTCCGTTTCGACAACCTCGACGAGGCGCACCACCTCGCGCGGGAGCTGCGTCGCCGGGGCAAATGAACGGTACCGCCGATGGTCGGTATCATCGCCGACCCCGGGCGATTAGCTCAGTTGGTTAGAGCGCGTCTCTGATAAGGACGAGGTCCCTGGTTCGAATCCAGGATCGCCCATCTCGGCCCCGTACACTTTTCCCCTCAGACCACGTACGGCGGGAGCACCCTCTTGCAGCAGATGCAGATCTACGGCGTCTCCTTCGACATGGTCGGCAAGCAGCCGATCGTGTTGTTGAAGACCGTCGATGGCAATCGATTTCTGCCGATCTGGATCGGACATCCAGAGGCGGCCGCGATCTTGATGAAGCTTCAGGGCGCCTCGACGCCGCGGCCGATGACCCACGACCTGCTCTCCGACGTGCTCGAGAACCTCGACGCGAAGTGCGAGCGCGTCTCGGTCACCGAACTGCGCGACAACACCTTTTACGCCTCGATCACCGTCTCGGTCGGCGGCTCTGAGATCGAGATCGACTCGCGCCCCTCCGACGCCCTGGCCCTCGCCGTCCGCGTCGCCGCCCCGATCTTCGCCGCCGAGGAGGTCATCGAGGAGTCGGCGATCGAGTTCGAGCACGAGGTCGAGGACACCGAGGAGGTGGTCGACAAATTCAAAGACTTCTTGGACGAAGTCTCCCCCGAGGATTTCGCCTCGGGAGACTCCTAGGAAACGCCTGCGGGGGACAGCGCCAAGTGGAGTATCCGCTCCACTAGTTGCTCGAAGCTCATCCCCGCGGCCTCGGCGGCTTGGGGGAGGAGGCTGGTGTCGGTGAGGCCGGGGATCGCGTTGGCCTCGAGGACCCAGGGGCCGTCGGCGGCGAGGATCAGGTCGACGCGCGCGAAGCCTTCGCAGCCGAGGGTGCGGCAGGTGGCCAGGGCGGCGTCGGTGACCGCGGCGCGCTCGGTGGGGGAGAGGTCGGCGGGGCAGACGAAGTGGGTGCGGCCGATCTCGTAGCGGGCCTCGAAGTCGTAGGGGTCGCCTTCGGCGGGGATGGCTTCGACGATCGGCAGGGGCTCGGAGCCGAGGACGCTGACCGCGAGCTCGCGGCCCTCGACGAAGCGCTCGAGCATCACGCGGTCGTCGTAGGAGAAGGCGGCGACGAGGGCGCCGGGCACCTCGGCGGGGGCGCCGGCGAACTTAACCCCGAGGGAGGAGCCGCCGCGGCTCGGCTTGACCACGAGCGGGAAGCCGAGGGCGCCCTCGAGGTCGCCGAGCGCGTCGGCGGCGCCGAGGTCGCGGAACGCGGTCTGGGTGAAGGCGAAAGAATCGGGGGTGGGGATGCCGGCGCCGCGCATCGCGGCCTTCGCCAGCACCTTGTCGATCGAGCGCGCGCAGGAGGCCGCATCGGGGCCGGTGAAGGGGATGTCGAGCAGCTCGAGCAGCTCCTGCACGGTCCCGTCCTCGCCGCCGACGCCGTGCATGGCGACGAAGGCGACCTCGGGCCGCTCGGCGCGGAGGCGTTTCACGAGATCGGCGCCGACGTCGATCGGGACGACCTCGTGCCCGAGCCGTTCGAGCGCGTCCTCGACCCGGGCGCCGGAGCGGAGCGAGACGCCGCGCTCGAGCGAGCGCCCGCCCTTGAGGACGGCGACCTTCACTGGCCGCTCGCCTTGCGGAATGGGAGGACGGAGCCGCCTTCGGTGGCTCCGCGATCATCCGGCACGTCCTCCGCTTCGCGTCCGGGCGTGCCGGGCGAACCCTGGGCGCGGCTGGGCGCGGCTCCGGAGGATCCCTCCGAGGGCGCCAGCGTCTCGTAGAGGTCGACCTGTTCGCCGATCACGCGGCCGATGCGGCGGATGCCCTCGCGGATTTCGACCTCGTTCACGCCGCTGAAGTTGAGGCGCATCGAGTTGGCGCCGCGGCCGTCGACGTAGGCGGCCTGTCCCGGCACGAAGGCGACGTTGGAGCGGAGCGCCTTGGCGAGCAGATCGCCGGTGTCGATGTAGTCGGGGAGCGTCGCCCAGATGAAGAGGCCGCCGTCGGGTTCGGTCCAGGTCGCCGCCGCGGGGAAGTGCTCTTCGAGCGCCTCGATCATCACGTCGCGGCGCCGCTTGTAGAGCACGACGAGCTCTTCGACGTACTTCTTCCAGGCGCCTTCGGCGAAGTACTCGCGGACGAAGAACTGGGTCAGGGTCGAGGTGCAGAGGTCCGCCGCGCCCTTGCCGAGGACGATTTTCTCCAGCACCGGCGGCGGCGCGACGACCCAGCCGAGGCGGATCCCGGGGGAGAGGATCTTCGAGAACGTCCCCAGGTAGATGACGAAGTCGCCGCCGTCGAGCTGGTAGAGCGGCGGCAGCGCCTCGCCGTCGTAGCGGAGCAGCCCGTAGGGGTTGTCCTCGATCACGAGCAGCTCGTGTTGGCGCGCCAGCTCGACCAGCCGCACCCGCCGCTCGAGCGAGAGTGTCACCCCGCCCGGGTTCTGGAAGCTCGGCACCGTGTAGACGAATTTCGGCCGCTTGCCTTCGCCGCGCAGCTCCTCCAGCAGCTCTTCGAGCAGGTCGATCCGCAGCCCGTCCTCGTCCATCTCCACCTGGCGCACGTCGGCCTGGTAGCTGCAGAAGACCGGCACCGCGCCGGGATAGGTCGGCGCCTCGCAGATGACCACGTCGCCGGGATCGACCAGGGTCTTCGTCACCAGGTCGATCGCCTGCTGGCCGCCGGTGGTGATGACGATGTCGTCGGGGTCGGGCAGCATCCCCTCGGCCGCCATCACCTCGACGATGCAGTCTTTGGTCTCGTCGAAGCCCTCGGTCGGCCCGTACTGGAGGGCCGCCGCCGCGGAATGCGCCGCGATCCGGCTCATCTGCGCGGCGAGCATCTCCGGCGGGAAGGTCGACGTGTCGGGGAGGCCGCCGGCGAGCGAGATCACTTCCGGCCGCGCCGTCACCGCCATCAGGTCGCGCATCGCCGAGGAGCGCATCACGGTGGTCCGCTCGGCGAACAGACCGGCGTAGCGCTCGAGGTCGCGGGTCGACGTGTGAGCGCGCCGTTTGTGGGGGGGCTGAGGGACCTCGGTCATGCGGGAAGTGTGGCGGATATGCGCCCGCGTGCCCACACCGTTAGGTTTTCGACCGTGCAAATTCTTACCGACCTAGGCATAGGCGTCGCGATCGGCATGCTCGCCGGCACCACCGGAACCAAAGGCGGCGCCCGCGGGCGCATGGTCCTGCTCGCCGTGATCGTCGCCCTCGTGATCGGCTTCTTCGTCGACAGCGTGCTCGGCGCGGTGCTCGGCGGAGTCGGCGCGGCCCTCGGCTGCGTGGTGATCTCCGACCTCGTCTTCGGCGCTTCCAGACGCGAGGGCTCGGGCGGCGGCGCGCTCGGCTTCATCGTCGCGCTCTGCGCGATCGTGGTCCTGGCGATCGCCGTCTTCTTCTCCTGGCCGATCATCCTCGTCGTCCTCGGGCTGATCTGGCTCGGCTGGAGCCGTCACCAGCGCGCCCAGCGCAAACACGCCGGCCTCCGCGTCCTCAGGTAACCAGTAGGCGACGGGCCGAGGTCCGCCGTCCTTAATGATTTGACCCAGCGATGGCCGGCGCTCGCCGCAAGAAGCTGATCCTCACCTACGTCGACTCCCTGCGCAGCGACATGCTGCGCCGGGCGATCGACGAGGGCCGCGCGCCGAGCTTCGGCGCGTTGGTCGAGCGCGGGCTGCTGATCGAGGACTGCGTCTCCAGCTTCCCCTCGGTGACCCCGGTCGCCTGCTCGGAGATGGTCACCGGGGTCGGCGCCGACCAGCACTGGATCAGCGGCATGAACTGGTACCACCGGCTCGAGCGGCGCTACGTCGAGTACGGCTCCTCGCTCGAGGCGACCCGCGCCTTCGGCGTCTTCCGCGCGCTCTACGACCTCGTCTACAACATGAACCTGGCCCACCTGAGCCCGGAGATCGAGACGCTCTTCGAGACCCTCGACGACGCCGATGCCCGCACCGCCTGCACGCCGTACCTGATCTACCGCGGGCGCCACCGGCACGAGGTCTCCCTCGACGGGCTGATGCGGCGGGCAGTCGACGCGACGAAACTGAAGTTCCGCCACCACACCTGGGGACCGAAGGAGCTCTTCTACGGCGACCTCTACGCGAGCCAGGAGGTGCCGTGCCGGTCGACCTCGATCCCCGGTGTCCGCGATCCGTACGCGGCCTGCTGCGCGGTCGAGTTGATGAAGGAGGACGGGTTCGACTTCCTCCTCCTCTCGCTGCCCGACAACGACAACTACTCGCACCGCAACGGGCCCGAGGCGACGATCGAGTCGATCGCCAAGGCCGACGAATGCTTCGGCACGCTGATCGAGGAGGCGGGCGGGATCGATCCCTTCCTCGAGGAGTACGCGGTGATCCTGGTCGCCGACCACGCCCAGACCGAGGTCGTCCAGGGGCTGCCGCTGACCGAGATCCTCGCCGCCGAGTGGTCGGTCCTGCAGCCCTCGGAGGAGAAACCGGAGCTGGCGCAGCTGGCGGTCAGCCCGACCGGGCGCGCCGCCCACGTCTACCTGCTGCCGGGCGAGGGCGAGCGGGCCGACCCGCGCGCGGTGGGGGAGAGGCTGACCGAGATCGAGGGCGTCGACCTGGTCTGCCGACTGCTCGACGCCGAGGGCGCGCCGCTCTACCGGCCCGAGCCGGGGATGCCCGCATCCGGGGACGAGTGGGCGGTGGTCGAGCGCGGTGGCGTCGAGCTCCGCTTCCGTCCCGGCGCCGATGTCGCCGACCTGCGCGGCGGGCGCTGGGAGATCGAGGGGGACCTCGCCGCGCTGGAGGCGCGGATCGAGGACGGCAAGCTGCGGAGCGACTCCTACCCCGACCCACTGCAGCGGGTCTGGTCGGCGCTGACCGCGCCGCATTCGGGCGACTTCGTCCTCTCGCTCGAGGACGGCTACGAGGCGGTCGACTGGGGCGGCGCGAGCCACGCCGGAGGCGGCAGCCACGGGGCGCTCCACGCCGACGACAGCCTCGGGCCACTGCTCTTCGTCGGCTGCGGCCCGGAGTCGGCCGACGAGCGCGAGCAATGGACCCTGCGTGACGTCGCGCCGGCCGTTCTCGCACACTTCGGTCTCGATGGCGCATGAGATGGGGATGAGACGACGGGTCGCGGCGCTCCTGCTGCCGCTGCTCCTCGTCCTCGCGCTCGCGGCGCCCTCCCTCGCCGGCGCCGCGACGAAGACCGAAGAACCGGCGCCCGGCGACGTCAACTCGGCCGAAGCGACGCAGACCGCGGCGAAGGACCCGAACGTCATCAAGGAGAAGGCCGAGCACCCCGGCCTCGTCCCCGGCCCGACGTTTCACAACGAAAAGTGGGAAGTCGGCTGGTTCGAAGACGACCACGAGTACGCGCTGGTCATGGTCGATCCGAAGACCGGCAAGGTCACCGAGTCGTGGACCGGCTACCAGGTGGCCTGGGAAATGGCGCGCGGCTACTCGGGCGAGTTCGCCCACTCGCTGAACTCGCCGTTCATCTGGATCCCCCTCTGCCTGCTCTTCTTCATCGGCCTCTGCGACTGGCGCAAGCTGCGGCGGATCGCCAACCTCGACCTGCTGGTCCTGCTCGGCTTCGGCGTCTCCCACTTCTTCTTCAACGAGGGGAACATCGGGCTGTCGGTGCCGCTCGCCTATCCGGTGCTCGTCTACCTGCTCGCGCGATGTCTGTGGATCGGCTTCCGCGGGCGGGGGTCGGGGCTGCGGCCGACCTGGCCGACGATGTGGCTGCTCGTCGCGGCTCTCTTCCTGATGGGCTTCCGGGTCGGGCTGAACATGGCCGACGCGGGGGCGATCGACGTCGGCTACGCGGGGGTCACCGGCGCCCACAAGATCGTCCACGGCGAACCGCTCTACGGCGACTTCCCCGAAGACATCCACTCCGGCGACACCTACGGCCCGGTCAACTACGCCGCCTACGTGCCGTTCGAGGTGGTCTGGCCCTACACCGGCGAATGGGACGACCTGCCCGCCGCCCACGGCGCCTCGATCACCTTCGACATCGCCACCTTCATCCTGTTGCTGGTGCTCGGGATCCGGATCCGCCCGGGACCCGCGGGGCGCCGGCTCGGGGCGATCCTCGCCTTCGGCTGGGCCGCCTTCCCCTACACCGCCTACGTGCTCGAGTCGGACTCCAACGACGCGCTGGTCAGCGCCTTGCTCGTGGCGACGCTGGTCTTATTGGCGAAGCCCCTGTGGCGCGGCGTGACGATCTCGCTCGCGACCTGGGCCAAGTTCACGCCGCTGATGCTGGCGCCGATGCTGCTCACCTATGACCCGGATCCTTCAAGTGAGGTGAAGCCGTGGCGTGCAGTCTTCTCCCGGAAGGCTCTCCTCTTTGCGCTCGGCTTCGCCGTGATCACGGTCGTCTTCATGCTCTGGCCGACGATCGATCCCGGCCTCAAGGTCTTCTACGAACGCACGATCGCCGCGCAGGCCGGCCGCACGTCCCCGTTCAGCGTCTGGGGACAGGACGAATCGCTGGAGCCGATCCGCCTCGTGATCCTCGCCGCGACCGGGATCCTGGCGATCGCCCTCGCCTTCGTCCCGCGCCGCAAGTCCCTGCTCCAGGTGGCCGCCTTCGGCGCCGCGCTGATGCTCGGCGTGCAGATCACCCTGCACCACTGGTTCTACCTCTACATCGTCTGGTTCTTCCCGCTGATGCTGATCGCGCTGTGTTTGCTCGAGCGGACCGATGAGCTGCCGGAGGACGAAGAGCCGCGGCTCGCGCGCCGGTTCAGGCGACGGGCGCCGGAACCATCACCGGCTCGATCGACTCCGCCCGTCCCGACTGGTTGACGTCGACCACGGCGCCCATCACCCAGACGTCCTCGTCGGCGGTCTCGAAGCGGTGCGGCATCTGGGTGACGAGCGCGCCGAGCGCGTCCTCGATCCGCACGCCGAGGATGCTCTGGCGCGAGCCGGTCATGCCGACGTCGGAGATGAAAGCGGTGCCTTTGGGGAGGACGCGGGCGTCGGCGGTCGGCACGTGGGTGTGGGTCCCGAGCACCGCGGCGACGCGGCCGTCGAGGTGCCAGCCCATCGCCACCTTCTCGCTGGTCACCTCGGCGTGGAAGTCGACGATCACCGCGTCGGCGTCTGAGCGTTCGAGGATCGCGTCGACGGCGTCGAAGGGGGAGCGGGCGACTTTCAGCCCGACCCCGCCGCTGAGGTTGATCACCTCGACCCGCATCCCGCCCGCCTCGACCGTCGTGTTGCCGCGGCCGGGGTTGCCGCTCGGGTAGTTCGCCGGCCGGATCACGTGCTCGGCCCGTTCGATGAACGGGTAGGCGGCTTTGTGGCGGTAGACGTGGTTGCCGGTGGTGATGACGGCGGCGCCGGTGTCGAAGATGTCGTTGGCGGTGCGCTCGGTAATCCCCATGCCGCCCGCCGAGTTCTCGCCGTTGACGACGATCAGGTCGGGCTCGTAGCGCTCGCGCAGCGACGGCATCGTCTCGCGCAGCCCGCGCCTGCCGGGCCCGCCGACCACGTCGCCGATGAAGAGGAGCCGCATGGCGGCGAGCCTAGCCGTTGCCCGCCACGGCGCAGCGACCGCCCCGGCTCCGCGGCTCCCGTCGAACGGCCTCCGTACGAACCGCCCGCCGCCCGCCGTGTGCGACCCTGGCCGCGTGGCGCCCTCGCCCGACACCGCCGAGCTGGTCCGCCGGGCGCTCGCCTACCCGTACGAACCGCCCGCCGGGTCCTTCGTCCAGGTCGGCGACCGGACGCTGCCGGTGCCGCCGGCGGAGATCGACATCGCCGGCCGCCGGGCGCTGCTCGCCTACGGGGCCAACGCGGCGCCCGAGGCGCTGACCCGCAAGCTGGCGGCGCTGCCGCCCGAGCCGATCGCGGTGCTGCGGGTCTCGCTCAGCGGGTGGGACGTCGTCTACTCGGCCCACGTCACCAGGTACGGAGCGGTCCCGGCCGCGGTCGTCCCCAGCCCCGGAACCGTGGCGAGCGTCCACCTCGTCTTCCCGAGTGACGAACAGCTGACCGCGATCGCCGCGACCGAGGGCGCCAACTACGAGCTCGAGCAGCTGGTCGACTTCAGCGCCGAGTACGAGATCGGGGGAGAGGGCCCGCGGGAGATCGACGCCTTCGTCAGCGTCCACGGCCCGCTGCTGCTCGACGGCGCGCCGGTCGCCCTCGCCGCGATCCCCGCCCGCGACCGCGCCTTCCGCGAACTGACGACGCCGGAGATGATCGAGCGCGTCCGCGCCGCCCTCCATCCCGAGATGACCCTCGAGCAGTTCGTCCTCCACCACGTGAAACACGGCGGCGTCTCGCCGCTGGCGCCGCTGGAGTCCTAGACCCGGGCGAAGCGGCGCAGCGCGACGCGGGCGATCAGGCCGTAGGCGACGATCAGGATCGCCAGGTGGAGCAGCGGCCCGCCGAGGGCGCCGTTCCCCGATTCGAGCGCCGCGGTCAGCGCTTCGAGCGCCGGTTTGAAGGGGAAGATCGCCGCGATCACCTTGATCACGTCGTAGAGGCCGTGGCCAACCGTGCCCGCCGGTACGAGCGAGAGGAAGGCGACCGGC
>DAIQOT010000277.1:0-4721 GCA_036787695.1 Solirubrobacterales bacterium | reverse complement strand
CAAGGTCAAATCACCTATCGCGAGATCGCCTGATGAGGCTCTGTGACGTTCCATGAGCCTTGGTCACGGGATACGCGCACTTCAAGGAGGAACGCGCACGCTCCCCGGCGCTCGTCACGAAGCCTCCTCATTCTCCCCGCACTCCCGGCCTTCTCGGAGGTGGTCTCAGCCTGCCAGGGCCGCCACCGAGAAGGCCGGACGCAACTCGGACGGCCGCGCCGGCCTCTCAGGCGGCCTCGGGGATCACCACGGCGGTGCAGGACGGGCAGCGGCGGGCGGCGACGGAGATCTGGGTCGTGCATTCGGGGCAGGGGCGGGATTTGGCGGTCGCGCCCCGCATCTCCTGGTAGCGCTTGTACGGGAGGACGACGAAGAAGTAGACGGCCGCGACGGTGCCGACGAAGACGATCAAGGCGTTGAGGAAGGCGCCGTATCTGAAGACGCTGCCGTTGATCGTGAAGTGCAGATCGCTGAAGTCAGGTTCGCCGATGATCGCGGCGATGATCGGCGTGATCAGGTTTTCGACCAGCGCCTCGGTCAGGGTGAACGTGGCGAGCGCCATCACGAGGCCGACGGCGGCCGTGATCAGATCTCCTTTGAGCAGGAAATCCCTGAATCCTTTGAGCATGGGTGCAACCTCCGCGGGGTGGTGGGACGGAACGAGCCGCCCCTACCCCGCGGAGGCCGCGAATCACTCGGTCGAGATGCTCGGGTCCGCCTGGACCTTGTGCGGCATGACCATGAGGAAGTTCGAGGTGGCGTCCTCGGCGAGGCCGAGCATCCGCTCCGCCTCCGCGTCCTGACCGGTCGCCCGCAGTTCCTCGGCGTAGCCGGAGAGCAGCTCGTCGATATCGAAGAGCGCCTCCGAGTCGAGGTCTTTCAGCTCGACTTTGGCGCCCTGGCCGAGCCGCCGTTCGATCGCCTCGGGGTCGATCCCGAAGGCGTTGAAGCGGACGTAGACCCGGCCGCCGGTCATCCCGGCGCAGGCCCAGGGGCCGATGTCGCCGAGCACTATCGCCCGCCCCGAGGTCATGTACTCGAACGCGAACCCCTTGACGTTGGCGCGGTCGACGACACAACCGCGGGCGTCGTCGATGTCCTGTTCGGGCTCACCGGCGAGCACCACGTCCGCCCCGGACAGCCGGATGCAGAAGCGCGAGTCGGCCGAGCCCTGGACGTAGAGCTTGCCGCGCTGGGCGCCGTAGGCGAAGGACTTGCCGACCGAGCCGTTCAGCCGCTTGCCGTTCGCCCCCTTGCCCTTGAGGATCGCGATCTTGCCGCCCAGCATCGTCTTGCCGACGCCGTCCTGGGCGCCGCCCTCGACCCGCAGCGCGACCCCATATGAGTTGAACGCGCCGAGCCCCTGGCCGGCCACCGAGCCGCCGTTGAACTCGAGGCTGGCGAGGATCTCGTCGGACGACTCGGGGCCGTCTTCGAAGATCCGCGAGCGCGCGATCGCCCCCGAGAGCTCGGTCCCGAGCACCCGATCGTTGGCGTCGGTGGCCCGCGGGAACTCGCTGCGCAGGGTCTGGCCGCCGCAGATTTCCGGCGCCAGCCTGGCGATCTCCGCCGAGGCCGCCTTCGCCTCCATGCGGATCGGCCGCGCCGTGATCAGGCCCGCCTCGGCGCGGGTGTCCTGGAATTCCTCGGCGACCGGCAGGTCGAGCGGCTCGAGGTCGAGGTACTCCTCCAGCGGCGAGATCAGCGGCGTCAGGTCGATCTTGTCCTTCATCGCCACCTGTTCGAGCAGGTCATAACGTCCGACGAGGTCCTGGGCCCGGGTGTAGCCGAGCGACGCGACAACCTCTTTGACCTCCTCGCCCATCGAGGAGAAGAAGCGGGCAGCGCTTTCCGCCGACCGTTCGACCTCCTGCGGGGTGAACTTCTTCAGCCCGTGCTCCTGCGCCTGCTCGGTCGTCTCGATCTGCGTCGCGATGCCGACGTGGCAGGTGTCGAGCTGGCAGCCGCGGCAGATCGTGCAGCCGAGGCTGACCATCGCCAGGGTGCCGAAGCCGACCCGGTTGGCGCCGAGGCAGTGGAGTTTGACGATGTCGTGACCGGTGCGGTAGCCGCCGTCGGCCCAGATCTCGACCCGGTTGCGGAGGCCCGCCTCCATCAGCGCCTGGTGCACCGCGCGGGTGCCGATGTCGCTCGGCAGGCCGACGTGGCGGAGCGCGTGCTGGCGCGCCGCGCCGGTTCCGCCCTCGAAGCCCGACAGCGTGATGATGTCCGCCCCCGCCTTGGCGATGCCAAGGCCGATCGTGCCGATGTTCGGCACCACCGGGACCTTGACCGAGACCCGCACGTCGGGGTTGACGGTCTTCAGCTCGTCGATCAGCTCGGCGAGGTCCTCGATCGAGTACAGGTCGTGGTTGTTGGACGGCGAGATCAGGTCGGTGCCGGGGGCCGCGTTACGGGCGGCGGCGACCTTCTCCGAGACCTTCTTGCCGGGCAGGTGGCCGCCCTCGCCGGGCTTCGCGCCCTGGCCGATCTTGATCTCGGCGACGTAGGAGCTGTTGATCATCTCGGCGGAGACGCCGAAGCGCCCCGAGGCGATCTGCTGGCCGCGCCAGTTGCGGTACTGGCCGTACATGTCGCGGATCTCCCCACCCTCGCCGTTCATGCAGAGGATGTTGATCGCTTTCGCCGCGTCGGCGTAGGCGCGGAACGCCGGTTCCGACTGCGAGCCGAAGCTCATCGAGGAGATCACGATCGGGTAGTCGTGGTGGCCGACGCCGGCGTCGACTTCGCTCGGGTCGATCGCCGGACGATCGCCTTTCAGCGCCATGATGTGGCGCATCGAGATCGGGCTCTGCTTCTCCAGGTCGCGGACCTTCTCCGAGTACTCCTCGTAGGTGCCGGTGCCGTTCGCCGTCGCGATCGCGAACTTGTAGACCTTCGGGTAGAAGCGGAACGTCTTCGCCGGTTTGGCGGTCGCGTCGTCGCCGGAGAGCGCCTTGGCGCGCTCGTTGGTGTCGGCGTCGAGCTCGGCGAACCCGGTGCCGCCCTTCTCGGTCGCGGCGAAGGCTTTGGTCTGGAAGATCTCGGCCAGCTCCGGTTTCACCCCGATCGAGGAGAACTGGCGGGCGTACCCGCGCACCTCGTGGATGCCGATCGTCGAGATCACTTTCTCGATGCCTTTGGTCAGCGCCGCGCAGAGGTTGGAGACGTCCTTCTCGTAGTCCTCGACGCAGATCACTTCGACCATCACGTAGGGGCAGACGCCGTTGGCGCCGAGCCCGAGCGCGAGCATCACGTCGTGGACGTTGCGCAGCGCCGCCGAGCGCAGCACGATCCCGCAGCGCCGCCGCAGGTTGACTTCGCCGCGCTCGACCTTGAACTGCTTCAGCGCCTGGTCGACCGCCGAGGTCGCCAGGTGCGGATCGAGGTAGCGCCGCTCGCCGTCGTAGACGGTGCGGTCGGTGAGGATCAGCAGCTCGGCCCCGTTGCGGACCTTTTTCACCGCCTCGTGTTTGATCCGCTCGATCGCGCCCGCCGTCGTCTCCGACTCGAGCAGCGAGATGTCGACCGCGGCGGCGCGGCCGCGGAACTCCTCCCAGAGGTCCTCGAGCAGGTAGGTGCCGCGGTCGCGGGCGATCCCCCGGTAGGTCTGGTCGGAGAGCGGCGCCAGGCCGTGGTGCCCGCCGAGGATCACCGGGAACGACGTTTCGACGGTCGCCGTGTCCTCGGCGGCCGACTCGAAGGACGGGCGGCGGCCGAAGAGCGTCCGGGTCGAGAAGTGCTCGAGCTCCCGTTCGCGGTCGAGCGCCGGGTTGGTGACGACGGCGACCGTCTCCTTGAAGTAGTCGGCGAGGTTCTGGCGCTCCGGCGAGAGCGCCGCGAGCGGGCCGTCGTAGCCGAGCGAGCCGACCGGCTCGGCCCCGTTGGAGGCCATCTGCTGGACCAGTTTGACGTCGTCGCGCTGCCAGCCGAAGCCCGCCAGGACGCGGTCTTCGACCTTCACCGGCTCGGCCGGGCCGGCTTCCGAGTAACCGGGGACGTCGGCGCCCTCGAGCGGGCCGCCGCACTTCAGCGCGCGCTCGTAGGAGGCGACGCTCTCGACCCCGTTGCGCTTCAGCCAGCGGTCCTTGACCATGCGCAGCATCCGCGCGTGCGGGTAGAGGGTCGAGGTGCGCGAGGCGCGGTCGATCAGCACCATCGTCTTCTCGCCCGGGGCCATCGGCTGCGGCTCCGACACCATCTTGTGGACCGAGACGACGCCCGGCTCGGAGCTGAAGACGTAGTCGGATTCGGTCTCCACTTTCCACAGCGGGCGCAGGCCCATCGCGTCGGCGGAGAAGACGCACTCGTCGTCGTGGCGGGCGATCAGCGCGACCGGCCCCTGGGCGAACGGCCCCATCGTCTGGTGCAGGTACATGTAGAAGCTGCGGAGCTCCTCGGGGAGCGTGCGGATCTCGTGCGTGATCGGCGGCAGCACCATCTCCATCGCCTCGGCGAGCGAGAGGCCCTCGCGGCTGACCATCGTGTCGATCGTCAGGTTCAGGTCCTGGGAGTCCGAGGCGCCCGGGGTGACCTGGACCGCCAGCATCTTCGCCTCCTGGCGCAGCTGTTCGATCGTGTTGATCTCGCCGTTGTGGCCGAGGACCGAGAACGGCTGGACCCGCTTGAACGAGGGCCAGGTGTTGGTCGAGTAGCGGTTGTGGCCGAAGGCGCCGACGGTCTCGAAGCGCGGGTCGGTGAGGTCGGGGTAGTAGGCGCCG
>DAIQOT010000078.1:0-15117 GCA_036787695.1 Solirubrobacterales bacterium | reverse complement strand
TTCGGAGACGAGCTTGCCAAAGGCATTGACGTAGCCGGTGAAGCCCTCGAATTCGAAGTAGCCCTGGGCGGTCAGCGAGTCGGAGTTCAGGAACTCCGCCAGCTTGTGGATCTGACCGGGGCCGAAGGCGACGTCGACGAAGGGAAAGCGCTCGAACACCTCCTCCTTGACCGACTGGGCCCAGCAGCCGCCGACGCCGACGGTGCGGCTCGGGTCTTCGCTCTTCAGCCGTTTCGCCTCGCCGAGGTGGCCGATGAAGCGGCTGTCGGCGGACTCGCGGATCGAGCAGGTGTTGAAGAGGATCAGGTCGGCTTCGGATCGCTCCGTGGCCTCCTCGTATCCGAGCGAGGTGAGCATGCCCCGCATCCGCTCGGAGTCATGCACGTTCATCTGGCACCCGAAGGTGGTGACGTGAAAGCGCTTCACGCGCTCAGCGTACCGAGGGCGCCGCCGGAGGCGAGCCTACTTTTTCGGTTCGCCTTCGGTGATGTCCTGGGCGACGTAGGCGGCGACGTTTTCGATTTCTTCTTCGGACAGGGTGCCGGCGAAGGCGGGCATCCCGCCGCCGCCGTTGGTGACCTGTTCGATCGCGCCCGCTTCGGACTGTGCCAAGGGCATCGTCGTCAGGTCGGGACCGCCGTTGCCGCCGTGACCGGTGGCGCCGTGACAGGTGGAGCAATTTTCGGAGAAGACGACGGTGCCCGCTTCGGCATCGCCGCCACCGGCGGTTTCCCCGCCTTCGGCTTCGCCTTCAGCCGCTGCGCCACCTTCCGCGGATTCTTCCGAACCTTCGGCAGATTTTTCGCCGCCTTCGGACGATTCTTCGCCTTCGGTTTCAGCGGCTTCTTCTTCGCGTTTTTCTTCTTCGGCTTCTTCGAACGGGCCGGTGGTCTCGCTTTTCTCGATTTCTTCGCTCGCCTTGGAGTACTCGGCGTTGTGATCTCGCGACTCGTCCTTGCCGTGCAGGACGGCGAAGGTGCCCGAGAGCACGGCGAAGGCCGCGAACCAGATGATGATCACCGGCATCCATTTGCCGGGGAAGTTGTCCCCCGCTTTGAGGCCGACGAAGCTGACGCTTACGGCAGAGGCGGCGAGAATGCCGCCGCAGATGAAGAAGAGAGTCTCGTTGGACATCAGGCGGCGCGAATCCTATTGATCTGAGGGAAGCGGGTGCTTGCCGGCCGTGCCAGGCCGCTCTAGGCGGCCTGGGCCTCGGTGATCGGGGCGACGTTCTCGGTGGCCACATCCGGCGGCGTGCTGCCGATTCCGAGCGCCGTGCGCACCTTCGTTTCGATCTCCAGGGACAGCTCCGGGTTGTCTTTCAGGAACTGCTTGGCGTTGTTGCGACCCTGGCCGAGGCGCACCTCGCCGTAGGAGAAGAACGAGCCCGATTTCTGGACCAGGTCCTGCTCGATGCCGAAGTCGAGCAGGCCACCCTCGCGGGAGATCCCGACCCCGTACTCGATGTCGAACTCGGCCTGGCGGAACGGCGACGCGACCTTATTCTTGACGACTTTCACGCGGACCCGGTTGCCGACCGCTTCGGTCCCTTCCTTGAGGGTCTCGATACGGCGGATGTCGAGCCGCTGCGACGCGTAGAACTTCAGCGCCCGGCCGCCCGGCTGGGTCTCCGGCGAGCCGAATTGGACGCCGATCTTTTCGCGGATCTGGTTGGTGAACAGGCAGACGGTGTTGGTCCGGTTGAGCGAGCCCGCCAGTTTCCGCAGTGCCTGCGACATCAGCCGCGCCTGGAGGCCGACCGTGGTGTCGCCGATCTGGCCGTCGAGCTCCGCTTTCGGGGTCAGCGCCGCGACCGAGTCGATCGCGACCACGTCGACCGCCGCCGAGGCGATCAGCCGGTCGGCGATCTGCAGCGCCTGCTCGCCGTAGTCCGGCTGCGAGACGAGCAGCTCGTCGGTGTCGACGCCGATCGCCCGCGAGTAGACCGGGTCGATCGCGTGCTCGGTGTCGATGAAGGCGCAGACGCCACCGAGGGCCTGGGCCTGGGCGATGATGTGGTTGATCAGCGTCGTCTTTCCGGAGGACTCCGGGCCGAATATCTCGACGATCCGGCCGCGCGGCACGCCGCCTATCCCGAGCGCCAGGTCGAGGGCAAGCGAACCGGTCGGGATCGAGTCGACCTTGATCGTGCCTTTGTCGCCGAGGCGCATCAGCGAGCCCTCGCCGAACTCCCGTTTGATCCCGGTGACGGCCGCCTCGAGCGCGGCGTCTTTCGCTTTGGCCTCCTTCGCCGAGGCGTCTTTCAAGCTCACTTTTCTCTCCGCCATCTCATCATCACCTCACTGCTGCCCGCTTCTGGGCAGCTCGACTTGGGCCAGCGGGACGTATCGGGAGCCCCCCGGCTGGAGTACAGAACGGTAAAGCGTCAATCGGACGCCATAGAACGGCTCTTTGAGCGACTTCGGGAGCTCCGCCGGCCATCTTGCGACCGCCGCCGGACGGCGCGACCCGGACCCCTCCGATCGCACTCTCGCGACCGTCACATGGGGCCAGAAATCGCGCTCCTCGGGCTCGTGCAGGCCTTCCTCGGCCATTCGGGCCACCAGATCGCGCTGGAGGTCGCCGGTGGCCGGAGAAGGCGCCGGAAGAGCGAACATCGAGGCCCGCTTGCGTTCCGGCATCGGGATCGGGTCCTCGAGCTTCATCAGGACCATCTCGGACCCCGTCTCCCGGACCACATCGGCGATCGCCTCCACCTCGGTCGGTTTGCGGTGGCCGAGGAAGACGAGCGTCACGTGCAGCGACTCGGGTCGCACCGGTTTGAGGGCCGGATCGACGAGCTCCTCCCGCCCCCACGCGGCGACGCCGTCGCGGATCTTGTCGGGCAGGTCGAGCGCGACGAACAGGCGCTGCCTTCTCGGTTTGTTCCCCTTGGTCTCTGCCATGAGGCCAAGCTAGGAGTGAAATGCGCGCGGCTCAACACCGCTTTGCAAATTCTCTGGGTATTTAGGCCGGCGAATCCGCGTCGTCGCCGCTGAGGAGGATCCGCAGCAGGTGCATCGCGACCAGTCCCGAGCGTTCGCGAATGTCGGAACGGCCGCCGGGGATGACCGGATCGCGGGCGATCACGGTGCCGTCGGCGAGCCGCGCGTTGAAGCAGACGTAGCCGACCGGCTTCTCCTCGGTCCCCCCTCCCGGGCCGGCGATCCCGGTGATCGACACCGCGACGTCGGCGTCGAAGCGCTCCAGCGCCCCCTTGGCCATCGCCTCGGCGACCTGCGGCGACACTGCGCCGAACTCCTCGATCAGCTCCTTCGGCACCCCGAGCAGCTCTTCTTTGGCCTCGTAGGAGTAGGTGACGGCGCTCCCTGCGAAGTAGTCCGAGGCCCCCGGCACGTTGGTGATCCGCGCCGCCAGCAGGCCCCCGCTGCACGACTCGGCCAAGCCCAGCCGGTGCCCCTTCAGCAGTTTCGCCACCTGATCGTCGATCGTCTGCCCGTCGAGGCTGAAGGTCTCCCGCAGGTGGCGCCGCTGCAGCCCGTCGCGGACCGCCATCGCCACCGCCTCGGTCTCTTCGCGCCAGCGCACGTCGATCTCGATCTCGCCGCGCCGCAGGCAGGTCGTCACCTCGACCGCCTCGACGTCGACCCCGTCGTCGTCCTCGATCTCCCGCAGGCTCTTGGCGATTTCCGACTCGGGGACGCCGAACATCCGCATCGTCAGCCCGTGCAGCGGCGTCGTCCGCGCCAACACGGCCTTCACGCCCTCAGTCGCCAGTGCCACCGGCCACATCGGCTGCAGCTCGCGCGGCGGGCCGGGCAGGACGATCACGACGCGCCCGGGGCCGTCGCCGAACGGCACCACCAGCCCCGGCGCGGTCCCGACCGGATCGAGCGCCTCCGCCCCCTCCGGCACCATCGCCTGCTTGCGGTTGGCGTCCATCACCGCTGCCTCGTCGACTTTGAAGGCGCGCGTTTTGGCGAACCGCCGCAGGATCGCGGCGATCTTCGCTTCCATCTCCACGTCCAGCTTCATCTCGCGCCCGGCGAAGCGCCCGACGACCTCCGCCGTCAGGTCGTCCGCGGTCGGCCCGAGGCCGCCGCTGGTGATGATCAGGTCCATCCCCTCGGCGGCGAGGAACCGCAGCGCGTGCTCGAGGTCGTCGGGACGGTCGGCGACGACGATGATGTGGGCGACCTCGATCCCCAGCCCGGCCAGCTGTTCGGAGACCCAAGGACCGTTGATGTCGGTGATGCGAGCGGTGATCACCTCGGTCCCGGTGACCACGATCCCCGCTCTGACGACGCCCTCCTTCACGGAGGCGAAACTACCGGACCGCGTCGGTCAGGAAGCGTCGCCGTCGACGTCGGCCCCGACCGGGGAAGGCGTCTGCGCCCCGCTGCCGGACCCCGGCCCACCGACCACCCGGGCCAGATCGGCCTGCGTGATCAGCACCTGGCGCGGTTTGGAGCCCTCGTAGCCGGAGATCACGCCGCGCCGCTCAAGCATGTCGATCAGCCGCCCGGCCCGCGTGTAGCCGACCCGCAGGCGCCGCTGGATCATCGAGACGGAAGCGGTTTCGGTCTGCACGACCAGGCGGATCGCCTCGTCGAGCAGGTCGTCGGAGTCGGGGTCCATGTCGTCCTCCCCGCGCCCGTTGCCGTCGTCGACGCCCTCGGGCGTCTCCAGCAGTTCGTCCTCGAACTCCGGTTCGCCCTGCCGCGCCCAGTGGTTGGTGATGTTGGCGATCTCGTCCTCGGTGATGAACGCTCCCTGGACGCGCTCCAGTTTCGAGCTGCCGGCGTTGCGGAAGAGCATGTCCCCCATGCCGAGCAGCGACTCGGCGCCGCCCTGGTCGAGGATCACCCGCGAGTCGGTCTGCGAGGAGACCGAGAAGGCGATCCGGCTCGGGATGTTGACCTTGATCGTGCCGGTGATGATGTCGGTCGAGGGGCGCTGGGTCGCCAGCACCAGGTGGATGCCGGTGGCGCGCGACTTCTGCGCGAGGCGGATGATCGAGTCCTCGACTTCGGCGGGCGCGACCATCATCAGGTCCGCGAGCTCGTCGATCACGCAGAGGATGTGCGGCAGCGGCGCCTCCCCGGCTTTGAGGCGGATCCGGTTGAGCTCCTCGAGGTTGCGGGCGCGGGCCTGCGACATCACGCCGTAGCGCGTCTCCATCTCGACGATCAGGTTGGCGAGCACGTTGGCGGCGAGCCGCGGCGAGGTCACCACCGGCGTCAGCAGGTGCGGGACGCTCTCGTAGTGGTTGAGCTCGACCTGCTTGGGGTCGACCAGCACCAGGCGCACTTCGTTCGGCGATGCGCCCATCAGGATCGAGGAGAGCATCGCGTTGACGCAGGCGCTCTTGCCCGAGCCGGTGGTGCCGGCAACGAGCACGTGCGGCATCTTCGCGATGTCGGTCCAGACCGGGTTGCCGTCGATCCCCTTGCCGAGCCAGGCGACCAGCGGCGACGCCTTCTGCGGCCGGCCGGCATAGATGTCGCCGAGGCGGACCATGCGGCGCTTGGCGTTCGGGATCTCGACCCCGACTGCCTGTTTGCCGGGGATCGGCGCGAGGATGCGGATGTCGGTCGAGGCGAGCGCGTAGGCCAGGTCGTTGGCGAGCTCGGTGACTTTCTTGACTTTGATGCCGGGAGCGAGGCGCAGTTCGTACAAAGAGACGTGCGGTCCGCTGACGACGCCGACGATCTTCGCTTCGACCCCGAAGTGGCCGAGCGCTTCGATCAGCTTGCGCCCGGTCAGCTGCTGGTCTTTGGGGTCGGGCCCCTTGTCGCCTTTGCCGCGCTCGAGCACGCGCGGGGACGGCAGCTGGTAGTCGATCTCCTCGGAGGTGGTGACGCCGCGGAGGTTGCCCTGCGGGGTCGTGCCGGGGGATTTCTTCTCGGCGAGCTCCGGGAAGATCTGCTGCACCGGCTCGGGGTCGGGAAGGTCGGGCTCCGGCTCCGGTTCGGGCGCTGACAGCGCCTGCGTCTCTTCGGTCGGAGCCTCCTCCTTGCCGTCGTCGGAGAAGTCGAAGATCCCGGGAGCGAAGATCCCGTCGTCCTCCGGGTCCTCCGCGAGCGCGACGGTCGGCTCGAAGTCGTCGTCGTCCTCCGGGTAGTCCTTCATCACGTCGGTCTGGGCGGCCTTGGTCTCGGCGGTCCGTTCCTCGCGGGCCTGTTTGCGCCGCCTGACCTCCTCGGAGCTCGCGCGGACCGTCCGCGCGGTCGCTTCGCTCGCCTTGGCGCCGCCGAAGAAGATCGCCCGCAGGGAGTGGCCGATCCCGCGCGCGAGCGCCGAGACCGAGGTGCCGGTCAGCAGCATCCCGCCCGCGACCAGCATCAAGAGGGTGAAGATGCGCGCGCCGACCGAGCCGAACAGGTACTCGAGCGCCGTTTCGATCCCGTAGCCGACCTTGCCGCCTTCCCAGCCGAAGAAGAGCACGAACAGCAGGTAGATCCCGGCGGCGACGAGGAAGAGGCCGATGAAGTCGAGATGGCGCTGTTCGAAGCCGTCGAAGAGCGAGATCCCACCGCGGGATTTGGCGGCTTTCCTCGGTTTGGCTTTCGCTTTCGCTTTGCCTTTGGGTTTGCTGGCAGGGGAGCGCTTCTGTCGAACGAACACGGGTCCGGTTTCGACACCGATCACGCTTCCCCTGTACGCCTTTGCGTCCGGGTCGCAAACCCCCTCTAAATTCGCAATAAAAGGAGCGCCGGCCACGCTCAAACCCCTTTAACATCGCTGCATGCTCAGCACCGACCCAGAGGTCCAGCAAGGGGGCCGCGTCCTCGTCGTCGAGGACGACGCCGACATCGCCGACGTCCTGCGCCGCTCGCTGCGCAACGAGGGCTACGAGGTCCGCACCTCGGCCGACGGCGTCGAGGCGCTCGACGTGGCCGTCGGCTTCGTCCCCGACCTCGTCGTCCTCGACCTCGGCCTCCCCGGGCTCGACGGGATCGAGGTCTGCCGCCGGCTCCGGATGGAGGGCGACGTGCCGATCCTGATGCTGACCGCCCGCGCCGAGACCGAGGACCGCGTCACCGGCCTCGACTCGGGCGCCGACGACTACCTGGTCAAGCCCTTCGAGCGCAAGGAGCTGCTGGCGCGGATCCGCGCCCTCCTGCGCCGCCGGCCCCCGCGCGGCGCCGCCTCGCTCGAGGTCGGCGACCTGCAGCTGAACCCCGACACCCGCGAGGTCCACCGCGGCGAGCGCGAAATCGAGCTCACCAACCGCGAGTTCGAGCTGCTCGAGTTCCTGATGCGCAACGAGCGCCTGGTCGTCTCCCGCGAGCGCCTGCTCGACGAAGTCTGGGGCTACGACCCGATGGCCGCGACGAACACGATCGACGTCTTCATCTCCAACCTGCGACGCAAGCTCGAGGCGGGCGGCGAGCCCCGCCTCCTCCACACCAAACGCGGCGCGGGGTACGTCCTCAAAGACTGATGGTCGCCTCCGCACGCAGCAACACCGCGGCCTGGGCGCGGCGACTCGTGCATCCTCGCGCCTGGCCGGTCCGTTGGCGCCTGGCCTCGGTCTCCGCCGGGCTGACCTTGGTGATCTTGCTCGTCTTCGGCGGCACGATCGGCCAGATCGCCACGTCTCGGATCAAGGACGACTTCAACGCCGAGGTCAACAACGCGGTGGAAATCATCCAGCGCGAAGGCAGGGTGACCTACCCCTTCGGCGTGGCGCATTGGGAAGGCCCCGAGCTGGGTCCCTACGTCCTCCCCGATGACGCCGCCGCGCGGGTGTTCGCCGTCTCGGGGCGGGTGATCGCCCACACGCCGACGCCGAATCTGGCCAAGCTGGGCAGGCCCGTCCTGGGCGCCACCGAAGAAAACGGCCTACGGGTGGAGACGGCCCTCCTGGTCGAAGAAGGCGTCCGCACCGGCTACGTCCAATACGGCCGGAGCACCGCCCACGTCGACGCGACGACCAACCGCATCTGGCTGATGATCGCCGCCGGGATCCTCGGCGGGACGTTGCTCGCCAGCCTCGCCGGAGTGGCGATCGCGAGCCGCGCCATGCGGCCGATCGCGGCGCTCACCGCCAGCGCCCGCGAAGTCTCCGAGACGCGCGACACCTCCCAGCACATGCCCGCTCCGCCTGTAGAAGACGAGGTCGGCGAACTGGCGAAGACGCTGGAGGAGATGCTCCGCTCGCTCGACGCGGCGCGTTCGGAGCGCGAGCAGGCGCTGCAGCAGCAGCGCGAGTTCGTCGCCGACGCCTCGCACGAGCTGCGGACGCCGCTGACCAGCGTGCTCGCCAACCTGGAGCTGCTCCAGGCCTCGCTCGGCGACCCCGGGCAGGCCGAAGACCGTGAGATGGTCGACTCGGCGCTCCGCTCCTCGCGGCGGATGAGCAGGCTCGTCTCCGACCTTCTTCTGCTGGCACGCGCCGACGCGGGGCGGCTCGCCCCTCACCGGCGCTGCGACCTGGCCGAGATCGCCGGCGACGCGGCGCTCGAGGCGGCGCCGCTGATGGGTGGCCGCCACTTCGAGATCGACAACGAGAAGCCGCTGCGTGTCGAAGGCTCAGCCGACGAGCTCCACCGGATGATCCTCAACCTGCTCGACAACGCCGCCCGCCACACGCCCGAGGGCGCGACGATCGAGCTGCGGCTCTCCGAGCAGGGCGACGACGCGGTGGTCGAAGTCGCCGACGACGGGCCGGGCATCCCGGTCGCGATGCGGACCCAGATCTTCGATCGCTTCGTCCGCGGCGAAGGGCCATCGGACACCGCCCGCGGGACCGGCACCGGCCTCGGCCTGGCGATCGTCAGCGCCGTCGCCGCCTCCCACGGCGGCACCGTCGAAGCGACCGAATCGGCCTCCGGCGGGGCCCTCTTCCGCGCCCGGATCCCGGTCGCCGGAGGCACACGCGCAGAGAAAAAGCATTCAACCTCAATCTTTTAGGGGCGCTTTATCCACGCTGCGTAGATTCCCCCGTGGACGAGACACTAGCCCGCCGGGATTCTCCCCAGACACTGTCCCGGCGGGCTTTTTTATTGCCGTTTCACAGGCACCAAGTACCAGCACCCTTCGGGGCCAAGCGCCGGCGAGCGTCCGCGTTTCTCTCCACGAACTGCGCGCATCCCGTGACGAAGAGTCATGGAACATCACGGCTCCTCCGGACCTCCTTCCGGTGAGTTCGCACTTTCCTACGCATAGCGTGGGTTTCTGCGAACTCATCGAGGGCGGCGCCTTGCGGAGCGGCCAACCGGTGACGAAAGGGTGGAGTTCGTGCCGAGCCTGTGACGTTCTCGGCGAAACCCTCACGTCCCGGGCGTCTCGTGGCGCCCACAGCCTGCCCGGGCCGCCACGAGACGCCCGGGACTTCCCTCGGACGGCCGGAGCGCGCCGCCCGAAGAGCGTGCGCGCTCCGACCCGAACGACGCCCCTCAGACCTGAATTACTACCGGCAGCACCATCGGGCGGCGCTTCAGGCGCTGCCAGACGAACTTGCCGATCGTTTCGTGCAGGTCCTCCTGGATCAGGTCGGACTCGCGGGTGCCCGCCTCGGAGGCGTCTTCGAGCGAGTCTTCGACCAGGTCCTTGAGGTCGTCGAGCAGTTTCTGCTCGCTGTCGAGGAAGGGGACGCCGCGGAGGATGACCTCGGGGTCGGCGACGATCGAGCCGTCGTCGCCGGACACCGTGACGACGACGATGAAGATGCCGTCGGCGGAGATGTCGCGGCGGTCGCGCAGGGCGGCGTCTTCGGGATCGCCGATGTTGACGCCGTCGACGTACATCGTGCCGACTTTCTGGTCCTCGCCGAAGCGGGCGCCTTTCTCGTCGATTTCGAGCGGCAGGCCGTTGCGGCCCTTGAAGATGTTCTCCGGCGGGACCCCGACCGATTCGGCCAGGTCGGAGTGCAGGCGGATCCGCTGGAAGTCACCGTGGACCGGCAGCACGTAGCGCGGCTTGGTCAGGTTCAGCATCAGTTTCAGTTCCTCGCGGTAACCGTGACCGGAGGCGTGGATCGGCGCGTCTTTGGCGGTGATGACTTTCGCCCCGATCTCGTAGATGCGGTCGATCGTCTCGTTGACGGCGCGCTCGTTGCCGGGCACCGGCGTCGCCGAGAAGACGACGGTGTCGCCCTTGTGCAGGCGCACGTCGCGGTGGTCGTTGTTGGCCATCCGGCGCAGCGCCGAGAGCGGCTCGCCCTGGCTGCCGGTGGAGATGACGACGACCTTCTCGTCGGGGAAGTTCTCGATCTCCCGCGGCTGGATGAAGACGCCCTGCGGCGCCCGCGTCATCCCCAGGTTGGAGGCGATGTTGAAGTTCTTGCGCATCGAGCGGCCGACCAGCGCGACCTTGCGGTCGAGCGCGACGGCGGCGTCGATCACCTGCTGGACGCGGTGGATGTTCGACGCGAACGAGGTGACGATGATCCGCCCTTCGCACTGCGCGAACTGCTGCAGCAGGCCCGGGCCGACGCTCGACTCCGACGGGGCGACGCCCGGACGGTCGGCGTTGGTCGAGTCGCCGGCGAGCAGCAGCAGGCCTTCGCGGCCGATCTCGGCGAGGCGCGAGATGTCCGCCGGACGGCCGTCGACCGGGGTCTGGTCGAACTTGTAGTCGCCGGTCATCAGCATCGAGCCGAGCTCGGTGGTGATCAGCACGCCGCGCATGTCGGGGATCGAGTGGGTCATGTGGACGAGCTCCAGTTCGAACGGCCCACGTTTCACCTTCTCCCCCGCCGCCAGCTCCTGCAGCGGGGTCTTGTCGCCGAGCTTGTGCTCGTCGAGCTTCGAGCGGACCATGCCGATGGTCAGCATGCCGCCGTAGATGACCGGCGGGATGCCGATCTCGCGCAGCACGTAGGGCAGCGCGCCGACGTGGTCCTCGTGACCGTGGGTCAGGACTATCGCCTCGATGTCGGCGGCGCGGTCGCGCAGGTAGGCGAAGTCGGGCAGGACGAGGTCGATGCCGTGCATCTCCGCCGTCGGGAACATCAATCCGGTGTCGACGATGATGATGCGGCCGTCGTATTCGACGACCGTCATGTTCTTGCCGATCTCGCCGAGGCCGCCTAGGGGCAGCACTCGAAGTGTCTTACTGGGCACTTTCGTAGCTCTTTCTCTTTGAAGTTTCTTTAGCCGGCGGCGACGGAGAGCCCAATGCCCTCCAGTGCCGCCCGTACCGCCGCCCGTTGATCGGGGTCGGCGGAGACCAGCGGCAGACGCAGCCGGTCAGGGGCGAGGCCGAGCATCTCGAGCGCGGCCTTCAGCGGAATCGGGTTGGTCGTCACCGAAAGGCCCTCGTACACAGGGGTCAGTTCGGCGTCGATCTCCCGCGCCCGCTCCAAGTTGTTGTCCTGCGCGGCGTCCCACATCGCCCGCATCTGCTCGCCGACGACGTGGGTCGCGACGCCGATCACGCCCGCGCCGCCGAACTCCAGCACGCGCAGGAAGGTGTTGTCGTTGCCGGCGAGGATCGCGAGACCCTCGATCGGCCCGAGTTCGTCGTCGTTGGCCTGCTTGACCGCGACGATGTTGTCGACCGCCGCCAGCTCACCGAGCAGCGCCGTGTCGGCGTTGACGATCACCCGCGTGGGGATGTTGTACATGATCATCGGCAGGTCCGGGACGGCCGCGGCGACCGTTTCGAAGTGCGCCCGGATGCCCGCCGGATTGGGCTTGTTGTAGTAGGGCACGACGACCAGCGAGGCGTCGGCGCTCGCGTCGGCGGCCATCTTGGTCAGTTCGCAGGAGTGGCGGGTGTCGTTGGTCCCGGTGCCGACGACGAGGAGGACGTCGTCACCGACCTCCTTGCGCACCGCGCGCAGGAGCTCGATCGTCTCGCCATCGGTCAGGGTCGGGCACTCGCCGGTCGAGCCGGCGATCACGAGCCCGTTCGAACCGTGTTCGAGCAGGTGTGCCGCCAACCGTCGGCCGGCGTCGTTGTCGACGGCGCCGGACTCGGCGAATGGCGTCGCCATTGCCGTGAAAATTCCGCGTAGCTCCTTCATCGCCACCAGGGTACCTCCCCACCCCGACCCGGTGCCGCGCAGCCGGTCTTTCGGGTGGGCTCAGATCCGGTGCGCATGGAAGCTCAGTTCCTTGATCCGCCCGGGCAGCGGGCCGCTCTGGCAGGTTTCGCGGTTGGCGGGCCTGGCTTCGACGGTTTCGGTGGACCAGTGCACCGCGAGCCGGCCGACCATCTGCCGCGGCCCGATCTGGCCACTGATCCTTTCGACCGGCGGGAATTCTTCGCCGAGCCATTCTTCTTCTTCGTTGCGGAACCTTCCCCGCCCGTTCACCTTCATCGGCAACGGAGCTTGAATTCGACCTTGATCCCGTCGCCACCGCCGACGTACGTCGCGCCGTGGCGTCTCGCCTGGGCGTCGCCGGCCGCGAATCCGAAGAGGGCAAGGGCGATCGCCGGCGCGGCGAGCGCGGTAGCCACTCTCCTCAAAGGAGCTTCTCCAGGCCGACGGTGAAGGAATCGGGCAGATCGCCGACCTTGCGGACGGCGAGCAGGACGCCGGGCATGAACGACCAGCGGTCGATCGAGTCGTGGCGGATCGAGAGCGTCTGGCCGAGGCCGCCGAAGATCACTTCCTGGTGGGCGACGAGGCCGGGCAGGCGGACCGAGTGGATCGGCTCGTGGACCTTCCCCCCCGCCGCGTCGATCAGCTCGGCGGTGCGCGCCGCCGTCCCCGAGGGGGCGTCGAGCTTCTTGTCGTGGTGGAGCTCGATGATCTCGGCGTCGGGCATGTGCCTGGCGATCGTCTGGCTGACGACCATCATCAGCACCGCGCCGATCGCGAAGTTCGGCGCGACGAAGCAGTTGGCGGTCGACTCCTCGGCGGCCGCCGCGGCCGCGTCGAGGTCGAAGCCGGTGGTGCCGACGACTACGTGGACGCCGGCCGCGAGGCACTCCTTGACGTTGGCGAGCGCCGTCGCCGGGACGCTGAAGTCGACGACGACGTCGGCCTCCTCCAGCACCGCGGCGAGCGGCGTGCCCGTCGCCGGATCGGCCTTACCGCTGAGGGTCAGGTCATCCGCCGATTCGACCGCGTTGACGACGGTCGCGCCCATCCGTCCGGCGGCGCCGGAGACGGCGACCTTGGTCATGCCGCGACCAAGGCCTCCGAGACCGGTGCGAGAGCCGCCCGGAAGCGGTCTTCGTCGGCGCCGACGCAGGCGGCGGACAGCTTGTCCGCGGCGTAGAGCTCGGCCGCCAGCTCGGTGAGCTGATCGACCTCGACCGCGTCGACTTTGGCGAGCATCTCGTCGAGGCTTTCGATCGGCAGCCCGAACAGGACCGAGCGGGAGATCCGGGTCATCCGCGCGGCGGTCGACTCGGAAGAGAGGACGAGCCTCCCCTTGACGCTCTCCTTGGCGCGGTGGAGCTCCTCCGCCGAGACCGGCTCGGAGCGCAGTCGGGAGAGCTCGGTGCCGATGATCGCGCACGCCTCCTCGACGTTGTCCTCGCGGGTGCCGACGTAGGTGGCCACCAGGCCGGTGTCGGTGAACTGCTCGTTGTAGGACCCGACCGAGTAGGCCAGGCCACGCTTCTCGCGCACCTCGCGGAAGAGCCGCGAGGAGGTCGAGCCGCCGAAGATCGAGTCGAGGACGGCGAGCGGGAAGCGACGCTCGTCCTCGCGGTCGATGCCCGGCGCGCCGAAGCAGATGTGGTACTGCTCGGTCTCCTTGCTCAGGAAGCAGAGCCGCGGCGGCTCGGTGAGCGCGGTCCGCGGGGCGACGCCGCCACCCTCGGTGGGCGGGTTGACGTACTTTTCGGCCAGCGCCACGATCGCGTCGTGGTCGAGGTGGCCGGCGGCGCCGACGACGATCTCCGAGCCGGCGTAACGATTGCTGCGGTACGCCTCGATGTCGGGGATCGGGATGTTGGCGATCACGTCGGCCTCGCCGAGCACGCGGCGACCGAGCGGGTGCGAGCCGAAGACGGCGTCGGCGAGCACGTCGTGGACGCGGTCCTGCGGCTCGTCGTCGTACATCGCGATCTCCTCGATCACGACCTGGCGCTCGGAATCCACTTCGGGATAGGTCGGCGCCAGGAACATCTCGGCGAAGAGGTCGAAGACCTCCTCGGTGTGCTCGTCGAGGAAGCGGGCGTGGAGGTGCGTCGTCTCCTTGCCCGTCGCCGCGTTGACCGAGGCGCCGAGACCGTCGAACAGCTCCGAGATCTCGATCGCCGAGTAACGCTTCGTCCCCTTGAACAGCAGGTGCTCGAGGAAGTGCGAGACCCCGGCCTGCGCCGGGGTCTCGTTACGCGATCCAGTGCGGACCCAGAGACCGAGCGCGACCGAGCGCACCGAGGGAACCTCCTCGGTGACAACCCGGACGCCCGAGTCGAGGGTGGTTACGCGAGCGCTCAAGAACGGCTCTCCCGTTCGCGGCCGCGTCCGCCGCGGTCACGGTCACGACCGCCGCCGCGTCCGCCACGATCTCCACCGCGGTCGCCGCCGCGGGGTCGACCACCGTCACCGGAGCCGACCGAGGCCAGTTCCTCCGGCGATTTGCCCGCGACCGAGGGGTCGTCGGTGAGGCGCAGGCCGATCCGGCCACGCTCCTTGTCGACCTCGACCACGGTGACGTCGATCAGGTCGCCGCTCGACAGCACGTCGTCGACCGAGTCGACCCTCTCTCCCGGTTTCACGTTGGAGATGTGCAGCAGGCCGTCGGTGCCCTTGACCAGCTCGACGAAGGCGCCGAACGTGGTGGTCTTGACGACTTTGGCCTTGTCGTAACGATCGCCGACAGCGGCCTCCTTGGTCATCGCCGTGATCCGCTGGACGACGCCGTCGACCAGTTCGCCGGTCGGCGCGTAGACCCGCACCGTGCCGTCGTCTTCGACGTCGATCTCCGCTTCGAACTCCTCGCAGAGGCCGCGGATCGTTTCGCCACCTTTACCGATGACGGCACCGATCTTCTCCGGGTCGATCTTGATCGACTCGATAGCCGGGGCGTGCGGAGAGAGCTTCTCGCGCGGGCCCTGGATCGACTCGGCCATCTTGCCGAGGATGAACTGGCGACCCTTGTGGGCCTGGTCCAGCGCATCGCGCAGGATGTCGAAGGTGACGCCGGTGATCTTGATGTCCATCTGCAGGGCGGTGATGCCCTCGGCGGTGCCGGCGACCTTGAAGTCCATGTCGCCGAGGTGGTCCTCGACGCCGGCGAT
>DAIQOT010000276.1:1610-4748 GCA_036787695.1 Solirubrobacterales bacterium | reverse complement strand
CCCCGCCCTCAGAGGTTCGATCGAGGCTCTCGACCTCGCCCGTTGGGACGAGCTCCCCGAGGCCGCATTGCCTTGGGAGGAGGTCGAAATCGTCGCCCGCCGTCAGAACATCTCGGAGGCCGACGTGATCTGGGACCTGACCGGCAAAGGGAAGGCGGCCGCCGAGTAGCGACCGCCTTCAGTTCTCAGTCGTAGCTGTAGAAGCCCGCGCCGCTCTTGCGGCCCAGCTTCGCCTCGCCGATCATCTCGACGATCAGGCCGGGCGGTTTGTGGGCCGGGTCGGCCGAGTCGGCGAAGAGGGCCTCGCCGATCGCCTCGGCGACGTCGAGGCCGACGAAGTCGAGCAGCGCCAGCGGGCCCATCACGTAGGCGGCGCCGAGCTTCATGCAGGTGTCGACCTCGCCCGGCTCCATGCCGGTCCGCTCGAGCATCCGCACGGCGTCGAAGAGGTAGGGGAAGAGCAGCCGGTTGACGACGAAGCCCGCCTGGTCGGGGACCTCGACCGCGGTCTTGCCGAGGGCCGCGCACCAGGCCATCGCCCGCTCGCGGGCCGACTCGGCGCCGTCGGGGATGCAGACCTCGACCAGAGCCATCCGCGGCACCGGGTTGAAGACGTGGAAGCCGAAGAGCTTCGGCACGCCGGCGGCGCCGGCGATGTCGCCGATGCCGAGCGAGGAGGTGGTCGTCCCCAGATCGGCGTCCGGGCAGGACTCGGCGAGCGTCTTGATCAGCTCGGCCTTCGGCTCGAGCTCCTCGACGATCGCCTCGACGACGACGTCGCAATGGGCCAGGTCGGTCGGATCGGTGGTGACCCGCAGCCGCGACGGCTCGGCCCCCTCGATCTTCGCGCAGGCGGCGACGACTTTCTCCTCGGCGCGCCAGGCCGAGGCCTCCGACCGCGCCAGCAGGATCGTGTCGGCAGTGGTGGTCGAGACCGCGGCGAGGCCGGTGGCGATGGCGCCGCTCCCCGCGATCCCCGGACTTTCGTATCCCTTCGAGTCGCTCATCGGCCGGGTTCCTATCAGGCTTTTTCGCGTGGCGCTCTGCGGTTGACCGACCGATCAGTCGGTAGTTGTAGCTTTCAATGTGCAAGCGGCGCCGATGGGCGCCTGGGATCGTCCAGGAGGAGAGAACGATGGAGAACGGCAAAGGCAAGCTGCAGGGTCGCGAAGTGGTGATCGTCGAGGCGGTCCGCACGCCGGTCGGCCGCGGCCATCTGGAGAAGGGCTACTACAAGGACCTTCATCCCTCCAACCTTTTGGCGAGGACTTACAAAGAGCTGATCGACCGCTCCGGGATCGACCCGGCCGAGGTCGGCGACGTGATCGCGGGCTGCGTCCAGCAGTGGGGCGAGCAGTCGATCAACATCGGCCGCAACGCCTGGCTCGAGGCGGGGCTACCGCTCGAGGTCCCGGCGACCACGCTCGACCGTCAGTGCGGCTCCGGCCAGCAGGCCGTCGACTTCGCCGCGACCCTGGTCGCCTCCGGCGTCCACGACGTGGCGATCGGCGGCGGCGTCGAGCACATGGGCAAAAACTCGTTCGCCAAAGCGGGCGAGATGATGGGCGAGTACGGCTTCGCCTACTCGAAAGAGCTGATGGAGCGCTACGACCTGATCCCGCAGGGCCTCTCGGCGGAGATGATCGCCGACAAATGGGAGATCCCGCGCTCGGAGCTAGACGAATTCGGAGTGCGCTCCCAGCAGCTCGCCGCGAAGGCGACCGAGGAGGGCCGCTACGAGCGTGAGATGGTCCCGCTGCAGGTCAACGGCGACACCTACATGACCGACCAGGGGCTGCGCGAGACCACGATCGAGGCGCTCGCCGGCCTCAAGCCCGCCTTCAAGGAGGACGGCAAGATCACCGCCGGCAACTCCTCGCAGGTCTCCGACGGCGCCGCCGCGGTGCTGCTGATGACCCGCGAGAAGGCCGACGCCCTGGGGCTGAAGCCGCGGGCACGGATCTACGACATCACCACGGTCGGGGTCGACCCGGTGATCATGCTGACCGGCCCGATCCCGGCGACGCGGAAGCTGCTCGAGCGCAACGGGATGAAGATCGACGACATCGACCTGATCGAGATCAACGAGGCGTTCGCCTCGGTCGTCGCCGCCTGGAAACGGGAGCTCGAACCGGACATGGACCGCGTCAACGTGAACGGCGGCGCGATCGCGATCGGCCATCCGCTCGGCTCGACCGGCGCCCGCCTGATGACCAGCCTGCTGCACGAGATGGAGCGCTCCGACAAGGAGATGGGCCTGGTCACGATGTGCTGCGGCGGCGGCTTGGGGACGGGCACGCTGATTCAGAGGGTCTGATTCGTCGAAGTCTCCGAGGACTCCCCTGGCCAGTCGGCCAGGGGATCTGTAGGGTCTGCGCTCGATGGATCTGACGCTGTCACCATCGGAGGAGGGGTTCCGCGACGAGGTCGCGACCTGGCTGCGTGCCAATAACCCCGGCCCCGAACCGGAGGGCTCGCTCGACGAGGTCATGGCCTTCCGAGGCGATTGGCAGCGCAAGCTGCACGCCGCGGGATGGGCCGGGATCTCCTGGCCGAAGGAGTTCGGCGGCCGCGGCGCGACGATGATCGAGCAGGCGATCTTCACCGGCGAGGCCGCCGCCCAGGAAGCGCCGAGCCCGGCCAACGTGCTCGGCCTGGCGATGGGCGGCCCGGTCGTCATCGCGCACGGCACCGAGGCGCAGAAATCGCGCTACCTCGAGCCGATCCTGACCGGCGAGGAGATCTGGTGCCAGGGCTTCTCCGAGCCCGAGTCGGGCTCCGACCTCGCCTCGCTGAAGACCCGCGCGGTCAAGGACGGCGACGAATGGGTCGTCACCGGGCAGAAGGTCTGGACGACGTTCGCGCAGTACGCGAAGTGGTGCATGCTCGTCGCCCGCACCGACCCCGACGCGCCCAAACACCAGGGCCTCACCTACTTCCTGATGGACATGAAACAGGACGGGGTCGAAGCGAAACCGCTGGTCCAGATCACCGGCGAGGGCGAGTTCAACGAGGTCTTCATCAACGAGGCGCGGATCCCCGACGAGAACGTCGTCGGCCAGGTCGGCGAAGGCTGGAACGTCGCGATCACGACGCTGATGAACGAGCGCGCCGGGCTCGCCTTCGGGGCGATCGCCG
>DAIQOT010000276.1:0-1510 GCA_036787695.1 Solirubrobacterales bacterium | reverse complement strand
GCGATCACGACGCTGATGAACGAGCGCGCCGGGCTCGCCTTCGGGGCGATCGCCGGGATCCACAACTCGCTCGCGAAGCTGGCGGCGCTCGCCACCGAGGTGCGCGAGGAGGGCGGCACCAGCGCCTCCGAGGACGCCTACTTCCGGCAGAAGATCGCGCAGCTCTTCATCGAGGCGGAGACGATGCGGCTGAACGCCTACCGCGGGCTGACGAAGACGATGGAGTCGGGAATCCCCGGCCCTGAGGGGTCACTCGGCAAGTGGCAGTGGGCCGACATCAACCAGGACCTGACCGAGCTGGCGCTGGAGATCGAGGGCGCCTGGGCGGTGCTCGGGCGCGGCTCCGGGGGCGCGGTCGCCAACGGCGCCTGGCAGTACAACTTCCTCCGCTCGCGGGCCAACTCGATCGAGGGCGGCACCACCGACATCCTCAAGAACATCATCGCCGAGCGCGTGCTCGGCCTGCCGCGGATGCGCTAGGGGAGAGGGGAGCCGGGACCGCCATGTATTTCGATCTCACCGACGAGCAGGAAGCGATCCGCTCGACCGCCAAGGACTTCCTCGCCTCGCGCTTCAAATCGGAGCGGATGCGGGAGCTCGCCGGGTCCGATGACGGCACCGACCCGCAGGGCTGGACCGAGATGGCGGAGCTCGGCTGGGCCGGGCTGGCGCTGCCCGAGGAGTGGGGCGGCCAGGGCCTCGGCGTCGTCGACCTCGCGGTGCTCTTCGAGGAGATGGGCTACGCGCTCGCTCCCTCGCCGCTCTTCTCCAACACCGTGGTCGGGCTGGCGCTCGCGCAGGGCGCCTCCGACGAGCAGAAGGAGCGCTGGCTGCGGCCGCTCGCCGAGGGGACCGCGCGCGGGACCCAGGCGATGGTCGACGCCGGCTCGACCGGGACCCCGGGCGCCTACCCGATGAAAGCCGAGGCCGACGGCGACGGGATCGTCCTCAACGGCAAGAAGGAGCTGGTCGCCGACGCCGCGGGCGCCTCGTTCTTCCTCGTCGCGACGAGCGACGGCCGCCGCCACATCGTCCCCGCCGACGCCGACGGGGTCAGCGTCTCGCCGGAGATCTCGATCGACACCACGCGCCGCCTTTCGACCGTCAACTTCGACGGCGTCAAGGTCGCGGCGGACCAGACGCTGCCTGGGCACGGCGCCGAGTGGGAGCGCGTCTACCTGATCGGCGCGGTGGCGCTCGCCGCCGAGTCCACCGGGGTCGCCCAGCGCACGCTGGAGATGGCCGTCGCCTACGCCAAAGACCGCGAACAGTTCGGCCGCCCGATCGGCGCCTACCAGGCGGTCTCGCACCGCTGCGCGCAGATGCTGCTGGAGACCGAGAACTCGCGCTCGGCGGTGTACGGCGCCGCCTGGGCCGCCGACGCCGACCCCGGCGCGCTGCCGCTCTCGGCCTCGATGGCGAAGGCCTACGCCTCCGACGCCGGCTGGCGCGTCCCCGACGCCTCGATCCAGGTCCACGGCGGCATCGGCTTCACCTGGGAGCACGACCT
>DAIQOT010000077.1:0-15295 GCA_036787695.1 Solirubrobacterales bacterium | reverse complement strand
CGTCTTCCTCAACGAGGTCGCCGGCGGTCGCAAACTGCTGCAGGCGGTCCGCGACCGTACAGCTCGGGGCGACATCTCCGAGGTGATCGTCACGGCGCCGCAGAATCAGCCGACCATCGGCAACCTGATCGACCGCGAAGAGCGTTACGCCTCGGCCCGCGCCCGGATCGAGGTGACGATGTCGATCTTCGCCAACTTCGGCATCGACTCGGTCGGCGAGGTGCTTGACCCGGCGCCGCAGCTGGCGCTCGGTGACGCGGTCCGCGTCCACCAGCCGGTCGAGGTCTTCTTCTCGGCGCTCTACGACACCCGCTACGGCATCTTCCGCAAAGACCTCGTCGAGGTCGCCCGAGGGATCGCCGAACCGGAGGCCAAATTCACCCACATCCCGGTGCGGGTGGAAGAGGACGCGATCCGGCTCGACCTCAGCCACGTGCTCGTCGTCGCCACCAAGACCGTCAACTCGCCGGACCTCGTCGCGCGCCTCAAAGAGCGCGCCGCCGCCCGGCCGCACCGCTTCACGATCATCTGCCCGCGCACCGAGGAGGTGCCCGAGGAGCAGGTCATCCGCGACCTTTCCTCGACCCTCTCGGAGCTCTACCGCAACGAGATCGACGCGACCGGGCTGCCGGTGTCCGCGGCCGACCCGTTCGACGCGGTCCGCAACGCGATCGAGCACCACCGGGTCGACGAGATCATGATCTCCACCTTCGCCGGCGAGCAGTCGAAGTGGCTGCAGTCGGATCTGATCGGCCGCGTCCGCGAGATCACCGATAAGCCTGTCACCCATGTCGAGTCCGGCCGGACGTCCGCCGCGTTGGCGGCGACCGTGGCCGAGGGGAGTGAGCACTGATGGAGAGCGCGTCCGTACCGCTTCCCGGCGCCTCCGGCGGCCACGCCGCCGCCGAGGCACACCACCACGGCCCGCCGGAGGCCAACCAGAGCTCGCGGATCGACAAACAGACCCTCGGGATCCTGCTGTTCATCGTCTCCGAGGTGATGCTGTTCGGGTCGTTCTTCGCCTCCTACTTCTTCCTCCGGGTCGTCGTCCATCCGAGCGCCTGGCCGCCGCACCCGTTCGAACTTCCGGTCGCCGTCGCCGGCATGAACACGGCGATCCTGGTCTCCTCGAGCTTCACGATCCACTACGCGCTCGAGGCGATCCGCAAAGGCAACAAACAGGGGATGAAGCTCGGCCTGGTGCTGACCTGGCTCCTCGGCCTGACCTTCCTCTTCGTGCAGATCAACGAGTACGTGCACCTCGGGTTCAGCTCGCGCACCGAGTCCTTCGGCACGATCTTCTACTCGCTGACCGGCCTGCACGGCGCCCACGTCTTCATCGGCCTCACTTTGCTGACGGCAGCCACGATCCGCGCCTTCCGCGGCCACTTCGACAAAGACCATGACAAACACCTCGGGATCGAGATCCCGGGCATCTACTGGCACTTCGTCGACATCATGTGGATCATCGTGTTCTTCACCGTCTACATCCTCTAGTCGGGTCGAGCGCGCTCCGGAGGGAGCGACACGTGGTCAAATACAACGAGGCCGCGGTCTTCAAATGGGTGCTCATCTTCGCCGTCGCGGTGGGATCGGCGATCGGCCTGACGCTCCTCGCCGGCGGCCTCGTCGGCGCCCTCTATGCCTTGGTCCTGGCGATCATCGGCTGCGTCTACGCCTACCGCTGGACCCGCGAGTGGTGGGATAACGCCCGGGACCGCCCCGGCGGCCCCGACCACCGCCCCTGACGCCACAGAGTTGGCACCTTTCTCGTTTCGGACAGGGAAATCTCCGCCTTAGCCTGCGTCCCATGACGATGCTGGCAGAGAGGGAGGAGCGGATGGCAGAGTGGTCCGACGGTCGACTGGATGACTTGAAAGCGGGGATGGACGAGGGCTTCAGGAAGGTCGAGGGTAGGTTCGACGCCGTCGACGCGCGGATCAACGGGCTTCAGCAGACCATGGTCATCACGCTCATTGGTCTCTGCACGATGATGTTCGCGGGCTTCGGGGCGCTGATCACGCTGTTCGCGACGCACTTCTGACCGGCCCCCAACGGCCCCACAGCTCCAGGGTCAGGAGGGTCAAGGCGACGGGGACCGTGGCGGGGGTCGTCTTGATCGCGAAGAAGAGGAGGTCCCAGGCGCAGCAGAGGAGGGCCGCCAGGATGGCGCCGCGTAGCTGGATGTCGCGGTCGCGGGCGAGGAGGGCGCCGAGGACGCTGGCGATGAAGATGTCGCCGAAGCCCATCAGCGCCGAGCCCCAGCTGACGAGCTGCAGCTTCGGCAGGTCGGCCGCCGGGGCGGCGGCGTTGAGGACCGAGTTTGGTTCCTGGAGCAGTTCGGTGAAGACGAGGTAGGCGTCGACGATCGCCATCGCGTAGATGCCGAGCTTCACCCAACGCGCCGGGACGACGCAGACGAGGAGCCAGCCGAGCGTCACGCAGGCAAGGGCGGAGAGGGCCAGCGCGCACGACTGGCCGCCCAGTTCGCCCTTCGCCGCCCAGGCGACGGCGAAGAGGGGGACCGCGGCGAGCGCGAACCAGGGGCGGGCGCCGTGGACGATCCAGCCGAGCGCGATCGCCGCCAGCGGCGGGACCGCGATCAGCGCCAGCCAGGTGAGAAAGTTCGCAGAGGATTCGTCGAGGGCGATGCCGCCGATCACGACGACGATCGAGAGCGGGAGGATCAGCGCCCACCACCGTCCTCCGAAGCGGTCGAGCAGAGGCGTCGATACCGGGGCGCGGGGGAGCGCCACGAGCAACCCCTGGACGAGGCTGAGGAAGCCGATCGAGAGCCAGAAGGGGAGGATCGGGCGCTCCCGGTGGTCTCAGGCGGCCGCGGCGCCCGCGCCGGAAGGCGTCGTCGCCGAGTCGCCGACCTTGTCGCCCGTGGCGGGCGCCTGGCGCGGCTCGAGTCGTCCCGCCGCGGCGATCGTCCACAACATCGCCAGCCAATTGAAGGTGGCGAGGGAGACGTGCACCCAGACGAGCTCGCTCGGTAGTTCGAGCTCCCACTGGACGTAGCCGAGAATTCCCTGCGCGAGGAGCAGGAAGAGGACGACGGTGAGCGGTTTGAGCGCCCGCCGGTCGCCGCCCGGGCGGCGCAGGTAGAACCAGACGCCGATCGCGGCGAAGCCGTAGACCGCGGCGATCACGGCGTGGCGCTGGACCACCCATTCGAGCGTCGTGCCCATGCCCTCGAAGGTGTAGCGCTGGACGAGCTGGCCTTCGAACTCACCCGCGTGCGGGCCGGATCCGGTGGCGATCGTGCCGGCGAGGATCGTCAGCTGCCCCAGCGGGACGAGCGCCCGGACCGCCCAGACGCCCTTGCGATCCCACGAACGCCGCCGGTCCCAGGGCTCGTAGCGCGAGCACCAGAACAGCGCGAAGCCCGCGTCGAGCAGCATCATCGAGAGGATGAAGTGGCCGCTGACGAGTTCCGGCCGCAGGTCGTACTTGACCACCAGCGCGCCGAGGATCGCCTGGGCGGCGACGCCGAGCGGCAGCAGTGCCCCGAAGATCGCCAGGTGTCGTCGGTAGGGACGACGGAAGAACGCGAGCCCGCAGGCGGCGATCACGACGACGCTGAGCAGGCCGGTGATGATCCGGTTGGTCGACTCGATGATCGCGTGCGATTCGAGCGCGGGGTGGGGGCCGGCGCCGTAGCACTGGGGCCAGTCGGGGCAGCCGAGGCCGGAGTCGGTCAGTCTCACCGCGGCGCCGCTGAGGACGATCAGCGCGAGGCCGATCAGAGCGACCGTCGTCACCTGCGCGTAGCGCTGCGGTGAGATCTCGAAGCGATTTCGAAGACTCGCGAACATATTCAGATGATGACCGGGTCGACCCTTCGAGGTCCCGGCCGGGACCGCCTTATTCTTTGCTTTTACCGGCGTTTTCGCTCAAGAATTTGACGAGTTCTTTGAGTTCTTCCGGTTTGATCGTTTCACCGAAGGTCTGGGGCATGACGCCGGACGGGTAGCCTTCCGCGATTTTCGCTTCCGGATCGACGATCGATTCTTCGATTTCGGCTTCTTTCTGGCCGGGAAGAACTTCGTCGAGGTCCGGGCCGGTGGTGCCGCCCGCGTTGGCGACGGCAAGCGTGTGGCAGCCGCCGCAGCCGTTGTTGGCGAAGACCTGGGCCCCTCCTCCTTCGCCTCCGGCGACTTCCGGCGGCTTGGCGCCGGGGACGCCCGCGTACTTGCCGACGTAGGCGGCGATGTCGTCGGCGTCCTTGCCCTCGACGATGTGGGGCGGCATGTAGGAAGCGGGGTTGCCGATCGAGGGGCGCGGATTGTCGATCTGGTTCTTGACGATGCCTTCGACCGTGGCCGAATCGAAGCCGCCGACTTCCCGCGCCGCCGCGAAGGCGTCGTCGAGGTTCGGTCCGACGGTCCCCGACGAGCCCGCCTGCGCCAGCGTGTGGCAGGTGCCGCAATTCTTCGTGAAGAGGACGCGACCGCGCGCGATGTCAGGGCTCGAAGTACCGCAGCCGGTGATCACGAGGACCGCGGCGAGCAGCGCAGCGAGCGGGGCGAAGAGGCGGATGGGCTTGGGGAGGTTCTGCATACCGTTGAAGCGCGCCGGAGTCTATATGTCCGGGCACTCGACACGACGCTTGACACCCTCGACCGTCAGGGACCTATTTGCGTCGATCCGCACTATCTGAGAAGCTGATCCCACTGGGCGCGGGGAATCGCCCGGTTGGGCAATGGGAAAGCTCGTCCACGGAGGAGGTCGCGATGCAGGTGAGGGATGGCATGTCGGAGATCTCGGTGACGGTCGGTCCGTCGCACACGTTGCGCCAGGCGGCCGCCGCGATGGTCGCCCGCAACGTCGGCGCCGCTCTTGTCATCGACGACGAGGCACCGACGCCGGGGATCGTCACCGAGCGTGACCTGCTGCTCGCGGTCGGCGCCGGCGAGGACCCGGACACGGCCCAGGTCGGCGCGCACATGACCGAGACGGTGCTGGCGGCCGACCCGGAATGGAGCCTCGAGCACGCCGCCGCCGAGATGTCCCGCCGCGGCATCCGCCACCTGGTCGTCTTCGACGGCGGTGAGGTGACCGGCATCCTCTCGATGCGCGACATCGTCCGCGTCTGGACCTCAGACGGCGCGACGAGCGAAATGCAGCTGCCGAGCGCGGCGCAGGGGTAGGAGAGGGCTCCGGCCGCGTTGTTCGCGGCCGTTGCGGCCGTCCGAGTTGGGGCAGGCCGGCCGGGTTGCGTCCCGGGCGTCTCGTGGCGGCCCGGGCAGGCTGTGGCCGCCACGCGACGCTCGGGACGTGAGGGTTTCGCCGGGAAGGTCAAGGGTTCGGCACGATCTCCGCTCTTCCGTCACGGGTCCGCCCGGTTCGTCACGGATTCGCCGGGGTTTCAGGTCCTGGATGAGGGGTCGAGACCGTGCGTTCGTACTTAGGCCGGTATAGGAGGCCTAAGTACGAACGCCGGATCTCGCTCGCCATGGAAGCCGGGACGGAACGTGACGTTCCATGACTCTTCGTCACGGGATACGCGCACTTCGTGGAGGAAGACGCACGCTCGTCGGCGCTCGTCACGAACCTTCAACACTTCCCGCTCACCCGGCCTTCTCGATGGCGGCCACAGCCTGCCAGGGCCGCCATCGAGAAGGCCGGGCGCATCTCGGACGGCCGCAGCCACCGGGCGCCAGCTTCCCCGGCCCCGGTGCACGGGAGAGGACTCAGTCCTCGACCAGCCTCAGCATGAGTTCGTCTACGTAGCACCAGCTCCAGTCCTCGCCGGGCTGGGCGGAGCGGATGATCGGGTGACCGATCGCCTTGTAGTGGGCGGTGGCGTGCTTGCCCTCGGAGTTGTCACAGCAGCCGATGTGGCCGCAGGTCTGGCACATCCGCAGGTGGACCCAGCGCATGCCTAGCTGCAGGCACTCTTCGCAGCCCTCGACGTCGTCGGGGACGTCGAGGTACTGAACCGAATCGAGATGGGAACACTCCTCAGCCGCCACGGGGCGCACTGTAGCGCGACCGGGGGGCTGGACGTATGTACGACCACACCTTTCCGGTGGAGCCGCTTTCGGCAGGCCCTACGAACCGGCGGGGGCGATCTCGATCTCGACCGGCTCGCCGCCGGGGAACCAGTGGGCCTCGACCGGCGGCGCCGAGTCGCGCAGGTAGCGCTCGGCGTCGAGCGCGCCCATGCAGCCGGTGCCCGCCGCGGTGACCGCCTGGCGGTAGGTGTGGTCGACGACGTCGCCGACCGCGAAGACTCCCTCGAGGTTCGTCCGGGTCGAGCCCGCCGTCACCTTGATGTAGCCGTCCTCGTCGGTGTCGACCTGGCCCTTGACGACCTCGCTGCGCGGCACGTGGCCGATCGCGACGAAGGCGCCGGTCGCCTCGACCTCCGACTCCTCGCCGGTCTCCGAGTGCTTCAGCCTGACCTTGGCCAGCTTGCCGTCCTCGCCGGCGACGAACTCGAGCGGGGTGAAGGGGGTGAGGGTGTCGATGTTCGGCACCTCGAGCGCCCGGTCGTGCATGATCTTCGACGCGCGGAACTCGTCGCGCCGGTTGACGATCGTCAGCTCGTCGGCGAACTTCGAGATGAAGATCGAGTCCTCCATCGCCGAGTCGCCGCCGCCGATCACCAGCACGCGGTGGCCCTTGAAGAAGGCGCCGTCGCAGACGCCGCAGGTGGAGACGCCGCGGCCCGCGAGCTCCATCTCACCGGGAACGCCGAGCCGTTTCGGCTCCGCCCCCATGGCGAGGATCACGGTCTTGGCGCGGTACTCCTCGTCGCCGAGGAAGACCTTCTGGACGCCGCCGTCGGAAAGCTCGACGCGGTCGACGTCATCGGTGACGAAGCGGGTCCCGAAGCGCTCGGCCTGAGCGCGGAACTGGCTCATCATCTCCGGGCCCATGATCCCCTCGGGGTAGCCCGGGTAGTTCTCGACGTCGGTCGTGTTCTGCAGCTGGCCGCCCCACTGGAAGCCCTCGAAGACGAGCGGCTCAAGATTGGCGCGGGCGGTGTAGAGCGCCGCCGTGTAGCCGGCCGGACCACCGCCGACGATGATCACGTTCTCGACCTTCTGTTTGGTGTCGGTGCTCTCGCTCGTCATCTAAGTCCTTGCCTCTCCAGCGTCCATTACTTTACTTTTGATAGTACCACTGCCACGGTCGATTGGAAGCCCCTCGACTTCCCACCTCTGGACAGTCTTGCGTAGCTGGAAGAAGGCCACGACCCCGGGCGGGATCGGCATCCAGAAGCTGACCAGCCGGAAGATCAGGATCGCCGGGAAGACCGTCTCCTCCGGCAGGCCGAAGAGGACGAAGGCGCCGATCATCCCGGCGTCGACCGCGCCGACCCCGGCCGGCGCCAGCGGGAAGAGGTTGGCGACCATGCCGAGGAAGAAGCCCTGGACGACGACCGCGAACGGGACCTGGATGCCGAGCGAGTGGAACGAGGCCCAGAGGACGCCGATGCTGAACGCCCAGTAGCCCGCCGCGCCGAGCACCGCGAGGCCGCCCTTGCGCGGATGGGTGAAGAGGCTGAGCGCGAAGCGGAAGCCGTCCCCGGCCGTCTCCGGCACCCGCGAGGCCCATTCGACGAAGCTGCGCATGTGCTCGCCGCGGACGTGCGGCATCAGCTTGCCTTCGACGTCCTCCGGGATCAGCGTCACCAGCGCGCCGATCACCAGCAGGATCCCGGCGACCGCGGCGGGGATGATCGTCAGCTCGACCGAGTTCGATCCGTGCAGGACGCCGGTCCGCAGCAGCAGGCCGAAGACGATCAGCGCGAACGGATAGAAGGCGTAGTGGAGGCTGACGAAGGCGATCATCCGCCGGGCCACGTCGCGGCGGTTCATCCCCGCTTTGCGCAGCGCCCAGTAGGTCAGCGCGACGCCGCCCGCGCCGCCCGCCGAGAAGAGCAGCGTCGCGGCGACGCCCGCCATGTTGATCTCGTAGGTCTCGCCCCAGCTCAGCTTCAACGTCTCGCCGCCGACCACCGCTTTGAACAGCGCGATGTAGGTCGCGTAGGAGGCGATCGAGAAGACGACCGCGATCCCGAGCCAGACCGGGTCGGCGTCGTCCAGTTTCGAGATCCCGTCGCCGACCCCGACCAGCTTCGGGAAGAGGAAGTAGATCCCGACCAGCAGGAGGACGACGACGATGCCGGTCTGCAGCAGCCGCTTGGTCGAGAAGACCGGCAGATCAAGGCCGCCGCCGGATTTGCGGTCGTCAGTCTCGCCGGGCACCTGGCCGGGGACGCTAGCGGGCGTTGCCGTCGGCGATCCGCTCGAGCTGCTGCAGGCGGGCCGTGACGCGGCCGACCGCGGGGGCGAAGACCGGGTCGGCACGGCGGGCGGCGGCGACCAGGCCGGCGCCCGCGAGCAGATCGGTGACGTAGTGCTCGCCGAGATAGACGAGGCCGAAGCCGAGGGTCAACGCGTAGGCCCAGGCGACCGCGCCCTCGCGCTTGTTGGCTTCCGAGAGCGATTTCGCGCCGACCACCGAGGTGGCGAAGTGGAGCGAGGGCATCGCCGCCCAGGGGTTGCCGCCGAGCGCCTTGTAGAGGGGACCCCAGTAGCGGCCCCAGAGCGGTTCGCCGACCTCGAACATGATCCGCCGCATCGGCTCCTTGGTCAGGCCCTGCTCGGAGGCCCACCACGGCGGCGCGGTCGGCACCGCCCAGTAGAGGAAGGCGCCGCCGTCGAAGACCGCCGCCAGCTGGCGCGCGGCGCGGGGGAATTGGTCGGGGTGGCGGACGAGGATCCAGGCGAGGACCGTGTAGGGCTCGATGAACCAGAGCCAGTGGGTGACGGTGAGGAAGCGGTCGAGCGCGGCCGAGTGGCGGCGGCCGGCGAGCATCGTCTGCAGGCGCGCGCCGGGGAGGCGGCCGAGGCCGATCCGCTCGTCCACCTGGATGGGGTAGCGGGTGTAGAGCCGGCGGCGCAGCTTCTCCGGATCGTCGTAGGGCATCTCGTGGACGACCGTGAACGCCCACATCTGCATCGCGAAGAGGGCGACGTCGCGTTTGCGCGTGCGCGGCGCGAGGACGGCGACGGCGAGGGGGCCGGCGGCGCTCACCGCGAGGGTCACCGGGTTGGGGACGCGGAGGCGCTTACGCACCAAGGGCAGAACGATCGCGGCGCCGAGCGTGGCTGCCGCTCCGGCCCGAACGGCCAGCTGTACCGCTCCAGATGGCCGCGTGCGCCCGCTCATCGCGTCGGCGAGTATAGGTAGGGCGTGCCGGCCGCACCGCATCCACGCCGCTCGCCGTGATTAGAATGGCCCCGCCTTGACGCCGCACTCGCCTGGCACCGGCCAGATAAACACCCTGATTTGGATCGGCTTCTTCGCCGCACTGATCGTCTTTGTGGCGATCAACCTCGGCCTGTTCGGAGCGCTGCGCCGATTCGGCGCCGGTCGCGGCCGCACCGCGCACGCCCCGCACGCCTCGCAGGGCATCCAGTGGCGGGTCGCCGGCGGCCTCACCGGCTTCGCGATCCTGCTCTTCGTGCTGGGGATCATCTTCACCAGCAACGCGACCTCGACGCCGAAGACGACCTCCGCCGGCCTCACCTCCTTCAAAGGCAAACCGTTCAGCGGGCCGCTGGTCATCCACGCGACCGGTCAGCAGTGGATCTGGCGCTACAACTACCCGAACGGCGCCTTCAGCTACTACAAGCTCGTGATCCCGGCGCACACGGAGATCGAGCTCGACCTCGAATCGACCGACGTGATCCACACCTGGAGCGTCCCCGACCTGGCGCCGAAGACCGACGCGGTCCCGGGCAAGGTCACGCATCTCTACTTCCGCGCCGACGCCGAAGGCGAATTCTTCGGCCAGTCCTCGACCCTCTCCGGCCAGTCCTACGCGCCGATGCGCACCAACGTCGAAGTGGTGTCGCCCGAACGGTTCGAAGAATTCATCGTCGAACAGCAGAAGGGCATCAAAGCGGGCCAGGAAGGCGCCGAGAAGATCGAGACGCAGAAGAACGAAGAACTCGCCGAATTCGAAGCTGAAGAAGCCGAAGCCAACGGCGAAGAAACGACCGCCGAAGAAGAAGAAAAGGGCGAAGAAACGCCCAGCCCCGAAGAAGCGGAAGCGCCCGAAGGCGAAGGCGCCGGTGAAGAAGAAGCCGAAGCCGGCGGAGAAACCGAAGAAGCTGAAGGCGGCGGCGAAGAAGCTGAAGGTGGCGAAGAAGCGGCCGCGGGCGGCGCCCCGAGCGCCGAAGCCGGCGAAGAAGTCTTCGCCGAAAACTGCTCGGTCTGCCACGGCGCCACCGGCCACGGCGGCAACGGCGGCCCTGACCTGACGACGATGCCGAAAGCCAAAGAACAAAAAGGCGCCGAAGAACAGGTCACCAATGGCGGTGGCGGGATGCCCGCCTTCGCCGGGACCCTGAGCGAAGAAGAAATTTCCAACGTCGCGGCCTACGTGGTCGAAGACATCGTCGGCGGCAAATAAGGCGGTACGAAGAATGAGCACGACCACCACCGACAAGCCCCGTCCCGAGATCGCGATCGACGGCTTCCCCAAGCGCCAGTCCGGCTTCGCCCGGATGATCACCAGCGCCGATCACAAGGACATCGCCAAAATCCTCATGGTCGGCTCCGGCGGCTTCCTCTTCATCGCCGCGCTCGAGTTCTTCCTCATGCGCCTGCAACTGGCGATCCCGGAGAACACGTTCATGGAACCGGTGATGTTCAACCGGATCCTCTCGCTCTACGGCGCGACCTCGATCTTCTTCTTCGCCCTGCCCCTGGTCATGGGTATCTTCCTCTACGTCGCGCCGCTCCAGGTCGGGGCGCGGGGGACGGTGCTGCCGCGGCTCAGCCAGATCGGCGGCGCCCTCTGGGTCGCCGGCGCGGTCGTCCTCTACTCGGGCTTCCTCTGGACCCCCTCGCAGGCCGGCGTCAACCCGCTGCCGCCGTTGTCGGAGCTCGCGTTCCTCAACGAAAACGGCGTCGACGCCTGGCTCACCGCCTGCGGCTTCGCCACGCTCGGCTTCGTCCTCATCGCGATCGACCTCAATTCGACGCTGCGGGTCGACCGCGCGCCGGGCATGGCCTGGCGCCGCGCCCCGATCTTCTCCTGGGCGGCCTACGTCGGCTCCTGGCTGATGCTCTTCATCGGGCCGATCCTGCTCGCCGCCTTCACGATGCTGATGATCGACCGCAACTACGACGGCACCTTCTTCGCCGACGGTGGCGGCGGCGCGCCGCTCCTCTGGCAACACTTCACCTGGCTCTTCTACTCGGGCGCCTACATGCTGGTGCTGATCTTCGCCTTCGGCGCGATCGCCGAAATCTTCGCCACCTTCTCCGGCAACCGGATCTTCGACCGCAAAGCGCTGATGGCCTCGTTCGTCGCGGTCGCGGTGATCGGCACGCTCGCCTACATGCAGAACATGTACACGGCGCCGATCGGGCTGGGGTGGAAGTACTTCGCGATGCTGATGTCGATGGCGCTGATCGTCCCGGTCGGCCTGATCTTCTTCAACCTGATCTCGACCCTGAAAGACGGCGCGCTGCGGATGCGGGCGCCGGTGCTGTTCTCGGTCGGCGCGCTGGTGATGATCTCGCTCGGCCTCGCCGCCGAGCTCCAGCAGTCGCTGGTCGGCGCCGCGTTCTATCTCAAGGGGACCACCGACTCGACCGCCGCGACGCACTTCGCGCTGATCGGCGGCGCGGTCTTCGGCGGCTTCGCCGCGCTCCACTACTGGTTCCCGAAGATGACCGGCCGGACGATGGGCGAGCAGCTCGGTCGCCTCTCCTTCTGGACGCTGTCGCTGGGCACCCTGCTGACCTTCGTGCCGATGGCGCTGGCGGGTTGGGAAGAGGGCCAGGTGGCCGACGCCTACAAGTTCTTCAACCACACCGGCGTGAACTTCTACAACGTGCTCAGCTCGATCGGGATGCTGATCTTGCTGATCGGCGTGATCCTGATCCTCACCAATGCTGTGGCCAGCATCAAAGGTGGCGCCCGCGCCGCCCACGATCCCTGGAAGGGCTCGACCCTCGAGTGGTTCGCGCTCTCGCCGCCGCCGGTCCACAACTTCGACGTCCGCCCGGACGTCCGCAGCGACCGTCCCCTCGATGACATCCGCGCCGCGATCGCCAAGCGCGCGGAGCAGACCGAGGAACGCGCGGCCCGTGAGTCGCAGCCGGTAGCCTGACGGCCATGTCATCCGGCGCCGGCGCGCAGACCGCGTCCCCTCAGGCGGCCGCGGTTGCACCCCGTTCGGCCTTTTCCCAGCTTGTCCGTGACTACGTCACGCTGACCAAGCCGACGGTCCAGTCGCTGCTGCTGCTGACCACGGTGACGACGATGTACGTGGCGGGGAATCCCTCGCTGCGGCTGATCCTCCTGACCTGCCTCGGCGGCTCGCTGTCGACCGGCGGCGCGGCGGCGATCAACCACGCCGTCGACCGCGACATCGACCGCACGATGGCGCGCACCGCCGATCGCCCGGTCGCGTCGGGCCGCGTCTCGCCGGTCGCCGCGATCGCCTTCGGCTGCCTCCTCGGCGCCGCCTCGTTCCTGCTGATGGCGACGCAGATCAACGTGCTCGCCGCCTCGCTCTCGCTATCGGGCCTGCTCGGCTACGTATTCGTCTACACGCTGTGGCTGAAGCGCCGGACGCCGCAGAACATCGTCATCGGCGGCGCGGCGGGCGCGGTGCCGCCGCTGGTCGCCTGGGCGGCGATGACCGGCGGCCTCAGCGGCATGGCGTTCTACCTCTTCGCGATCGTCTTCTTCTGGACCCCGCCGCACTTTTGGGCGCTCTCGATCCTGATGAAGGACGACTACGCCGCGGCGCGGATCCCGATGCTGCCGGTGGTCGCCGGCGAGGACGAGACGCGGCGCCAGATCATGCTCTACACGGTGCTGCTCTACGCGGTCACCCAATTGCCCTTCTGCGCCGGTGGCCTCGGGATCGCCTACCTGGTCCCCTCGATGCTCCTCGGCGCCGGTTTCATCGGCTTCTCCTACGTGCTCTTGAAGACCAAGAGCCGCAAATGGGCGCTCCGCACCTACCTCTTCTCGATGCTCTACCTGGCGCTGCTCTTCGTCTCGATGGCTGTCGCCGCCCACGCCTGATAGAAATCACCCCGTGGACCGCGAGACCGCACGCAGAAATATGACCGCCGGCCTGGTTGCCGGGGGCTTCGCGGCGGGGATCTTCGCGCTCTGCTTCATCGTCGCCCTGCTCTACATCGCCCACTGATGAGCGAGCAGCGTCACATCCCCGAGCCCGGCGAGACGATCTCGACGCCGTCCCCGTCCTGGGGCCCGGCGGTCTTCGTCCTCGGCGCGACCGGAGCGGTCGTCGGCATCTACGCCAACGGCTTCGCCTTCTCGGCCTTCGTCTGGTCCTACATCGGCATCGTCATCGCGCTGTTCGGCTTCCGGATGATCGTAAAGCGGGGCGAGCGCAGCTACTTCACGCTCCCCGGCCGCCAGCAGGCGCGTAGCGCCACGCTGCCGATAGAGCAGATCAAGTTCGAGTCTCGGCCCACCGGGACCCAGCAGCGCCCCTGAGAACGCCTCTCAGCGCTTCTGGTCGGTAGATAGCTGGCGCCCGGCGGCTGCGGCCGTCCGAGTTGCGCCGGGGGAGCGTGCGCGTCCCTCCACGAACTGCGCGCTTCTCGCGACGAAGGCTCATGGAACCTCGCCGATCCCGACCCGCCGAGATCACGCTGTCGACTTTGACCCTCCTATAGGGGGGTCAAAGTCGACCGCGCGTCCGAGCCTGTTGAGGAGCCGTGACGGAAGAGCGGAGATCGTGCCGAACCCCGCACCTTCCCGCCGAAACCCTCACGTCCCGGGCGTCTCGTGGCGGCCACAGCCTGCCCGGGCCGCCACGAGACGCACGGGACGCAACTCTCGGACGGCCGCGCCGCTCAGTCGAACGGCAGCATCGCGTTGATGCCGGTCGCGAGGCGGCCGATGATCAGCGTCTGGATCTGCGAGGTGCCCTCGTAGAGGGTGGTCACGCGGGCGTCGCGCAGGTAGCGCTCGACCGGGTAGTCGTCGACGTAGCCGGAGCCGCCGTGGACCTGGATCGCCAGGTTGGCGCACTCGACCGCCGACTCGGTGGCGAACAGCTTCGCGACCGACGTCTCCATCGTGTTCGGCTTGCCTTCATCCTTCAGCGTGCCCGCGCGAAAGACCAGCATCCGCGCCGCGTCCCGCTTGAGGATCATTTCGGTGATCATCTGCTGGACCAGTTGGAAGCGGGCCAGGGGGACGCCGAACTGCTTGCGCTCTTTGGCGAAGTTGACCGAGGCCTCGACGCAGCCTTCCATGATCCCGACGCACCCCGCGGCGACCGAGTAGCGGCCCGCCTCGAGGGCCGTCATCGCCACCTTGAAGCCGTCGCCGACCTGGCCGAGCAGCGCGTCCTCGCCGACCTCGACTCCGTCGAGCGAGAGTTCTGCGGTGTCGGAGGAGCGCAGCCCCAGCTTGCCGTGGATCTCGGCGGTGGTGAAGCCGGGGGTGTCGGTGGGGACGAGGAAGGCGGCGAGCCCCTTGTGCTTCCGCTCCGGGTCGGTCTGGGCGAAGATCAGCGCCAGCTCGGCGTGGTTGCCGAGGCTGATCCACATCTTCTGGCCGCTGAGGCTCCAACCGGAGTCGGTCTTCGTCGCCCGGGTCCGCAGGTTGGCGGCGTCGGAGCCGGTGTCGGGCTCGGTCAGGCCGAAGCAGCCGAGGATCTCGCCGGAGGTGAGCCGCGGCAGCCAGCGCTGCTTCTGCTCCTCGGTGCCCCAGTGCTCGATCGGATTGGAGACCAGCGAGGTGACGACCGAGACGACGGTGCGGGCGGAGGAGTCGGCGCGGCCGATCGCCTCGACGATCAGCCCGTAGCCGAGGTAATCGAGGCTGCGGCCGCCGTAGGCTTCGGCGACCGGGGCGCCGAGGAAGCCGACCTCGCCGAGCTTGCGCGCCAGCTCGCGGTCGAAGCGTTCGGCGCGGTCGTTCTCGCGGACCCGCGGCACGATCTCTTTGTCGGCGAACTCGCGCGCGGTCTCGGCGATCAGCTTCTGCTCGTCGGTGAGGTTGAAGTCCATCCCTGCCTCCTCTGTCGTGCGGCCCCCGCCGCTGGTTTGTGCGGCGCCCCCGCCGCGGTTCGGTGCGGCACCGGGCCGCGAAGTTTCAGTTGACGGCCGCTTCGAGCTCGGCGTCGCGGGCCGCGGCGAAGGCCTCCTGCGCGGCGCGGGTGCGCGGGCCGGGCGCCGCCGGCAGCGCGACGCCGTCGATCGAGGCGACCGCCTGCAGTTCGCGCGTGGTCGAGGCGAGGAAGGCCTCGTCGGCGTCGTC
>DAIQOT010000275.1:0-4766 GCA_036787695.1 Solirubrobacterales bacterium | reverse complement strand
GACATAACCGCCCGGGCCACCCCCGATCACGATGACATCGAAGCTCTCTGGCATGGGATCAGCCGATCACCGAGAAGGCCTGGATCCACTCGGAAGCCGGCAGGCGTCGGTTGACCCGCTGGACGCAATCTTGGAGCGCGGCATGGCGGCGCCTCTCTAATTTCGCCAGCGCCTCGGGCGTCTGCGGATAACCCTGCTGCTCCAGTGAGCCCTTGACGATGACCGGGTCAAGCCGGACGTCGGCTTCAAAGCCCTCCCCGTCGCAACTGCGCCGCACCGAGACGGAGCCGATCATCCGCCACTCGGCACGGAGTGCTGCGGCGATCTCCTCGGGGCTGCGGGTCCGTCGCGCGCCGGGGATGTCGGTGGCGGTGCTCACAGCGCCACCCGCAGCGGCGACTCGAGCAGGTCGCGGATCGCGGCGAGGAATTCGGCCGCCTCGGCCCCGTAGAGGATGCGGTGGTCACAGCTCAACGTCAGGGTCATCAGCGACACGTCCTCGATCTCGCCGTCGGCGCCCAGCCCCAGCAGAGATCTGGTCTTCCCCACGCCGAGGATCGCAGCCTGCGGCGGGTTGATCACCGGGTAGATCGCGGTCATCCCGAACATGCCGAGGTTGGACACCGTGAACGTGCCGCCGGCGAGCTCGGGCGGCGTCACCGCGCCCGCGCGGACCCGGCCCGCCAGGCGCCGGGAATCGCGACCGATCTCGCCAAGGGATTTCTTGTCGGCGTCGAAGATGGTCGGAACCACCAGCGCATCTTCGGCCGCCACCGCCATCCCGACGTTGACCCGGTCGTGCAGTTCGAAGGCGCCACCGACGTAGGAGCCGTTCGCTTTCGGGTGCTCGCGCAGTGCGAGCGCGGCGGCCTTGATGATCATGTCGTTGAAGGACGGCGCCGGGTCGTCGCCGGGGACAGCCTTCAATTGCGTGCGTAGGTCGATCGCGGCGTCCATCCGGACCTCGGTCTCGACCTGGAAGTGGGGCACGGTCGCCTTCGCCTCGGCCATCCGCCGCGCGATCACCGTCTGCAAGCGCGACAGCTCGACGGTGCGTGACCCGCCCTTGGCCGTCTCGACCGTCGCAGCCGCGCCGACGCCGGTGCCTTCTGACGCCCGCGACGGCGCCGGCGCCGGCGTCGTGTCCACGGCCGACTTGGGTTCCATCCCGGCGGCGATGAGCACGTCGGCCTTGACGACCCGCCCGCCGATGCCGCTGCCAGTTTCGATCGAGTCGATGACGATCCCATGCGCCTCGGCAAGGCGCCGCGCCAGCGGGGTGCTGCGCCGGGTAGCGCCGGAGACCGAGACTGCGCTCGATGCCACAGGCGACTCGTCGGCCGAGGGGGGGATCGGGACAGGGACCTCGGCCGCGGCCGCGGCCGTCGGTGACTCCGCCGCGGCGGCGCTCGCCCCTTCGCTGCCGAGGCGGGCGATCGGTATGCCGACGGCGACGGTCTCGCCCTCCTCGATCAGGATCTCGAGCGCGCCCGAGCCTTCCGCCGCGACAGTCATGTTCGCCTTGTCGGTCTCGACCTCAAGCAGGTCCTGGCCGGCGACGATCTCGGTTCCCGGCGGGACCAGCCAGGAGAGAATCGTGCCCTCCTCCATCGAGTCCGACAGCTTCGGCATCAGGACCTCGGTTGCAATGGCGATGCTCATCGGGCTCCTTCGGGGCGGGTCAGGGGAGTAGGTCGACAGCCGCGCCGACGATCGTCTCGGCGTCGATCCCGAAGTACCGGAAGAGGTCGTCGACGTCGCCGGATTGGCCGAAGTCGTCGACACCGAGCGGTGCGAGCGGCGTGTCGTTGACGGCGGAGAGGAAGGAGAGTGCGTGCGGGTGGCCATCGAGGACGGTCACCAGTGGGGCGGCCCGATCCGCCGGGAAGACCCGGTCGAGAATCCCCGGGTCCCCGTGCGCCAGACCCTGGCGGGCGCGCAGCGCACGAAAGATGAGGTCGGCCGAGGTGAGGATCACGAGGTCGGCGGCGATCCCCGCGGCGGTCAGCTCATCGTGGGCGACGCAAGCCTCGGGGACGGTGACGCCCACCGCCACCAGGGTCACGGTTGGGGGGCCCTCGACGGCGGCGCGAAGGAGGTAGCCGCCGCCGAGGGCGTCTTGGCGGCGGAGACCGCGCGCACTGCGATCGTCCGGGGTGGCCGCCAAGGATTGGTCGATCGGGAGCGTCGAGAGCCGGAAGTAGGCCGATTCGCCACCGGGCCTGCCGAGTTTGCCGATCGCGTCGAGCAGTCCCCACTCGAGGTCCTGACCAAAGGCCGGCTCCCAGGCGACGCAGCCCGGCTGGCCGATACCTACCGACGGCGTCGAGATCGACTGGTGGGCGCCCCCCTCGGGAGCGAGCGCGACTCCCGAGGGCGTCCCGACCAGGATCGACTGCCCGCCGGCGTAGATGCCGAAGCTCCAGGGCTCGAGCGCGCGATTGACGAAGGGGTCGTAGAGCGTCCCGATCGGCAGCAGTGGCTGCCCGTCGCGCGACCAGGTCGCTCCCAACTCACCGAGCATCCCGACCAGGTTCACCTCGGCGATCCCGAGCTCGATGTGGCGGCCCTGTTGGTTCTCGCGCCAGCGGACCAACGTGTTGGTGTCATCGGCGAACCAGTCGACCCGCTCGCGCGGGTTCCAGATCCCGGCATGGTTGATCCAGCCTCCGAGGTTGGTCGAGGTGCCGACATCAGGGCTGACCGTGACGACCCGCGCCGCGACCTCCGGCGCCTTGTGGCCCAGGTCGACGAAGAAGCGCCCGAAGGCCTGCTGGGTCGAGGCGTTGCCGCGGTGGCTTCGGCCGACATCGACGGGGGCAGGCGGGGGTTCCTCGATCTTCACCGGGGTCCGCTCGAGACGCGCCGCGGTCGCGGCGCAGAGTGCGGCTTGCGGCGAGTCCTCGGGGAACAGTGCCCACGGGTCGGTGGAGTCGGCGCCGAGTTCGCCGGCGAGCTGCTGCCACTCCTCGACCGTGAGCAGCGCGGAGTGGTTGGCGGGATGGCCTTCGGTGGCGAGTCCGCGTGCCTTGATCGTGTACGCGAAGACGACCGATGGGCGCTCGTCAGCGTCGCAGGCCCGGAAGGCCTCGGCCAGGTCGACCAGGTCGTGACCGCCGAGGTCGCGGATCGCGCGACCGAGCTCGGCGTCGTCGAGCTCGCCGACCAGCTTCTCGAGATCGCGCCGACCGCGGCCGCTGGCGGGCAGGCGCTCGCGCAGCTCGCCGGCGTTGCCACGGAGCAGCCGCTGGTACTCCTCGTTCGGCATCCCGTCGAGACGCCGGCGCAGCGCCTCGCCGCCCCTGCGCTCGAACAGCTCGCGAAGGAAGCGGCCGTACTTGACGACGACGGTGCGCCAGCCTGCGGCCTCGAACATCGACTGAATCCGGCCCGCGGCGATGTCGGGGACGATGCGGTCGAGCGACTGGCGGTTGAGGTCGACCACCCACATCAGCTCGCCCAAGGACGGCACCATCGGGTCGACCAGCGCCTCCCAGATCGCGCCCTCGTCGAGCTCGGCGTCTCCGATCAGGGCGATCTCGCGACCGGACCGTGGCGCCTCGAAATGGTCGGCGACATAGCGGTTGGCGATCGCGCTCCAGATCGTCGCGGTGGCCCCGATCCCCACCGAGCCAGTCGAGAAGTCGACGGGGTCCGGGTCTTTGATCCGGCTCGGGTAGCTCTGCAGGCCACCGAAGGCGCGGAGCTCGGTCAGATAGGCGGGGTCGAGGCGACCGAGCAGGTAGTTGATCGCGTGCAGCACCGGCGCCGCATGGGGCTTTACCGAGACACGATCCTCTGCCGCGAGATGCTCGAAATAGAGCGCCGTCATGATCCCGATCATCGAAGCCGAGGAGGCTTGGTGGCCGCCGACCTTCACCCCGGAGCGGGTCTCGCGGACTTTGTTGGCGTGATGGATGATCGAGGTGGCCAGCCAGAGGACACGGTTCTGGATGCCTTGGAGTTGCTCCTCGTCGATCGCGGTCGCGACGTCTGATTCTCGGGTCCCGATCTCGGCCACGTCGGCAACTTAAGAGGAATCGGGATCTGATGCCACTCACTACTCGTGAAGACCGTCAAATTTAAATGAAATCTTCGTTTTAGGATCAGATCACTTACGATTGTTCAGCATGACCGATGATCCAGAACTCGACGGGACGGATCTCGAAATCATCGAACTCCTCGTCCGCGATGGACGTCGAACGCTCGCCGAGGTCGGCAAGCTGGTCAGCCTTTCGGCTCCGGCGGTCAAGCGGCGGCTCGATCGTCTGATCGAGATCGGCGTGATCACGGGCTTCACGGCGGTCCTCGACCACAGGAAGCTGGGCCGGCCGATCGAGGCCTTCACCGAGCTTCGCTTCGCCGGCAAAACGAAAGTGGCGGACATCGCCGGGATCGCCCGTGATTTGCCTGAGGTTGATGCCGTCTATACGACCGCCGGGGACCCCGATGCCTTGGTCCATCTCCGCGTCCGCGACGTCGCGGACCTGACCCGGGTGATCGACCTCCTGCGACGGAGCGGCCGTGTCACGGGCACCAAGACCTTGATGGTCTTGGGCACCGAAACCAAGGCCGACGGACCGCCCGCCGGCGAGAGATGACCACCGACCAAAGGGAACGGGACTGAAGCAATTCCCAGGCGTGCTCGTCGTCGCCTGGCAGTTCAGCCCAATTTCCAGGCCTCGGCACAGCGATGACTATTCCCAGTTCCTGGATTGCACAGGTCAGCGGACCTTCCACTTGAGAAAGGGGATGTCTAATTATCT
>DAIQOT010000076.1:0-15344 GCA_036787695.1 Solirubrobacterales bacterium | reverse complement strand
CAGCCGATTGGACCGACCTCGAGGTCGATCTGCGGATCGACGACGAGAGCCGCTACATCGACTGCGCCGTCTTCGTCTCGATGGTCAACGCGCAGGTCTACAACAAGCCTAAGGACTGGCACTGGCGGCTGATCGTCGCCCACAGCTTCGGCCACGCGGCCGCGGCGGAGACGGTCCACGGCGTGCTGGCGAAACTCGACGCCGAGGGCATCACCGGCGAGTTGCGGGTCGCCGAGGTCCGCGAGGGCCGCTCCGAGGTCGTGCAGATGTGGGGACGCCCGGAAAGCGTCCGCGAAGAGTTCCGCCAGCGCCGCGCGATCTAGCGCCGCGCCCGGGGACCTGCACCGCCTCCATGGCCCGCGTCGTCAGCATCGCCACCGACCTGATGCTCGCCAGCCGGGTCGACGCCGGCCTGACCGCCGCCGGGCACCACGTGGTGCTGGCGCAGTCGGTCGAGGGAGCGCCGCTTGACGAGGCGGAGCTGATCGTCGCCGACCTCGACGTCGCCGACCCGGAGGCGCTGGCCGCGACCGGGGTGCCGACGCTCGGCTACTACTCCCACGTCGACGTCGACACCAAAGCCCGCGCCGACGCGGCCGGGCTGGCCCAGGTCGTCCCGCGCTCGCGGATGTCGCGCGAACTGCCGGACCTGGTCGCCGCGCTGCTCGCGGACTAGCCGGGTCCGAACCCTCTGCCTTTTGTCGCCCTCTGGGCTACAAAGGGACGAGGGTCAGTCGCCGAGGTCGAACGCCTTGCTCACGTCGAGCGGCTTCGGCAGCAGGCCGTGGGACGTCGCCCAGGTCGACCATTCCTTCAGCACCGATTCCTTGAACGGGTCGGGATGGAGGGCGGGGAGGAGGACGTCCAGCTGCGCTTCGGTGTCGTCCTTTTCCAGGCTCGGGTTCGCGGCGATCAGGTCGTCGAGCGCCTTCGACGGATCCTTCTCGGTGAATTCGTAGCCTTCGGTCGTCGCCTGCACCATCGAGTCGACCAGTTCGGGGTCCTTCTGGAGCTCCTTGCGCGTCGTGGTCAGGATCAGCTCGGGGTATTTCGGCGCGCCGTATTCGTCGACTTTGAAGACCCGCAGCGGGATGCCCTGGCGCTTGGCCTCGACCGCTTCGTCGTTCCAGAAGCCGGTCGCCGCGTCGACCTTGCCCGCGGCGAGCGAGGCGACCGAGTTGAAGCCGATCGTCACTTCGTCGACGCCCTTCGGGTCGCCCCCGTCGGCGGCGACCGCCGATTCGACGACGGCGGTGTCGGAGGGGAGGCCGGTGACGCCGACCGTATGTCCGTCCATGTCACGCGGCCGCTTCACCGGGCCGTCCTTGCGCGCCAGCACCGCCGCCAGCGGCTCCTGCACGATCGGCATCAGGCCGACCAGGTCGAGCCCTTTCTCGACCGCGATCCCGAGGTCGGTGATGTCGAGGATCGCGAACTGGGTGCGGCCCGCGGCGAGCAGCTTCGGCGCGTCGGTCGATTCGCCCGGGACCTGGATGTGGAGGTCGACGCCGGCCTTTTCGTAGAGCCCTTCGGCCTGCGCCGCGTAGATGCCCGTGTGGACCGCGTTGGGAACGAAATCGAGCACGACGGTCGCGCCTTTCGGCGCGCCCGGTTCCGCACCGCTCCCGCCGCAGCCGGCAACGCCGACGAGCAGCAGGGCGGCCGCCAGCAGCGCGACAGCCCGTCTCATTCGGCAGGAAGCCTAATTCTTTAGGGAAATAGAGGTAGACTGCCGCCGCTTCGCCAATGGTCAAGGGAATAACTTTTTAGGGAGGAAACTGAGAGTGGAGCTGGAGCAAAAAGGACTATCCGCGTACCTTGCGGAGTTGATCGGCACGTTCTTGCTGGTCTTCTTCATCACCAGCGTCGTCACTCTCTACGTCTCGGTCGGGTCGTCGGCTTCATTCGGCACCGACTTCGCCGTGGTTGGTTTCGTGCAGGGGCTGACGCTGTTCGGAGTGATCTGCATGTTCGGCGCCGTCAGTGGCGGCCACTTCAATCCGGCGGTGACGCTCGCCGCGTGGACGATCAAAAAGATCAGCACGATCGACGGGATCATCTACATCCTCGCCCAGCTGTCGGGCGCGGTTCTGGGCGCGCTGCTGACCAAGGCACTGCTGCTCGACGAGGGTCGTGCCGTGCACTACGGCGCCGGTTCGGTGAGCAGCCTGCTCGCCAACAACACGGCCGGCGCGGCGGTCGAGGCGATCGGCGTCTTCGCCCTCGTCCTCGTGATCCTCGCGGTGGTCTTCTCCGAGAAGAGCACCAAGGACTGGGGCCCGCTGGCGATCGGCCTCACGTTCGTCTTCATGGTCATGGTCGGCGGCCCGCTGACCGGCGCCTGCTTCAACCCGGCCCGTTGGTTCGGCGCCGCGCTCGTCTCCAATGAATGGGGCGGCGTCTGGCCGTACCTGGTCGGCCCGGTGGTCGGCTCGCTGCTCGCGGTCGGTGTCTGGCGCTTCGTGATCGAGACCGGCGGCGCGCCGCTGGTCGAGGCCCCGCAGCGGGTCGCGCCGACGGCGGCGCGCGGCGGCAAAGGCATCGGCCCGTCCACCGGCAAAGGCGCCGGCACGACGGACGCCAAAAAAGACTAAGGGCGACGCCTCGGCCCGAGCGGCCGGGCGAACCCCCCAGTTGGCGGCGAAGGGCCGGGCGTTTGCCCGGCCCTTCGCGTGTAAGGGGCCGGCCGAGCCGGCGCGCCCTGTAGCTTTGCCGGGATGCAACGGGTCACGTTCTCCCGCAACTTCACGCTGTCGCTGTCGCGGACCTGCCAGTGCTACTGCAAGTACTGCGCTTTCGCCACGCACCAGGCGCACGTCCACGCGCCGGTCGACGTCGAAAAGATCCTCGACGAAGCGCTCAAACGGAACACCAAGGAGCTCCTCGTCCTCACCGGCGAGAAGCCCGAGGTCAACCCGGTCGTCGCCGAACGACTGAAGGCCTGGGGCCACGACGACTTCACCTCGTACGTGGTCTGGGCCTGCGAAAAGGCGCTCGAGCGAGGCATGCTCCCGCACACGAATCTCGGCGTGCTCTCGAAGGAGGACCTGGGAAGGCTGCGCGAGGTCACCGCGTCGCAGGGTCTGATGCTTGAGAGCGTCGATCCGTCGCTGATGGAGACGGTCCACGCGGGCAGCCCCACCAAGCACCCCAAGGAGCGTCTCGCGACGATCCAGGCCGCAGGTGAACTGAAGATCCCGTTCACCACCGGGATCCTGGTCGGGATCGGCGAGTCGGTCGAGTCGCGGGTCGAATCGCTGGAAGCGATCGCCGAGCTGCACCGTGAGTACGGGCACATCCAGGAGGTCATCCTCCAGAACTTCGTTCCTCATCCCAGGTACTACGGGGCTGAGGTTGCCGAGATTGCGAACGAGGCGTCCAAGCGGCGTTGGGCTGGGAAGGATGGGGCGGGGTCGGAGGGCGAGGAAGACCCTTCACTCACGAACAGCGTGGAGGTTCGCTCAGGGTCTTCCTCGCCCTCCTTGCCGGACTGGGCCAACCCGGTCGACGTGGAGGAGATCAAGCGTCTGATCGCGGAGTCCAAGCGGTTGATGCCGGATGTGGGCGTGCAGGTGCCGCCGAACCTCAGCGACTGGTGGCCGGAGCTCGTTGAGGCTGGCGCCACTGACCTCGGCGGGCTCTCCGCCAACGGGGATCACATCTCTCCGGAGGAGCCGTTCCCTTCGCCGCATCAGGTGCGGAAGGAGCTGGCGCCTCGGGGATACGCCCTCACTGAGCGGCTTTGCGTCTATCCCCAGTACATGGACATGGACTGGATGGAGCAGGGCGTCCTCGACGTCATCAAGCTCAAGTACTGGTCGTTCATTCCGCGTCGGGGTTCGGGACGTCGCTCGGACGAGGTCATCGATCCGGAGATCGCCCCCAGGGCGATCGCTAAGGGGCGCGAGGGGGAGTGGCTGTCGGAGGACGAGATGACGGCGCTGTTCTCGGAGACGCGGCCCGAGGTGATCGAGGAGATGCGGATCGCCGCCGACGAGCTGCGCCAGGAACTGGCCGGTGACGTCACCACCTTCGTGGTCAACCGCAACATCAACTTCACCAACATCTGCGTCGTCGGCTGCGCGTTCTGCGGCTTCGGCCAGGGCAGGCGCTCGCCCGACGCCTACGAAGTCGGCGAGTCGGACTTCGCCGACCGGATCCGCGAAGCGGTCGACTTCGGCGCGACCGAGCTCTGCATGCAGGGCGGCATCCATCCCGACCTGACGCTCGAGGAGTACGGGCGCTGGCTCGCGCTCGCCAAGGACACCGCGCCGCAGCTGCACCTCCACGCCTACTCGCCGATGGAGATCAACCACGCCTGCGACGTTTCCGGCAAGGAGCCTGGCGAAGTCTTCGAATACCTGCTCGCGCAGGGGCTCGGCTCGACCCCGGGAACCGCGGCCGAGGTGCTCGACGACGGCGTCCGCCAGCGGATCTCGCCCAACAAGCTCCCGGCCGCCCGCTGGATCGAGATCATCGAAGCGTCACACAACGCCGGCCTGCGCTCGACCTCGACGGTGATGTTCGGCCACATCGAGGAGCCGCGTGAGCTCGCCCGCCACATGCAGGTGATCCGCTCGCTGCAGGAGCGCACCGGCGGGATCACCGAGTTCGTGCCGCTCAGCTTCATCCCCTTCAACACGCTGCTCGGGCGCACCCACGGGATCGAAGAGATCACCGTGCGGGAGAACCTCAAGCACACCGCCGCCTTCCGCCTCGCGCTCGGCCGCTCGATCACCAACCTGCAGGCGAGCTGGGTGAAGATGGGGCTCGAGGGCGCGACCGAGGCGCTGCGCTGGGGCGTCAACGACCTCGGCGGGACGCTGATGGAGGAGAACATCTCGCGGATGGCCGGGTCCCAGCACGGGGTCAAACTCGAGGTCGACGACCTGATCGCCGCCGCCCGCGGCGCCGGCCGCATCCCCGCCCAGCGCAACACGCTCTACGAGATCCTCGAGACCTACGCGGCGGACGCCGCGGCCTAGATGCGCCGGCCGCGCCACCCGCGGGGCCGTGAGATGAGGGTGCGCGCCGAGGGCGCGGCGGCGGGCTGACGATGCGGGCGATGGTCCTCGACCAGCCCGGGCAGCCCCTGCGGGCCGCCGAGTTGCCGGAGCCCGAGCCGGGGGTGGGGGAGGTCAAGCTCGCCGTCCGCACCTGCGGCGTCTGCCGCACCGACCTCCACATCTACGACTCCGAGCTGCAGGGCGAGCCGAAGCTGCCGCTGGTGATGGGACACCAGATCGTCGGCACGGTGGTCGGGCTGGGGGAGGGCGCTGGCCGCTTCGAGCTGGGCGAGCGGGTCGGAGTCCCATGGCTCGGCTGGGCCGACGGCACCTGCCGCTACTGCCGCGAAGGGCGCGAGAACCTCTGCGAGCATGCCCGCTTCACCGGCTACGACGTCGACGGCGGCTACGCCGAGTTCTGCGTCGCGGCGGAGGACTTCTGCTTCCGGGTTCCCGACCTCTACTCCGACGCCGAGGCGGCGCCGCTCCTCTGTGCCGGGCTGATCGGCTACCGGGCGCTGCGGCTGGTCGGCGAGGCCGAGCGGATCGGCTTCTACGGCTTCGGCTCCTCCGCCCACATCCTCTGCCAGGTCGCCGTCCACGAAGGGCGCCGCGTCTTCGCCTTCACCCGCGACGGCGACGAGGATGGCCAGGCGTTCGCCCGAAGCCTCGGCGCCGAGTGGGCGGGCGGGTCGTCGGAGCTGCCGCCGGAGGAGCTCGACGGCGCGATCGTCTTCGCCGCCGTCGGCCCGCTGATGGTGCAGGCGCTGAAGGCGAGTGGGCGCGGGGCGCGGGTGATCAGCGCCGGGATCCACATGAGCGAGATCCCCGCCTTCTCCTACGACCTGCTCTGGGAGGAGCGGACCCTCGGCTCGGTCGCCAACCTGACCCGCGCCGACGGCGAGGACCTCCTCCGCGTCGCGCCCGAAGTCCCGGTCCGCGCCAAAGTCACCACCTACCCGCTGGACGAAGCCCAACGGGCGCTCGAAGACGCCCGCGCCGGGAAGATCGAGGGCAGCGCCGTCCTCGTCGTCGCGGCGTAGCCGTCGCCGCCCCCGGGTACTCGTCGGGGGACCGATAAGCGAAGGAAGGGATCACCCATGGCTGACACGCCGAGCAATGCTGATGAGGCCAAAGGACGCGTCAAGGAGGCGGCCGGGAACCTCACGGGCGACAAAGACCTGAAGAACGAGGGCAAGGCCGACAAGGCGTCGGGCAAGCTCAAGGAGGGCATCGACAAGGTACGCGATGCCATGCACAAAGACTAGGACCGAGCGAGTCGGGTGACGAGGAAGACCCTTCCCTCACGAACTGCGGGGAGGTTCGTCCAGGGTCTTCCTCGTCACCCTCGGCGGCCCGGGCCGGTCGCCGCCGCCGCAGGAGCGTTCGCAGAAACCCGCAGATAGCGCGGGGAAGTGCGAACGCTCGGCAGGCGGCTAGCGGAAGAGGTCGTCCTCGCGCGGGCGGCGTATCGCCGCCGCGCCGGGGCCGTCCTCCTCGGTGACCCAGCGGCCGAGGCCGCCGAGCACCACCGCGGGCACCGCCGCCGCCTTGTCACGAACGAGGTCGGCGGCGGAGGCCGCCTCGTCGGCGATCGCGATCTGCGTCGCCATCAGCTCGCGGCCGTTGGCGTCGTGGCGGCCGCGCCAGTCGTCGATCGGCACCAGCCCGGCGCAGCCGATCGCCACCTCGGCCTGCCCGATCCGCCAGGCGCGGCCGAAGCTGTCGGCGATCACGACGCCGATCCGCGCTCCGGCGGCATCGCCGATCTCGGCGCGTAGGCGGCGCGCCGACGCGTCGGGGTCCTCCGGCAGCAGCAGCACCGTGTCGTCACCCTCGACGTTGGAAGAGTCGATCCCGGCGTTGGCGCAGACGAGTCCGTGATTCGTTTCGACGATCAGCACGCCGCGCTCCGCCCGCACCACCTCGGCGCTCTCCTCGAGGATCAGCTGGATCAGGTTCGGCTCCTTGCCGAGGATCCGCCCGAGCTTGCTCGCTTCTCCGCCCGGGATCACCGACGAGAGCTTCCGCGTCCGCCCCTCGGCCTTCGAGACGACCTTCTGCGAGACCACGATGACGTCGCCATCGACGAGGTCCCCTGCGCGCTCGGCGATGAGGGTGCCGAGCGGGTCGCCCGCGGCGATCTCGGGAAGCCCGAGTACGGGTCGCACGCGCATTTCGCCCGCGCCGCCGGTTGTCTCGGGCGCGCCGCCGCCCCCGCTTGCCGTCCCCGCGCTCATATCCCCAGCGCCTTCGCGGTCCGCTTCGCGCCGCCGCTCATCTCCACCCTCGTCGTCAGCGCGACGATGTCCGCCGGCGTATCGAGGTCCAGGCCCAGCGACGGCAGCTCCTCCACGGCGTATGGGATCCCCGCCGCTCGCGCCGCCTCGACGTGGCGCTCCTTGCTGCCCTCGCCGAAGCTCGGCACGATCGCGCTCGGCGGCGCCAGCACCAGCGCGTTGGTCCCGGTCCCGTGGCGGTCCGGGATCACGGCGACGTAGGAGTCGGGCACGCCGGTCAGCATCTTGTCGAGCTCCCGCGGGTCGAGCAGCGGGCAGTCGCCGGGCAGCAGCGCCACGCACCGCGCCCCGGCCGCTTCGGCCGCCGCGATCCCGGTCAGCGCCGCGGCGATGTGGCTCGCGTCGTCGAAGTCACTGATCAGCTCGGCGCCCGCCGCCGCCGCGAGCGCCGCCGCCCGTGGCTCCTGGCTCACCACGATCGTCCGCTCGATCTGCCGCGCCGCGCCGATCGCCTCGAGCACGTCGGCGACCATCGCCGCCACCAGGTCGGGCTTGCGCGCCGCGTCCACCCCGGAGGCGAGCCGCGACTTCGCCAGCGCGAAGCGCTTCACCGGCACCACCGCGGTAGCCCTCATGCGTCGATCAGGGTCTCGCCGTAGTCGAGCACCGTCCGCGCCAGCCGCACGCGGCCCGCGGCGCCGTCCATCAGGGTCGGCGCGGCGAGGGTCGGGATCTCGGTCGGCGGCGCGTCCGGGTCGGCCTCGTCGACGACCATCGCGTCGATCAGCCCGGCGTAGAGGGAGGCGACGCCCGCCGCGGTCCCCGGCCGTCCCAGCGCCGCCATGAACTTGTTGGTCGGCCCCTTGACGATCTCGCCGCCGACGTAAGGGCTGACCGCGATGACCGGGGCGACGGCGGCGTCGAGCGCCTCCCTCATCCCGGGCACGGCGAGGATCGGGCCGATCGAGATCACCGGGTTGGACGGGCCGACGATGATCAGGTCGGCGGCGCGGAAGGCGTTGACGACCTCGCTGGTCGGCGCCGCCGCCTCGATCCCCTCCAGCTCGACCCCGAGGACGTCGGGCTGGCCGCCGTCGAGGATCAGGTACTCCTGCAGCTCGCGGCGGCCGTGCTCGGTGATGACCTTGGTGCGGACCGGCTCGTCGGCCATCGGGAGGACCCGCGCCTCGATCCCGAGGCCGCGCGTGATCTGCGCCTGCGCGTCGGTCTGGCGCCCGCCGGCGCGCATGAACTCGGCGCGGTAGAGGCAGGCGGCGAGGTCGCGGTCCGACAGGCTGAACCAGTTCGGCGCGCCGAGGTCCGCCATCCGCTGCATCACGGTGAAGGTGTCGTCGCGGAGGCCCCAGCCGCGTTCCTCGTCGATTTCGCCCGAGAGCCAGTAGCCGACGAGGTCGGGGTCGGGGGAGACGTGGACGCCGAGCGTCTCGATGTCGTCCGCCGTGTTGGCGATGACCGTCAGGCCGGCGCCGAGCTCCTCCTGTAATCCGGCGGCGAGTTTGGCCCCACCGGTGCCGCCCGCGAGGAGGGCGACGCGCATCGAATCCTGGCTTCGCAAGGGACGGGAGTCTATTCTTCGCGGCATGCGGCTCGACGGGAGGAAGGCGCTGGTCACTGGCGGCGCGAGCGGGATCGGCGCGGCGATCGCCGAGCGGCTGGCCGCGGAGGGTGCCGAGGTGTGGGTCGGCGACGTCAACGTGGCGGGCGCGGAGAAGGTCGCGGGCGAGGTGAACGGGCACGCGATCGAGCTCGACGTGACCGATCTCGGAGCGGCGAAGGCAGCGGTCGAGGAGATCGGCGAGATCGCGATCCTGGTCAACAACGCCGGCGTCGACGAGTTCGGCTTCTTCCCGACGACGACCCCAGAGCAGTGGCAGCGGGTGATCGACATCAACTTGAACGGGGTGCTCAACTGCACCGCGGCGGCGCTGCCGGTGATGCAGGCGGCGACCTACGGCCGGATCGTCAGCATCTCCAGCGAGGCGGGCCGGGTCGGCTCCAAGGGAAGCGCGGTGTACAGCGCCGCGAAGGCGGGCGTGATCGGCTTCACCAAGGTGATCGCCCGCGAGAACGGCCGCTACGACATCACCGCCAACGCGATTGCCCCCGGGCCGATCGAGACGCCCCTCCTGATGGGGGCCAAGGCGCTGGGAGAGGTGGGCGAGCGGCTGATCGACAACATGCGCTCCCAGACCCAGCTCGGGCGCCTGGGACAGCCCTTCGAGGTGGCCGCCGCGGTCGCCTTTCTGGCCTCCGACGACGCCACTTTCGTGACCGGGGAGACGCTCGGCGTGAGCGGCGGCCTCGGCATGGTCTGATCCCGACGCGCCTCCGAACAAGATACGAACATACGTTCGTATCTTTGCTAACCTCGCCGGTATGGCGGGGAGGCACGGTCGGGAGGATCGGGAGGCTCAGGCGAAGGTACTGAGAGCCGTCCTGATCGCCGGCAAGGAGGGTCTCACAGAAGAAGACCTCGAGGAACGGTGCGAGGGCCTCGACGCCGCCGCGATCGAGCGAGCCGTCATCGCGCTCCTCGACTCCGGCCTCCTCGAACGGATCGAAGCCTGCCTCCATCCCGCCGGCCCGGCAAAGCACTTCGACCACCTCCGCCCCCTCTGAGCGCAGCGCCAAAAGCCGCGCATAGCGAGGTCTCCGAGGCGGCAGGGGGGAGAGCCCAGCACGGCTGTGCACTTAGGCCGGTTATGACCGGCTCAAGTGAACAGGCGTCAGCCCACCCGCATGAGAGTGCGTGGTCACTCGCACGAAAGCAGCACGGAGTCGTGACGCGCGAGCAACTGGTGCGCCTTGGCCTGACGCGACACGGGATTCACCATCGAATTGCGCGGGGACGCCTTCACCCGATCGGTCGGGGCATCTACGCGGTGGGGAGGCCCGAGTTGACGCAGCAGGGGAGGTGGATGGCGGCGGTTCTCGCCTGCGGCGGCCCTGGGACGGCGGCGCTCAGCCACTCCAGCGCGGCGGCGCTGTTCAAGATCGGCGTCGAGCAAGTGTCGGCGATAGAGGTCAGCCGCCTCTCATCGACGCCGATACGCATTCCGGGCATCCGCGTTCATCGTCGTCCCAACCTCAAGGACGACTGGTGGGGGTTTTACGAGGGCATCCCGGTGACTTCGCCGGTGCAGACGTTGATCGACCTGGCGACTCGGCATGGGCGGCCGGCGATGGAGCGGTCGATCAATGAGGCGGATCGGTTGAAGCTGGTGCGCACGGATGATCTGCGGAAAGGGCTCGACACTCACGGCGGCGAGCCGGGGGTCGGGCGGCTGCGGGAGATCCTCGACCGACGCACCTTCCGCTACACGCGCACCGAGCTCGAGCGCGTCTTCATCCCGCTCGCCCGTGAGGCGGGGCTGCCGCTGCCGCGGACCTCGGTCTACGTCACCGGTCACGAAGTCGACTTCCACTTCGACGAGCTGCGCCTGGTGGTCGAGACCGATGGCCTGACCTACCACCGCACGCCGGCCCAGCAGGCCAAGGATCGGGTGCGCGATCAGGACCACTCCGCCGCCGGGCTGACGCAGCTCCGCTTCACCCACGCCCAGATCAAATACGAACCGGAGCGGGTCGTACGGATCTTGCGGGCGACGGTCTCGTGGCTCGGCGCGCCCGCCTCCCCATAGGCTCACGCGGTGAGCGAATCGAGCACCCCGCGCGGCCAGACCCAGACGGCACTGGTCTCGATCGGCGCCGCGGTCCTCCTCGTCGTGCTGAAGCTGGGGACCGGGCTCGCGACCGGCTCGCTGGCGCTGGTCTCGGCCGGGATCGAGTCGAGCGGCGACGTCGTCGCGGCGATCCTGACGCTGCTCGCGATCCGCCTCGGCGGCCATCCGCCCGACCGCGAGCATCCCTACGGGCATCGGCGCGCGGAGAACCTCGCGGCGCTCGGCGAGGCGGCGATCCTCTCCGGCGGTGGCGCCTTCGTCGTGATCGAGGCGATCGATCGCCTCTCCAGCGGCGGCGACTCCGGCTTCGATCCGCGCTGGTACGTCTTCGCGGTCATCGCATTCGCCCTCCTGGTCGACCTCAGCCGGGTCACGATCAGCCTCCGCAGCGCGAAGAAGTACAAGTCCGCGGCGCTGCGCTCCAACGCGTTCCACTTCGCCGGCGACATGGCGGGCTCGGTCGCCGTACTCTGCGGCATCACCGCCGTCGCGCTCGGCTTCCAGCAGGGCGACGCGATCGCCTCACTGGTCGTCGCCGCGATCATCTTCACCGCCGCCGCGCGCCTGATCTACGAGAACGCGCTGATCCTCATGGACACGACGCCGCTGGAGGCGCAGGCGCAGGCCGAAGCGGCGATCCGAGAACTGGGCGGCGACGAAATTGAATTGCGCCAGCTGCGCCTGCGCGAGTCCGGCGGCCTCTACTTTGCCGACGCGACGATCGGCGCCGCCCCCGACCAGGCGCTGGTCGCCAGCCACCGGGTCGCCGACCGGGTCGAGGCCGCCGTCCGCCGGGCGCTCCCGGACGCCGACGTCGTCGTCCACGTCGAGCCGCTGCGCGAGGGCCTCGACCTGCGCGCCCGCGCCCTCGCGATCGCCCTCGCCGAACCGCCGGTCCGCGAAGCCCACGACATCGCGATCTACCGCAACGGCGGGCGCTGCAGCGTCTCGATGCACCTGAAGCTCGACGCCGAGACGCCGCTGGCGGCGGCGCACGAAGTGGCGGAGCGGATCGAGGCGGCGCTGCGGGCCGAGTCGGAGGTCGACGACGTGCAGACGCACCTGGAGCCGCTGGAGGCGCCGGCGACGGCGCGGCCGGAGAGCGACGAGACGCTGGCGGCGCGGATCTCGGCGGTGGTCGAGGAGCGCACCGGCGCGCCACCGCGGCGGTTGCGCCTGCTGGCGACCGACCTCGGCCTGGTCGTCTTCCTCGACGTCGTGGCGAGCCCGGACTCGACGCTCGAGGCGGCGCACGACATGGCCCGACGGCTGGAGCGCGACATCCGCCAGGCCCGGCCCGCGGGCGCGACGCGGATCGCCGACGTGGTCGTCCACACCGAGCCCTAGTCACCAGGGGCGCCGCGCGGCTGCGGCGGCGGGGAGTGCCCGCCGCCTCGCGCCGCACCGCTGAAACCGACCGGGCGGCTTCACCCGTCGGCTAACTTCTTCCTATGCCTGAACTACGAGGAAGCGGGGAGAGCGGTTCAGTCCGGTTCCGCCGGCTCGGGTTCGGGGTGGCGGCGACGGTGCTCCTCGTCGACCAGCTGACGAAGCTGCTCGTCGTCCGGTTCCTCGGCGCGGAACCCGTCCACATCGTCGGCGGCATCCACCTCCAGTTCTTCCGCAACTTCGCCGGGCCGGGCGGCAACTTCGCCGGCCACACGGTCCTGATCTCGATCTTCACGGTGATCGCCGCGATCGCCCTGATCGTCGTCATGGCCCGCACCCGCCTCGACCGCCTCAACGCGATCGCCCTCGGCCTCTTCCTCGGCGGCGCGCTCGGCAACGGCCTCGACCGCATCCTCCGCGGCCCGTCCCCGCTTCATGGCGGCGTGGTCGACTGGCTCTCCCTGAGCACGAACGGCGCCAGCATGAACCTCGCCGACCTGAGCCTGAACGCCGCGGTCTTGGTCCTGGTCGCCGGCGCAATCCTCTCCATCCGCCCCTCTAAAGGGAATCGCGCAGCGCGCGGCGCTCCTTCGCATTAGGCGGTTTCGCTGCTCCGAGTCACTCTCCACGTCTCGAAACAGTCGAGGAGCACCCAACGAGCAATGTCCCGGCCGAACACGAGTCCATCATCTGTGCGGCGGGCTGGCATTTCAGGTGACGATGCGATCCCACTTTGCATCCGCCTGCTTCGGTCGCGCGATTGCGTTCAGGCCGGCGCTATCCAGCCCAATCCATCACGCCGGACCTGCCCCTTCGACTCCAGCTCCTTGATCTCGGATGCGACGCCGGTTACTTCGCGCTGCAACAACTGCGCGACCATGCTCGAGCGAATCCCCGGATGCTCCTTGATTATCGTCAACGGAACCGGCACGGTCTGCCGTTGGCGTTTTAAGGATCCGCCGGGTTCTTTGCCGAGGTATTGATCGGCGAAAGCGACGAGTCGTTTGAGGGCGTGCCGCTCATCGTCAAGTAGCTTGATCTCGGCCTGTGCCCGATCCCGGAGAGAGCGAAGGTCGGCGTTGAATTGCGCCTCCGGCGTTTGACGGCGCCTCGGGCTCAAGCCGCGCGGCGCTCGGCGAGGTCGTCCAGAGCCCTCTCGGCTCGGTACAGATTGAGGAGGTGGTCGCTCAACCGCAGGATGTCGCCGGGGGTGTTCTGCAATTCATTCCAGGCACAGATCTCGCCTGGTCGGAATTCCCAGGAGCCTTCGGTCCAGGCACATTTGTCGGCGATCCGTCCCAGCTCCAGGGCGAATTCCTCCTGGGTCGGGATCGAATCTTCGCCAAGAACGTAGGCGATTTCATCCATCAGGCATCCGAGGGCCGCTATACCCGCGCCGTGGACGAGACGGGAGCGCCTCGGAGGGAGATCCCAGATCTTGGCGAACGTGGAGGCGACCGCACCCCAGAAATTCCGTAGTAGCTCCAACATCGAGTCAGCGTCGCCCTCGCCGGACTCCGAGTCGAAGTATCGATATAGGGCGCCATCCTCGAGGCTCGCTGAAAGCGTCTTCAGGATCGAATTGTCTTTGATCGAGCCGCCGACCGCGGTGGTGGTGCGGATCCGCATGTGCAGGGGCGAGTCCTCGTCGAAATTGAGCCGTTCGAGGAGCAAAGACGGGTAGCGTTTCTTGAGCAGGGCGACGGGAAGATCGGCCGCGGGGGTGGATGGCAGCAACTCGTAGATGAGCCCTTTGGGCAGGGGTTTCGTCGAGTTGACGAGGATGAACTGCGAACGCTGCTCGGCGACGCTGTTGGTGATGAAAGCCGTCACGAAAACTGGGAACTCCTCCACGTTGGCTTCACGAATCGCCGCTGAGCGCTGCTGTCCGTCGACGATCCAGCCCGGCTTGTCCTCGTCGGGCCACTTGTCGTCGATCGGGATGACGATTTCGCCCGTGCCGGCGCCATCGTCTGATGGCACGAAGTCGACCCGCTCGTCAAATGCCACCACTAGAGCATTGGGGAGGACGGCATTCGCGGATTCCAGATAGCGCTTGATCGAGGCGACGTGCGCGAGCGACTCGGGCCGTTGGTAACCGCCGAGTCCCTTGTCATCTTTCCGGTGGATCCGGGATACCGTCGTGAACGACGGAAGTTTTTTCCCGTCGACGGCAAAGCTGTAGAGGCGTTTGTTGCCTTGTTCGACGACGAGCGCCGGAAGTCGTATCTGTTCCTTGGCCACGATCGTCCTTTCTAGGCCGCTTTTTGGAGATGCCTCGACTCGTGCGATTCGACGGCGCGCTCGAGTCGTTTCGCGAACACGTGCATGTTGTGGAAGCCACGCCGCTTGTTGCGCTCAGAACCGCGGAACATCGCCACCTCGATGCCGACGTCCTTGCATATCGTGCATCCGCACTGCCGCCATGGCGCGGCTTCGAGCGTCTGCCGATATGCACCTCGGTGGTCTGCTTTCTTTTCGTCCCAGAGGTTCCGATACGCGAAGAGCGCATCGAGCGCGTCGTCAACGCTTGTTTCTTCGCGGTCGAAGCCTCGAAGGGCTCGCAGCGCCTCTTGCTCAAGCCGGCGGGCAAGTCGCTGGTCGACTTCGCCGGATCGGATCCTTGCCCCGAATTTCGCATTGCCCTCCACCTGGGGGACCCGGAGCGCCATGAACGCGCTGTCGAGAACGTAGTAGTTGTCGCTCGCGTCCTTGAATGCCTGGCGAAACGGAGAGGTCGTGTCGAAGCTGGTCACCCCGCTCTTGGTGAAGTCCGAGAACAACTGGTCATCGAGCCGGGTGACTCCGAACAGATGAAGATCGGCCTCCTTCCGGACCTTGCCGATCTCCGTCAGCACCCGGTGAATTTGATCCGTCTTGAGAGGCACCAATCCGCCGATGGCGATACGCGAATAGCCGATCGCTTCGAGTTCGGCGACCGCAAGCGCGTAGCTTTCCGGGCTCCATCCCTGGGCAACGCCGACCGGTTCGAATTTCGAGCCGCG
>DAIQOT010000274.1:0-4809 GCA_036787695.1 Solirubrobacterales bacterium | reverse complement strand
CCGCTGGCGCGGGCGAGCGGCGCCGAGTACCACCGGGTCTTCACCTCGCGCAACGAGCTCGGCTTCTGGCGGGCGGCGCTGGCGCGGCAGAACCCGGACCTGATGGCGAGCGGCGAGGGCGGCTCGAACACGACGCTGGTGCGGGTGCCGGGGAAGCTCGGCGGGATCGCCGAGCGGCGCGAGCTGGAGATCCACGCGGGCGAGCCGGAGCGCCGCTCGATGGCCTTCACCCGGACGGCGTCAGGGCTCTGCGTCTGCAACCTCCACGCGACCAACGACAAGCCGGCGCTGGCGGTGGCCGACGTCCTGCTGGCGGCCGAAGCGGCGACCGGGTGGGCGCAGGGCGCGCCGCTGATCTTCGGCGGCGACCTGAACCTGCGGCCGGCCGAGAACCCGGAGGTCTTCGAACGGCTCGCCGCGGACTTCGGCCTCGCCTCACCGGTGACCGGGCCACGGGCGATCGACCACGTCCTCGTGCGCGGGCTCAAAGTCGTCGCGAAACCGACGCAATGGCCGCCGGAGAAGCGCGAGCTACCCCTCGACGGCAAGGCCCTGCGACTCTCCGATCACGCCCCGGTCGAGGCTCATTTCGCCCGACAGGACCCGCCGGCGCTCGCAAATTGAGATATTCGACGCGTGGGTAACACGGTCGAACTCGGCAACGGTGACGAAGAGGGGGCGCGAACTTATGGCTGACGAGAAAGACAGCGGCAAAGCGAAACCGAAAAAAGCTGCGGCGAAAAAACAGGCGAAAGCCAAATCGAAAAAAGCAGCAGCGAAAAAACCGGCTGCCAAAAAAGCTCCGGCGAAAGCCAAAGCGAAACCGAAAAAAGCCGCGCCGAAAAAATCGGCCACGAAACCTTCGGCGAAAGCTTCACCAAAAAAACCGGCGAAATCGGCGGCTGCCAAAGGCACCGCGAAAGCGAAACGCGCGCCGCGGGCACCGGGCCTCGACATCGGCATCGCCCAGCTGCGCGAATCGCTCGAGCACAGCGTCACGCTGAGCCGCGAGCGGATCCAGGAGGTGGTCGATGACGCCGTCAAACGCGGCCGGATGACCCATGGCGACGCCGAGAAGATGATCGGCGAGCTGCTCAAACGCGGCCGCAAACAGACCGACGCGCTGCTCTCCGAGCTCGAGGGCCTGCTCCGCCAGGCGCGCAGGAAACTGCCTTAGTGGAGTCCGGGACCACAACCGGCGCGGCACCAAAGCGGGCGCCGCGCAAAGGCGAACGGCTCGAGGTCGAGATCGACTCGCTGGCCTTCGGCGGCCGCGGCATCGCCCGCGCCGACGGCTTCGTCGTCTTCGTCTCCGGCGGGCTGCCGGGCGACCGCGTCCTCGCCGAGGTGACCAAAGGCAAGAAGCGCTTCGCCGAGGCGCGGACGATCGAGTTGCTCCGCGCCGGCGCCGACCGCCTCCCGGACCGCTGCGTCCACGGCGGCGAGCCGTGCCCCGGCGCACCCTGGCAGGGCCTCGCCTACGAACGCCAGCTGGCCGAGAAGCAGACCCAGGTCGAGGACGCGCTGCGGCGGATCGGCGGCCTCGACGACTTCGAGATGGAGCCGATCGTCGGCGCGCTCGAAGAGTGGCGTTACCGCAACAAGCTCGAGTACTCGTTCGGGGCCGGCACCCCTGGCAGCGCCGACGAAGGCGTCGCGCTCGGCTTCCACGCCCGCGGCCGCTGGGACCTGATCGTCGACGTCGACGACTGCAAGCTCGCCTCCGAACCCGGCAACGCGGCCCGCAACGGTGTGCGCGAATGGGCGCGGATGGAGGACATCGCCGCCTACGACGCGGGTGCCCGCAAAGGCGTGCTCCGCAACCTCGTCGTCCGCGAGGGGCGGCGGACCGGGCAGATCCAGACCCGCCTGGTGACCGCGCCGGAGCGCTTCCCGCGACCGCCGGTCGACCTCCACACGACGATCGAGGGGGACTCCGGCAGCACCGACGGCCCGACCGGGGCGCTCGGCGAAGAGCGCCTGCACGAGGAGCTCTGCGGCCTCCAATTCGAGATGTCGCACGGGGCCTTCTTCCAGACCAACACCGAGATGGCCGAGCGCCTCTACGCGGTGGCGACCGAGTTCGCCGGCCTCTCCGGCCGCGAGCGCGTCTACGATCTCTTCTGCGGGATCGGCACGATCGGCCTGACGATGGCCGGCGACGCGGGCGAGGTCTGGGGCCTCGAGATCGTCCCCGAGGCGATCGAAGACGCCGAGCGCAACGCGAAACGCAACGGAATCGAGAACGCCAAGTTCATGGCGGGCAACGCCCGCACCGGCGTCCGCCCCCTGGTCGAGAAAGCCGGCCGACCCGACGTCGTCGTCGTCGACCCGCCGCGCGCGGGCCTCTCCCAGAAAATCGTCCGCCGCCTGATCGAGACCGAGGCGAAGAAGATCGTCTACGTCTCCTGCAACCCGACGACCCTGGCCCCGAACGCCAAACAACTCGAGGAGGCCGGCTACAAGCTCCGCCGCGTCCGCCCCGTCGACATGTTCCCCCAGACCCCGCACATCGAGTGCGTGGCCCTGCTCGAAAAGGTCCGCCCCACCCCGCCCCGCGAGCCTGCCGAGGCGCCCGCCGCCCAAGCCGACGAGCCCGCCGAAGGCGTGGCCGCCGCCGAGGGCATCGCCGCCGCCGACTCCGGCGCCTGACCCGTCACACAGCGGGCACGCTTCGCTGCGCCCGCGATGTTGATGGGCTGAAAACTCCAGATATAGAGGAGTTTTCGGCCCACCAACACGGGGGTGTGACCTAGGATCGGCGCGATGCCGATCTGGGGGACAGCATCGCGGCGGCGGTGGCTGGGCTTGGCGGTGCTCGCCGGGCTGTCTGTCGCGCTTCTGGGGACGGCGAACCGGGCGAACGCGGCGGAAGGGGAACCGGCCTTCTGCGAACGACAGGCGCTGCACGACTACCTGGCGCCCCTCGAGCGGATGCCGAAGTTGCGCGAACTTCCCTATCGCCGGCACGCCGAGCCGCTCTTCCGCGGCGTCCGCATCGGCGCCGCGGGGCCGGCGCTCGCGATCGGCGGGGGTAGGGCCGGCTACCAGTTCCAGTGGGACAAGAACCCGAATTGGGACATCACGGTGAACCTCGCGATGGTGAACGCGAAGGGCGCCGTCGTGCGGCAGGTCGATCACCGCCATCTCCGCACCGCCGCGCTGAGTCCGGCGGAGGTCGTCGAACCGCACTTCCAGCTGACGAGCAGCATCGCCCTCTACCGGACGACGCTGATCATCCGCTCGGCCACGGGCCGCACGCTCGCCAGGTTCGGCAACTACTACCGCGTCGTCGGGCCGACGGTCGACGCCTCGTTCGTCACCGAAGCTCCCTCCTACCGACCCGGGGAAACGGTCTTCGCCCGTCTCGAGAACCGCGGTGCCGCCTACGGCCTCTTCGGCGAAGGATTCAAGGTCGAAGCCCTCCAGGGAGAAACGTGGGGACCGGTGCCCGAGGCGCCGGGCCCGTACACCACCGGCCTCCAGTTCGTCGCCCCCGGAGCGACCAGCGGCCACTGCCTCCCCTTCCCGATCCCGGCCACGATGCCACCGGGTCGCTACCGCCTCGCCCAGGAAACCGTCCTCAGCTGGCCCACCTGGGCCGGCCAGCACCGCCCGATCCTCACCACCGAATTCGAAGTCACCGCCCCCTGACGGCACGGCGTTCGCAGTTTCCCGCGCTATCCGCGGGTTTCTGCGAACGCACCGCACTAGTACGGCGGCAGGTCCTCGTACCAGGTGCCGAGCATGCGGAAGGCTCGCCAGAAGCGCTGCTTGGCGCCCTCTTCGTCGAGGCTGTCGTCGATGTCAGGGACGTAGAGGGCGTCGATGGTCGGGGTGAAGGCCTGGATCTCGCCCTCGCGCTGCTCGATCTCGCGGGAGAGGGGGACGTGGAGGCCGTTGAGGATGCGGAGGCTCGGCTCGCCCATCACGACGACGATCTTCGGCTGGACGATCGCGATCTCCTCGACCAGTCGGGCGACGCACTCCTGCGGCGCGAGGTCGGGCTCGGCGACCGGGCACTTGACGCAGAGCGTGCCGTAGACGGCCAGCGGGTCGATCCCGAGCCGTTTGAAGGATTTCATCAGCGCGTTGCCGGAGCGGCCGTAGAAGGCGACGCCCTCCTCGATCTCCGCCGACATCGGCGAGTGCTTCAGCATCATCACGTCGGCCTGCGGGTGGCCCGAGCCGAGCACCGGCATCAGTTTCCCCCGCGGGCAGTACGGGCAGTCGAGGATTTCGCGGCTCATCTGGTTGAGCTCGCGGATCGCCCTCTCTAGATACTTCTCGCGGATCTCGTCGTCGGTGGAATGCATCTGCCCGGACCTCTTTGACGGGGTCGGCGCGGCTCCTTCGCGACGCGAGCCGTGCATCAGCTCTTGCCGGCCGGCCCGCGCCCTCCCACGCCCCGCCGCGGCCGCCCGCCGCGCACCGGTTTCGGGTTGGCCACGCGCCGTTTCGGCGCCTTCGGCCGCCCCGTCGTCTGCAGGAACTTCAGCGTCTGCACGTAGACCAGGTTCTTGTGCTTGCGGGTGATGTCGGCGTCGCGCATCGCCTCGAGGAACTCGGCCGGCCCGTCGAAATCGTGGATCCGCTGGCGCACGCTGCCCAGCCCTTGAGCGACGTGGGAGTCCGACCCGGCGGCCGGGACGATCCGGTACTTGCCCGCGAACCGCACCGCCTCCTCGTTGAAGCCGCTCACCATCACCCGCGGGTTGAAGACCTCGAGCAGGTCGATCTCCTCGACCATCGCCAGCAGGTGCTCGTAGTCGGGCACCGAGTGGAAGCGGTCGAACGGGTGCGGCACGT
>DAIQOT010000273.1:0-4848 GCA_036787695.1 Solirubrobacterales bacterium | reverse complement strand
ACAGGCTGGGACGCGAAGTCGACTTTAGGGCCCCTATAGGGGGGTCAAAGTCGACTGCGTGATCTCGACCGGCCAGGATCGGCCCGATTCCATGAGCCTTCGTCACGGGACACGCGCACTTCGTGGAGAAACGCGCACGCTCCTCGGCGCTCGTCACGAAGCCCCATCACTTCCCGCACACCCGACCTTCTCGATGGCGGCCACAGCCTGCCAGGGCCGCCATCGAGAAGGTCGGGCCCAACTCGGACGGCCGCAGCCGCCGGCGTCCGCCAGTCTCCGCCCGCGGCTCAAGCTCGGGGCCTGCCGGGCCGAGACAGTCTCTAACCTCTCTCCCCTTCTTATGTGCGGCATCGTCGGATATGTGGGCAAGCGCCCCTGTGAGGAGCTTTTGCTCCAAGGCCTGGAAAAGCTCGAATATCGGGGCTACGACTCGGCGGGCATCAGCATGCTTGCGAACGGGGAGGTGGAGTCGGTCCACGCGGTCGGCAACCTCGCCAACCTGCGGGCCGCGGTCGAGAAGGCATCGAATGGGAACGGCAGCTTGATCCCCGCCGATACCGGCATCGCCCATACCCGCTGGGCCACCCACGGCCGGGTCACCGAGGAGAACGCGCACCCGCACGACGACAGCACCGGCAAGGTCCACATCGTCCTCAACGGGATCGTCGAGAACCACGCCGAGCTGCGCAAGCGGCTGATCGCCGAAGGCGAGGAGTTCAGCTCCGAGACCGACGCCGAGGTGGTCGCCCACCTGATCGCCCACCACTACGACGGCGACCTCGCCACCGCCACCCGCGACGCCTACGCCGAGCTGCGCGGCCACTACGCCTTCGTCGCGATGCACGCCGACGAGCCCGACCGCCTGCTCGGCGCCCGCAAGGAGTGCCCGCTGGTCGCCGGCGTCGGCGACGGCGAGACCTTCCTCGCCTCGGCGATCCCCGCCTTCCTCGCCGACACCCGCATCGCGGTGCCGATCGAAAACGGCGAGATCGTCGAAATCGAAGCCGACGGGGTGCGGATCACCGACACCGACGGCAACCCGATCGAGCGCGCCTCCGAAGAGGTGACCTGGGACGCCGAAGCCGCCGAGAAGGGCGGCTACGAGACCTACATGCTGAAGGAGATCCACGAACAGGCCGACGCGGTCGCCGAGACGATCACCGACCGCCTGCCCGAGGTCGACGGGGTCGACCTCTCCGACGTCGACCTCGACGACGAGTACCTGCGCAACGTCGGCCGCATCGTCATCGTCGCCTGCGGCACCAGCTACCACGCCGGCCTGATCGGCCGCTACGCGATCGAGGAATGGGCGCGGGTGCCGGTCGAAATGGACGTCGCCTCCGAGTACCGCTACCGCAACCCGGTGGTCGGCGAGGGCGACCTCGTGATCGGCATCACCCAGTCCGGCGAGACCGCCGACACGCTCGCCGCGATGCGCCTCGCCCAATCGGCCGGCGCCAAGGTCCTCGCCGTCACCAACATCATGGGAAGCCAGGCGACCCGCGACGCCGACGCCGTCCTCTACACCCGCGCCGGCCTCGAGATCGGCGTCGCCGCGACCAAGACCTTCCTCGCCCAGGTGGCGGCGATGTACCTGCTCGGGCTGCGGATCGCCGAGTTGCGCGGGACGCTGCCGGTGCCGCGGATCGAAGAGCTGGTCGCCGAGCTGAAGGCGCTGCCGATCAAGATCGACGAGACGCTCGAGTCGGTCGCCGGCCCGGTCCGCGCCGTCGCCGATCTACACGCGAAGCGCGAGTTCTTCCTCTACCTGGGACGCCACATCGGGCTGCCGACGGCGCTCGAGGGGGCGCTGAAGCTCAAGGAGATCTCCTACATCCCGACCGACGCCTACGCGGCGGGGGAGATGAAGCACGGGCCGATCGCCCTGCTCGACGAGTCGACCCCGGTCGTCTGCATCGCCACCGACAGCCCTGTGCTGGAGAAAGTGCTCTCCAACGTCGAGGAGGTGCGGGCCCGCGGCGCCGACACGATCGCGATCGCCACCGAAGGCTCCGAGCGGGCCGCCGAGGTCGCCGACTCGGCCATCTTCGTCGCCCGCAGCGACTGGATATTGCAGCCGATCTTGGCCGTGCTGCCGCTGCAGCTGCTCGCCTACGACATCGCCAAAGCGCGGGGTCTGAACGTCGATCAGCCGCGCAATCTGGCGAAGACCGTAACCGTCGAGTAATCCAAACCGGCCGCGGCACTGGTATCAACCCGGGATGCGCGCATCCCGGAAGGCCCCAGCCCTCGTCCTCCTCGCGATCGTGGCGGTCATCGCCGCGGCGCTCGCCGTCGCCGGTTGCGGCGGCTCGAGCTCCGGTGGAGGCGGCGGCGAACCGGCGAGCCTGGCCCCGGAAGGCGCCCTCGTCTACATCGAAGCGAACCTCGCCCCGGAAGCGAAGGTGAGCGAACAGATCAACGAACTCACCTCGACCGTCTTCGGGATCGACAACGTCGGCGAATTCGCCGCCGAAGAAATCGAAAAGCTGGCGACCGAAGACAACGAAAAGATCGACTTCGGCGAAGACGTCGAACCGTGGCTGGGCGAAAAGGCGGGACTCTTCCTCAAAGAAATCCACGGCGACAGTGAATTCACCGGCGGCGGCTTCGGGATCGAAACGTCGAACTCGGGCGAAGCCGAAGAATTCCTCGAAACGCTCGCCGAACAGAGCGAAGAAAAGCCCGAAGAAGGCGAATTCGAAGGCGACCGGTACTGGGTCCAGCCGGAAGACGAATCGGTGGTCGGCGTGATCGGCGACTACCTCGCCTACGGCGAAACCAAGGCCTACTTCGAAGAAATGGTCGAAAGCTCCGAAGGCGACGAAAACCTCGGCGAATCGGAAAAATTCCAGAAGGCGATGGAAGCCGCGCCGGAGGATGGCGTCGGCCGCGTCTACGTCGACCTCGGCGGCTCGATCCAGAGCGTCGACGCCGAAACGAAAGCGTTCTTCTCGCTGATCCAGATCGAACCGCAGCACTCGACCCTGGTCGGCACGATCATCCCCGGCTCCGAACAGGTGGAGCTCGACGTCAGCACCGACATCGGCAAAGGCGCGGTGCAGAGCGGCGACGCCTCGAAGCTGCTCGAATCGCTGCCGGCGACCGCGGTGCTCGGCTTCGCCACCCCCGACTTCGGCAAGAGCCTCGCGGAAGGCATCCACGGGTTCAGCGAAACCGGCGTGCCCGGCGAATTCGAACCGGGCGAACTCGAAGCGGCGCTGGAACAGATCGGCGTGAACCTCGAATCGCTGGGCGCGAACCTCGGCGACGCGGGCGGTTTCGTCGAAGGCACCGGGATCGGCAACATCGGCGGCGCGATGGTGATCGAATCGAAGAACGCCGCCGAAGCCAAACAGCTGATCGGCGGCATCGGCCTGGTGCTGCGGGCGACCGGGACCGAAGGCGTGACCGCGACCAACGGCGAAATCACCGGCTTCTCGGTGCGCTCGTCGAAGCTCGGCTCGCAGCCGCTGATCTTCGGCACCGCGGGCGAAAAGATCGTCATCGCCTACGGCGCGAAGGCGGCGGCGCGGGCGCTGAAATCGAGCACCAAGACGCTCGGCACGACGGCCGACTTCGAAGCCGCGAAGGGCACGCTCGGGTCGACCCCGATCAGCGTCTTCATCGACGGTCGCCCGGGCCTCGGGTTGCTCGAAGAAGCGCTGCCGACCGATGAAGCGGAAAAGCTCGCCACCGCGCGCCCGTATCTGGAAAAGATCTCCTACGCCGCCGTCGGCTCGGAAAAGACCGGCCAGACGACGACGGCGAAGGTGATCGTCGGCCTCTCGAAGTAGCTCAGGTCGCGCCGTCGAAATAGCCGCGCTCGGGCGCGGGTAGGGTCGTGGCCATGGAACCGTGGCTGCGAGGGCTCTACGACGCCGAGGGGATGCGGGCGGCCGACCGCTGGGCGATCGAGGACCAGGGCGTCGACTCGCTGGCGCTGATGGAGGCCGCCGGGGCGGCGGTCGCCGAGGCGGTGGCCGGGCGGACGCCCGCGGGGCCGGTGCGGGTCGTCTGCGGCAAGGGCAACAACGGCGGCGACGGGCTGGTCGCGGCGCGCCTCCTGTGCGAGATGGGCTTCGCGACCGAGGTGCTGCTGCTCTGGCCGGCCGACGAGCTGAGCGCCGACGCGGGGGCGAACCTGAGGCGGCTCGAGCCGGCGACGATCTTCGAGGTCGACGACGACGTCGCGGCGCGGCTCGAGGGGTCGGGGGCGGTCATCGACGCGATCTTCGGCACCGGCTTCTCCGGCGCCCCGCGCGAGCCCGCCGCCGCGGCGATCGAGGCGATCGGCACGGCCAAGGAGGGCGGCGCGGCGGTGGTCGCCTGCGACGTCGCCTCGGGTGTCGACGCCGCCACCGGCGAAGTCGCGGGCGCGGTGGTCGAGGCCGACGTCACCGTCACCTTCCACGGCGCCAAGGTCGGCCACTACGTCGCCCCCGGCAAGTGGGCGACCGGCGAGTTGATCGTCGCCCCGATCGGTATCCCACCGGGCGCGCCCGAGCCCGCCGCGGCCGGCGTGATCGAGGCCGCCGTGCTCGACCTGCTCCCGCGCCGCGGTGCCCAGTCGACCAAGTTCAGCTCCGGCCAGGTGACGATCGCGGGCGGCTCGCGCGGCCTCACCGGGGCGGTGCGGATGTCCTCGACGGCGGCGATCAAGGCGGGCGCGGGGTACGCGACCGTGGCCGTCCCGGCCGACCTCGAGCCGGCCTTCGAAGCGGCGGAGGTCGAGGTGATGTCGAAAGGGATCGGCGCGACGCCGGGCCGGCTCGGGCTCGAGGCCGCCGATGAGCTCCTCGCCGCATTCGAGCGGGCGGCGGGCGGGGTGCTTGGCCCCGGACTCGG
>DAIQOT010000272.1:3113-4890 GCA_036787695.1 Solirubrobacterales bacterium | reverse complement strand
GCCCGCCGCTCGCCGCCCGCGACGAAGGCGTCGAGCGCACCGACCACGTCGTCGCGGTCGACCCCGAGGTCGAGGGCGAAGTGGTTGCGCGTGCCGGCCGGGACGCAGGCGTAGGGCAGCCCGCGCTCCGAGGCGACCTCGGCGACGACCGCCTGCGAGCCGTCGCCGCCCGCCATCGCCAGCGCGTCGGCACCCGCCGCGACCGCTTCCTCGACCAGCTCCCGCAGGTCGTCCCCGGGCCCGAGTTCGACCGGCGCGATCCCCCGCGCCCGCGCCTCGTCTTCGAGGTGCAGCCGCGTCGCCTTGCCGCCGCCCGAGCGCGGGTTGAAGAAGAGGACCGGTCGGTGCGGGCGCGGCGCCGCCGGCAGCTCGACCCGCATCCGGAACGCGGCCCGCGCGCAGGCCCCGGCACCGACCGCGAGGGCGACGACGACGAGGTCGACGAGGACGCTGCCGAGCAGCACCAGGGCGAGCACCGCCCCGGCCAACGCCGCGGCGGTCAGGCCGGCGGCGAGGAGCCGCCGCAACCCCTCCGAGCGAAGCGCCGTCCAGCCCGCCGCGAGTGCGACCACGAGCCCGGCGAGGACCGCGATGCCGCGGGGAAACCGCTCAGCCGCGAGGAACGCCGCGAGCACGACGGCCCCCGTCCCCAACCCCAGCGCGGAGGCCGCGGCCGCACGGCGGGCTACTCGTCCCAAGGCGCCGTCGCGATCAGGTCGACCGCCGCGCGGCGCACGGACAAGGAGGCGCGCCCCGTCGAATCCATGCTGCTCATGCGACCTCCAGTCTTAGGAACGGGTCCGAGTCGAAACTACGACGCGGGCGGCGTCCGCGAATCACCCCGATCGGGCGATAGCGCCGCGCGGCAGATCTCGACCGCCTCGTGCCGCGAGGAGACGCCGAGCTTCAGGTAGGCCGAGCGCACCTGCGTCTTCACCGTGTTCGGCGAGACGATCAGCTCGTCGGCGATCTGCCGGTAGGAGAGGTGACTCGACAGCATCCGCAGGACGCGCAGCTCGGCCGGGGTCAGGTCGGCGAGGCCGCCGGTCGAGCGGCGGGCGGCCGCGGCTCCGATCTCCTCCAGCCAGGCGGCGGGCATCGGCGCGTCGGGCAGGTCGGCGAGCCGCAGGCGGGCCGCGGCGAGGAACTGCGCGGCGACGACCGGCTCGTTCAGCTCGACCCCCGCCGCCGCCAGCGCCGCCGCGGTCTCGACTTCGAACCAGGCGCCGAAGCCGCGCACCCGGGCGAGCAGCGCCCGCGCCGCGGCGGCGTCGGCGAGCGCCTCGGAGCGCCGCTGGTCGGCGGCGTTGACGTAGGCCGAGACCGCCATCGCGAGGGCGATCGAGGGGCGCGCGATCAGCCCGGCGCGGTCGACCCCGGCGCGCGCCTGCGAGGCGAGGATGCGCGCGGTCGGCCAGTCGTCGTCGGCGGCGGCGAGCAGCGCGAGCTGGGACAGGGCGAGGATCTGCACCAGCGGCACGTTCCAGACCGCGGCCCGGCGCGCCGCGTCGGAGAGCGCCTGATGGGCGCCGTCGCGATCGCCGACGAGGTGCGCGGCGATCCCCGCCGTCAGGTCCGCCAACCCGCCCCAGCGGCTCTCCTCGGGGAGCGCCGTGCGCGCCAGGTCGGCCGCCGTCGCCATCGCCGCCGTCCCGCCGCGGGCGAGCGTCGCGTTGGGACCGACGCGCTCGAGCGTCGTCGAGAAGACGATCTTCGGCAGGGCGCGCCAGATCGCCGCGAACTGGCGGAGGTCCGCCGAGGGGTGGGCGTAGCCCTC
>DAIQOT010000272.1:0-3103 GCA_036787695.1 Solirubrobacterales bacterium | reverse complement strand
ACGTCGGCGGCGAGGCTCGCGGGCGCGTCGAGGTGGGCGCAGGCGATCGCCGCCCAGTACTCGGCTTCGTCGCCGTCGCCGTCGGCGAGGTGGCCGTGCGCGAGCGTCAGGCTGAGGTGCGGATCGCGGGCGGCGCGCTCGAGGCCGATCCGCTCGATCCAGCGCTGCACGGTCGCGTGGCGCCCGGTCGTCTTGAAGCTCGGCACCGCTTCCCAGATCAGCCGGCCGGCGCGCTCGAAGTCCCCCGCGGCGATCGCGAAGTCGACCGCCCGTTCCGGGTCCCCGTCCGCCTCCGCCCAACGCGAGGCGCGCAGGTGGAGCGCCGCGACCTCGCCGCCGTGGCGCCGTCCCAGCTCGCTCCGCAGCATGTCGGCGAGCAGCGAGTGGAGCCGGAACCACTCGTCGCGCCGGTCGAGCGGCACCAGCAGCATGTTGCGCCGCGCCAGCTCGGCCAGCCGCGCGCCCGAGCCGTCGGCCTCGAGGACGAAGTCGCAGAGCTCGCCGCCGAGCCGGTCGAGGAAGGAGACGCGGATGAGGAAGTCGACGTCCTCGGCGCTCAGCGTCGCGAGCAGCTCGTCGCGCATGTAATCGACGAGGTTGCGCTCGTCGCCGCCGAAGGCCGCGTCCGGCAGCCAGGCCTGGGGGGCGCCGGCGCCGCGCGTCATCCCGGCGAGGTAGAGGGCGACCGGCCAGCCCTCGGTCTTGGCGACAATCGTCTCCACCTCCTCGGCCCCGACGGCGACGCCCGCCCCGGCGAGCAGCCGCCGCGCCTCCCCCGGCGTCATCGTCAGGTCGCGCGTCTCGATCACGGTGAGGCGGCCTTCGGCGCGCAGCCGGCTGACGTGGATCGGCGGCACCGCCCGGGTCGCCAGCGCCAGGCACGAGCCGTCGCCGATCCCGCCGAGGAGCGCCTCGACCAGCCGCAGGCTCGCGGGCGACTCGAGGTGCTCGAGCTCGTCGAGGACCAGCACCGCCGGGACGACGCGCTCGCGCAGCGCCCGTTCGAGCCGCGGCGCGACCACGTCGAGGTTCGGCCGCGAGGTCTGGATGCTGTCGATCACCGCCGTCTCGACCGGCTCGATCGGCTCGAAGGCCTCGGCGATCGCGGTCAGCAGCACCGCCGGGTCGTCGTGGGCTTCGGTGAGCGTCACCCAGGCGAAGGGCCGCGGGTCGCTCCGCGCCCACTGCGCGAGGAGGACCGACTTGCCGTACCCGGCCGGCGCGTGGAGGAGCACCGCCTCGGTGTCGGCGGAGCGGAGGCGATCCGTCAGTCGCGCGCGGGCGACCGTGTCGCGGTGGCCAGTCTCGTTTTCACCTAAGGAGTCCACGGCCAAGCGTTCCACCTCCCCCGTGAGGACGACCTTGGCTCCGATTGCTAAGAGAAACCTAACCCGTTCGGCGGCCCTTGACAACGGCACATTTGGCCAAGGTATGAGGTCATCACTGGCCGAACGAGCCAACGGCGCGGCGGGCGGCGGCGAGGTCGCTCGGGTGGACCCAGGCGTCGTCGAAGACCTCGGCCTCGACCCCGGCCGCCGCTTCGCGCAGCGGGAGCGCCCAGCGGTGCTCGAGCAGGATGATCGCCGCCGCCGCGCCGCGCGGCAGCCGCTCGGCCAGCGACCACGTCCCCTCGGCCATCGCTTCGTCGCCCGAGTCGGAGACGAGGAGCGCCTCGACCACGGTCCCCGCGAACTCCTCGGGGTCGGGCGGGTCGAGACGGCGGAGCCCGCCGTCGGGCTCGCGCCGCACCCGCAGCACGTCGAGCGCCCGCACCGCGTCCTGGGAGTGCAGGTCCTGCAGCTCGGCGGCGAGCATCCGCTCGGAGCCGGGCTCGTCGAGGCCGATCAGCAGGACCTGGACCGGCCCGAGGACGTCGCCGAGGCCGCCGGTCATCGCCTCACCCGCCGAGCAGGCGCTCGCGCTCGTCGGCGAACTGGCGGTCGGTGAGGACGCCCGAGTCGAACAGCGCCTTCAGCTTGGCAAGGGCGTCGATCCGCGCCTCGGCCCCGCCGGCGTCGACGACGCGGCGGTCGACCGGCGGCGTCGAGGGACGGTGGCGTGCGGAGCGCCCACCCGCGACCTCGAGCATCCGCGCCGGCAGGAGCGTTTTCGGTCTGCGCACGTCCTCCCCTCTCTCAACTCGATTCCGTAGGCGAGATCTCACCGGAAGACGCCGCCGAGCGCATCGCCAGATCTGGGTGAACTCGCCTCAGCGCAGGGACGGGATCACCCCATCCGAGTGATGCGTGATCGGTGCGCAGTGCGTACGTTCGTCCGTGGCCTCACGGCCTCCAGCCCCCCAAGGTAGCCGGCAGACCGCCGCCGGCCCCCACCGCCCAGAGCGCCCGCCCGGCCCGCGACACCGGGTGGGCAGCCGGGCGTCGGCGACCACATCGACACACTTATGTGGTCACTCCCTGATCCGAGGTGTCACTACCGCCCGTAGTGGTCGGCAAGAAGCGTAACCCCTAAGAGGAGGCGCACCATGCCGGAGTTGGACCAACGCTCATCCGAGCGCAGCGCTGTCGCGCGGCTCGTGAAGGACCCCGTGTCGCGGCGCAAGTTCATCGCAGTCGGTGGTGGGACCGGGCTCGCTGCCCTCCTCGCCGCCTGCGGTGGTGGCGGCAACAGCACCACGATGGTCACCAATGAATCGAAGCCGATGGCTGAAGGTATGAAGTCCGAAACCGAACAGTTCGGTAAGGGTGACATCGGCATCCTGAACTACGCCCTGACGCTCGAGTATCTAGAGACCGCCTTCTACGAAGAAGTCGTCAAGAGCGGGCTCTTCAAGGGTGAAGAACTCGCGGTGCTGAAAAAGTTCGGCAGCGAGGAGGCCCAGCACGTCGCGGCCCTGAACAGCACGGTGAAAAAACTCGGCGGCAAGCCGGCGACGAAGCCGAAGTCGGAATTCCCGCTCGAAAACGCCAAGTCCGTCGCCGAACTCGCGGGCACCGTCGAGAACCTCGGCGCCGCCGCCTACCTCGGCCAGGCAGGGAACATCGAAAGCCCGGAAGTGCTCGCGGCGGCACTCTCGATCCACACCGTCGAGGCGCGCCACGCGGCGACCCTGAACACGCTGCTGGGCCTGTCGATCACCCCC
>DAIQOT010000271.1:0-4892 GCA_036787695.1 Solirubrobacterales bacterium | reverse complement strand
GAGGGTCAGCGCCTCGGCGAGGTGCCCCTCGGCCTCCTCGAGCAGCACCTGGCGGACGGCGCCGAGTCCGGCCAATACCTCGACCTCGAAGCGGTCGGCGTCGATCCAGACCCGCGCCGAGTCGAGCGCGTAGCGCCGCGCGGGGTGAGGACGAAGCGGCCGGCGCCGCGCGCCTCGCGCTCCGGCTCGAGCTTGCCGCGGAGCGCGTGGACGTTGTAGCGGAGGCGGTTGCCGCTCTCGCTCGGTCCCGCCTCGGGCCAGAGCGTCTCGCCGATCTGGTCGCTGGTCACCGCGCGCCGCCGTTCGCAGATCAGGAACTTGAGCAACTGGCCGGGGCGCTGGCCGAGCCAGTCGCCGCCGATCGGCCCGTCGGGCCCCTCGACCGCGAACCGTCCCAGGGTCGTGATCTGGAGGTCCGGCGCCTCGTCGGCGGAGCGGCCGGCCCAGGGCGTCTCGGTGCGCCGACGACGGTCGCCCGGCTGGCCGGGGCGGAGGTGGAAGACGACGCGGTCGCCGTCGGCGGCGGGGGAGGCGGTGACCCAGGCGGCGCTCCGCAGCGTGCCGGTCTCGAGGTCCATGCGGACCTCCGGCAAGGTCGCGGCGGCGGAGCGGGCGCGCTCCGACAGGCAGCCGCCGCCGAGCACCGGCTCGAGGTGGTCGCAGATCGCCTCGCAGCAGGTCAGCGGCTCCTCGGCCGAGCGCGCCGCGGCGGCGGGCATCAGCAGCTCGCGGGCGCGCCGGTTGACGAAGGAGAGGCGCCGGTCCGCCTCGGCCACCGCGACCCCGTAGGCGAGGTCCTCGAGCACCCCGTCCGTCAACCCCACTTTTCCGTCCCCTGGCTCGGTCATCAGTCGACTAACGCCGATCTAATAGATCAGCCAACAGAGGGTACTCAAACGTCTTCTAGCGTCGCCATCCTGCGGGACGTGTCCGGCGTCGGACTAGCGGCCCTTTGCCACCCCGGCCGTCGACGCCGCCGCTAGTCGGGCGCGGACCTTCCACCCCGGCGCTTGTCCTCCTGGGATGACGGGCGTCGGGGTGCCGCGTCCCTTCGCCCGGTCCCCCCGGTGCGTCGAGTTCGCAGTTTCGGGCTCTATGCGGCCGAAAGTGCGAACTCGCCGCCGGGCGCCGAGCGCTAGCTGAGCTTGGGGCTCTGCCAGGGGGCTTCGAGGCGGCGGACGAGCTCGTCGCCGAGGCCCTCGATCGGCACGCGGACCTGCTCCAGGGAGTCGCGGTCGCGGAGGGTGACGGTATCGTCCTGCATCGTGTCGAAGTCGACGGTGATGCCCCAGGGGGTGCCGATCTCGTCCTGGCGGCGGTAGCGCTTGCCGATCGAGCCGCCCTCGTCGAACTCGGTGGGGAGGCGCTTGCGCAGGTCGGCGAAGATCTCGCGCGCCTTCTCCGGCAGGCCCTCCTTGGAGACCAGCGGCAGCACCGCGACCTTGACCGGGGCGAGGCGCGGGTGGAGGCGCAGCACGGTGCGCTGCCGGCCCTCGACCTCCTCGACCTCGTAGGAGTCGACGAGGAAGGCGAGCGTCGCCCGGTCGGCTCCCGCCGCCGGCTCGATCACGTTCGGCACGTAGCGCTCTTTGGTCTGCTGATCGAAGTACTCGAGCTTCTCGCCGGATGCCGCGGTGTGGGCTTTGAGGTCGAAGTCGCCGCGGTTGGCGATCCCCTCGAGCTCCGACCAGCCGATCGGGAAGAGGTACTCGACGTCGCTCGTCCCCGACGAGTAGTGCGACAGCTCGTCCTGGTCGTGCGGGCGGATCCGCAGGTGGTCGGGGCGCAGGCCGAGGTCGGTGTACCAACGCTCGCGGAGCCCGATCCACTCGTGGTACCAGCGCTCGGCGTCGTCCGGCGGGACGAAGAACTCCATCTCCATCTGCTCGAACTCGCGGGTGCGGAAGATGAAGTTGCCGGGGGTGATCTCGTTGCGGAAGGACTTGCCGACCTGGGCGATCCCGAACGGCGGCTTCTTGCGGGCGAAGCCGAGCACGTTCTTGAAGTTGATGAAGATGCCCTGCGCCGTCTCCGGGCGGAGGTAGACCTCCGAGCCCTCGCCCGCGACCGGGCCGACGTGCGTCTCGAACATCAGGTTGAAGTTGCGCGGCTCGCTCAGGTCGCCGCCGCACTCGGGGCACTTGATCTCGCCGTCGGGGTCGCCGCCTTCGGCCGCCACGGCCTCACGCAGGTGGTCCTCCCGCCAGCGCCGCTTGCACTTGCCGAGGCACTGGACCAGCGGATCGGTGAACCCGGCGAGGTGGCCGGACGCCTCCCAGACCTTCGGGCTCTGGATGATCGCCGAGTCGAGGGCGACGATGTCGTCGCGTTCCTGCAGCATCGAGCGCCACCACTCGTTCTTCACGTTGGTCTTCAGCAGGACCCCGTAGTGGCCGTAGTCATAGGTGGAACCGATCCCGCCGTAGATCTCCGAGGACGGGAAGACGAAGCCGCGGCGTTTGCACAGCGCCACGATCTCCTCCATCGTCACCTCGGGTGGGGGGGTCTGCTCAGGGGTCGTCGACATGCCCGAACCGTAGCGGCTGCGATAATCCGCCGCCCGTGCCTATCTACGAGTACAAATGTGACAACGGCCACGTCTTTGACGTGCTGCAGAAAATGACGGACGAGTCGCTGACCGAGTGCATCGAGTGCGGCGCCCCCGCCCACCGCGTGCTGACCGCTCCGGCGGTCCACTTCAAGGGCTCCGGCTTCTACAACACCGACTACGGCAAACGCAAAGGCGGCGGCTCCAACGGGTCGTCGAGCGAAAACTCGTCGTCCTCCGATTCGTCGGGCTCGTCGGACTCCTCGAGCTCCTCCGACTCCGGCTCGAGCTCCAAATCGGAGTCGACGGCCGGCTCGTCGAGCTCCAGCTCGTCCAGCGACTAGCCGCCTAGGCGGGGCCGAGGCGCAGCGCCAGCGTCGGGCGCACTTCCGCGACCGGCGTGGCGGTCGCCAGCTTCCACGCGACCTGCGCTCCGGCGGGGATTTCGACGCTCGTCGATGGCGTGCAGGTGCTGGGCACCGCGGTCAAGGTGCAGACTTCCGTTTCGGCCCCATTGACGACCAGCGAGGCGTGGACGCTGATGCCGGCCTGCGCTTCCCCTTCGAGGTGGATCGCGAATTCGCTCGCGCGGAATTTCCGGTTCGGCAGGATCGTCGGCGCCCCTTTGATCGTCGCCTGGGCCAAGGCTGAGCCGCTCACCGAGAAATACGCTTCAGCTTCCAGTTCCGCCATGAACAGGTCGGGATTGGCGATGAGCACCGCGCCGAATTCGCTCGGCGTGTGGCCGTCGAGCTTTTCCGCGTCGGCGGCGTTCGTCGCGGTGTCGGCGCTCGTCGCGTGGGACGCGTTGGTGGCGGTCGAGGCGCTGTTGGCGGAGCCGGCGGTCGTCGCCGAAGCGGCGTGTTCGGCGTTGGTCGCGTTCGGCACCTTGCCGAGGGTCGAGCTGGCGATGTCTTCGCCGGTCAGCGATCCGTCGACAACCTTCTTGCTGTTCACCGAGTTCGGCGCCAGCTTCCCCTTCGTCACCGCTTCGCCCTTCAGCTGTTCGGTGCCGACGCTGCTCTTCGCCAGCTTCGTCGCCGCGAACGCGGCGCCGCCCCCGAGCACCAGGAACAGGCAGAGGGTGGAGATGACGTTGGCGTAGGTGAGGTGGCGGCGAAGTTTCATGGGGCGGCCTTTCGCCGCCGCCGTCGTCGCACCTCCTGCGCCCGGGTCAGCCCATCAGGCGCTTGACGGCGGCGCGGCGGACCGAGTGGGGCACTTCGATCGAGCCTCCGGGACCGACCCCGCACTTGGCCGCTTCCTTGGGGGTCCCGCAGAGGACGTTGGTGCCGCCGGTCCCGCCGATCGCCGCCGAGATCACCAGCTGCGGCATCGTGAAGAAGCCCATGTCGGAGATGAACGCTTTCGGCGCGTCCCAGCCGATGATCGGGCCCTTGATGAAGTTGTAGGGGATGCGGGTGATGCTGGTGAGGCGGTCCTTGATCCCGTTGATCACCGCCTGCTGGGCCTGCGCGCGGTTGAGGTCGCTGTAGCCGTAGGTGAAGGCGCTCTTGCCCTTGCCGGGGCATTCGCTCGGCTCGCGGATCCGCGAGTAGGCCAGCGCCTGCTCGCCGTCGAGCGTGTTCTCGCCCTTCTTCAGGTGCAGCGTCACGCCGCCCTGGCCGTGCCCGGACCCGCCGGAGATTTCGGCGCAGAGCTTGCGCGGCAGGTTCACCTGGATGCCACCGACCGAGTCGACCAGGTTTTCCAAGCCGGTGAAGTTGATGATCGCGACGTGGTCGATCTTGATGTGGAGGAACTTTTCCACCGTCTTGATCTGCAGCGCGGCGCCTCCGAACGCGTAGGCGGCGTTGATTTTCTGCGGCGTCTCGCCGGGGATTTCGGCGAAGGAGTCGCGCGGGATCGAGAGTTTGTTGAAGGTGCCGCCGCCCGCCCGGACCACCATCAGCGAGTCGGCGCGGAACTCGCCCTCTTCGCAGGGGGCGTGCGGCGCTTCGCCCTTTTCCTGCTGTTCGTAGCACTTCTTTTTCGGCGCGTCGCTTTCGCCGTTTTCGTTCAGTTCCTTGGTGGTGACCGGGCGGGCGTCGGTACCCATCACGAGGATGTTCTGCGCGCTCGGCAGGATGAACGGGTTGCCGTGCAGGGCGTCCTTGACTTCGCTCCCGAGCTTGAACGACTGCAGCTGCGCCGAGACCGCGAAGGAGAGCAGGCTGATGAAGATCCAGCCGACGATCGCGATCCCGAGCCAGAAGGCGATCCGCCGCGCCGGCGGCTTGCGCCGCGAGCCGCGTTCACGCCGTTCCCGTCCCTTCCAGGGCAGCTTGAAGTCCGGCAGGTGCAGGCCTCCCCCCCCCCCCCCACCACCGTAGTCAAAGCGCCC
>DAIQOT010000270.1:0-4923 GCA_036787695.1 Solirubrobacterales bacterium | reverse complement strand
CGCCCTCGGGCATCGTTACGACGCCTTCTTCCAGAAGGCACTTGCGATCGACCCGAACGACCGCTTTCCGACGGGACGAGAGTTCTCCGAGGGCCTCGCATCGGCGCAGGCCTCGACCGGCGACACCGACCCGACCATCCTTCTGGGCCAGACGCATGAGCAGACGAAAGCGGGGCCCATCACCCCACCGCCACTTCGTGCCGGCCAACAGCAGACCCCTCCGCCCTACGGATACGCCACCCCTCCGCCGCAGCCACACCGTGATCGTTCGGGAAGTCCCGTGGCGCTGATCGTCATCGGCATCGTCGCGGTCTGCGGAATCGCGGCAGCCGTCCTCGCCGCCTCCGGCACCTTCAGCAAGGAAAGCTCACCTAGTTCGAGCACGGTCTCCGCCGTCACGACGCCAACCAAGACGAAACCGAAGGCCGCGGTGCTGAAGAAGAAAGTGAAGCCTCAGCCCCCGAAGCCCATAGAGCCGCCCGCGGGTTCGGAATCCTGTTCGGGCGCGTCTGAACTCTGGGTGAATCAGTACACCACCTGCCCATTCGCCGAAAACACCCAATCTGCCTACGCCGAAGCGGACGGGGCGCACGAGCTCTCGGTCTACAGTCCGGTCACCGGCAAGACGTATGCGATGACCTGTAAGGGAACGCGCCTCATAACCTGCACCGGCGGGAATAATGCTGCCGTCTACTTCGGCTCGGCCAAGGCCAGCGGCCAGAACACGACGCCGACGCCGCGGGTTGAACCTGAACCTGCTCCTGAACCCGAATACTCGGGCGGAGGCGGCGCTGCCACCCAGTCGTGCGACCAGAACATCTCCGCGAACGAAGTCACCAGCTGTCCGTTCGCGGAGAACGTCTTCGTCGCCTACTGGGAAGAATACGAAGCGATAGGTGAATCGTCGGTCATGTACGTCGAGGCGTACAGCGAAACGACCGATGAAAGCTACGGGATGGAATGCTTCGACTACGCGGACTTCATTGAATGCACCGGTGGTAACGAAGCCCTCGTGACCTTCCCCCTGCAAGCAGTGCGCGAATACTAGATGCGCGCCGCGACCGTGATCGTCGGCGCGATCGCCGCCGCCAGCATCCTCATCGCTCTCGCCTTCATCATCTCCGGCGGTGACTCGAGCAAGGCCGTGACGACGACGGTGACCGAAAAGGTCGTCGAAGTCCCGAACCGGACTGAAGGGGGTGGCGAGATCGCACAGTCAGCGGGACCTACCAGATGCGACAAGAAACTCTCGGTCGAAGGCGTGTCCTGTGAAGTCGGCGAACAGGTCCTCTCCGCCTACGAAGAAGGGCATCGCGGTCTCTTCTTCCCCATGGACACGGCGACGGGCGAAACTTTGGAATTGAACTGCGGGGAACCGACGCCCGTCATCTGCAAGGCCGTCGAAGGCCCGGCAACCGTGATCTTCGGCGGCTGACTCAGCCGGTGCAGCTATGGAAAGTCGGCCCGGTGCCCTTCAGTTCGCCGGCCAGCCATTGCGCCATTGCCGTCAGGTCAGAGGCGCCGGCGGGGTAGCTGCCTGATTCGTCGATCGCGATCATCGCGACCGCGAACCCTCCCTCCGAGTTCTGCACGAAGCCAGACTGGCGCACCAGATAGCCACCGTTCGCTTCGGTGTCAGGACCCCAGCCGCCCTTCATCCCGACCCTGTCGCCCGACGGCCAGCTCGCTTCTCCGAGCCCCCACCGCTGTTCGGGGATCACCTGTTCCATCAGGCCCTCGATGTAGGAGGTGCCGTGGACTTTGCAGGTCGCGAGGCCGTGGTAAAAGCGCACCGCTTCACCGACCGGCCAGTCCGTCTGTCCGTAGGTCGAGACCGCGCCAGGCGGAGGCGGCGCGGTGGCGACGACGGTGCCGGCGCTGCTGCCTTCGTGGATGGTGTTGCCGACCGCGGCACTGGCACCTTCCAGACCGCCCTGACGGCCTTCGATCGTGTGAAAGAGGGCGGCTGCGTCTTCGTTGTCGGATGCCGTGATCGCACCATCCGCCCAAGATTCTTCTTCGGGCCCGAGCTGTTCCCCCTGTTCGGCCAGAACGGTGGAGAGGATCGCGGGCTTGATCGAGCTCCAAGCATGCCCGCTGTGGAGAAGGGTGCCGAATTCGATCACTTCTTCGGAGCCCAGGGGCTCGACCGCCATCCCGACCTGTGCGGGCAGAGACGCGGCCATGGCGTCGAATGAGGCTTCCGCGCTCGACCCGAGGAACTTCCCGCCGCCACTGCCGCTCACGGCACCGCCGGTGTTTTCTTCGGCTTCCTTCTTCGTGGTCCCACTGACCTGGCTCGGTTCCTTGGCGTGTTCGTGCTTGGGAGCTGGATACGTGATGTGCTGTTCATTCGCCGCCGGCTTCGCCTTGACATGGACCTGCCTGGTCACCGTCTGCGCCACCTGGGTCGAGCTCTCACCAGTGCGGGAGGCAAAGATCGCGATCGCTGCTCCGAGCCCGCCCGCGACGATCACCACCGCGACGACCTTCGCCCAACCTGGGGTGTGCCGTGCGTCTTCCCAGAAGCGCTCATCGTGCCGTCTGCCGGTGGCCCGCCGCCTGTTGTGTGGGTCCTGGTAGTTCAAAGGAACTCGACCATATAGGCGCGACCAGAGGAAACCGTTCAGGAGCGGTGAAGGAAAGAGACGATGCCGGCGGCCAGCGCGTCGGCCAGCTCATTGCGATAGACGGGATTCTCGAGCCGGGCAGCCTCTTCGGGTTCGCGCATGTTGCCAAGCTCGACGAGGACCGCGGGGACCTTGGCGAGATTGAGGCCGGCGAGATCCGAGCGTTCGTCGAGGCCTTCACTGCCGTCGTAGTTGGCTGGAGGAATTCCAGCGGCGACGAGCGCGTTCTGCTCGGCTCGGGCCAGCCTCAGCGAGGGGCCGGCCATCTCCGGCGCCACCATTTCAGCGGTAGACGGATGGATAACGTCGAAGCCGTGTGCGCCTTCGGAAAGGTTGCCGTCCGCGTGGATCGAGAGCGCCACCGCCGCATGAGCGTGGTTGGCGATTTCGGCCCGTTCGTCGACACAGGGTCCGACACCGTCGTTCGAGTGCCGCGTCAGGATGACAATTGCTCCCAACCGCTCGAGACGAGGCACGACGTCCTGCGCGACATCCCAGTTGAACTGTGCCTCGGTCAGTGAGCCATCGTCGGTAGCGGTACCCGTCGTATTACAGGGCTTCATCGTCCCGTTTGCACCCGCCGGCACCAGCCGGCCGATCGCTTCCGGATGACTGAAGTTGCCACCGTTGTGGCCGGGGTCGACGCTGATGATCATGCCCGCGAGGGGGCTATTCGTCCGTGAGGTACTGGAAGCGGGCGGCATCGCCTTCGAAGGCTTCGCCCGCAGTTCCGACGCCTCGCCTCTTCTCGAAGACTGCGGCGGTTTCGGCGAGGTCGCGGCGGGCTTGGTCCGCGCAACGCGAACGATCTTGACGGTCTTCGTAGTCGTCCGACCGTCATCACCAAAGATCTGTCTCACGACAAACGCGGTGACGGCACAGACAACTACGGCGAGCAAAGCCAGCTTCCAGCCCATGATGGCTTTCTATCGGCTCGCCGGTCCGACGACCCTGAACCGCACGAGCGTCTGCATTTACCCCCGAAATAAGAGGGGTAAATGCAGACAGTGACGGTCTAGGGCTGCGGGGCGGCGCCGACGGCGAGGACGATCAGGTCGTTGACGTTGGTGCCGGTGGCGCCGGTCTCTACGAGGTCGCCCAGGGCGGTGAGGGGCTCGGCGGAGCGGTGGGACATGAGGGCCTGGCGGAGGTCGAGGCCTAGCTCGCGGGCGCGGGTGACGGTCGAGCCGTCGGCGACCGCGCCGGCCCACTCGGTGCCGCCGTCGGAGCCGTCGGTGTCGATCATCACGGCGGCGACGGGGGCTCCGTCGAGCTCGAGGGCAGCGGCGATCGCGGCGTCCTGATTGGGGCCTCCGGTGCCGAAGCCGGCGCCGTCGCGGAGGGTCACGCCGGACTCGCCGCCGCAGCCGACCAGGATCACCGGGGATTCGAAGGGGGCGCCTTCGCGGGCGCTTTCGCGGGCCAGGTTGGCGACCAGGCGGCCGAGCTCACGCGCCTCGCCCTCGAGGCTGGTCGAGAGCTGGATCGCGGGCCAGCCCGCCGCGCCGGCCTCGGCGATCATCGCCTCGCAGGCGCCGTGACCGGTGACCAGCAACTCGGTGGAGACGAGGTCGGGATCGAGGCGCGGCGATTCGGCGGCGTCGGATTCGAGGTGGGCGCGGACCGAGGCGGGGACGCGGTCCCAGAGGTCGTAGGCGGCGAGCACCGAGCGGGCGTCGGCGGCGGTCGAGGTGTCCTGGACGCTCGGGTCGGTGAGCAGGTCGAGGACGTCGCCGGCTACGTCGGAGACGGTCAGGTTGACCACCCGCGCCGGCGTCGCGAGCGCGGCGAGCCGACCGCCCTTGAAGTTGGAGACGTGCTTGCGCACGGTGTTGATCGCCGAGATCGGCATCCCCGAGGCGAGCAGCAGCTCGTGCAGGTCGCGCTTCTCGGCGACGGTGACGCCGGCCGGCGGCAGGCTGGCGAGGGCGCTCGAGCCGCCGGTGAAGCAGGCGAGGAGGAGGTCCTCGGGTCCCAGCGGCTCGACCATCGCCAGCAGGCGCTCGGCGACGTCGGCGCTGCGCTCGCTCGGCAGCGGGTGGTCGGCGACCGCGACCTCGATCGCCAGCGGCGTCGTCTCCTGGTCGTGCCGGACGGCGATCAGGCCCGCGTCGATCCGCTCGCCGAGCCGCGCCTCGAGCGCCGCGGCGATCGCGAAGGTCGCCTTCCCGGCACCGACGACGACGACCCGCGAGGTCTCGCTCAGCGGGTACTCGCGGCCGGCGACGACGATGCTCCCGTCGCCGAGCGAGACCGCGTCGGCCGCCGCGTTCCCGGCGTCGCACGCGGCGAG